>JBNKMF010000003.1:133159-160131 GCA_050292965.1 Gammaproteobacteria bacterium | reverse complement strand
TTTAGAAGCTTGATATAACGCACTTAGCTGGTTATTATTAGCATAAATACTGGCAATGCCCATACATCTGGAGTTTTTAACTTGGATCCAATATGAGGGATCTATTAAGGGATGGAACAAGAATGAGTGGATTTTGCAAGCTTATGGTTAAAATGTACAAGATATCGAATACAAAGAGAAAACAATGGCTAAACAGGGACAAAGAGTACTCAGTACATTACGGCAAATGATTCTTTCAGGGGAGTTGTCTGCCGGCGAGCGCCTGGCTGAAATTCCTACAGCAGAGAGCCTGGGCGTTTCCCGTATGCCGGTTCGTATTGCCTTCCGTACCCTGGAACAGGAAGGCCTGCTGACCAAGCAACCTCGTCGCGGTTATCGGGTGAGGGAGGTAACTCAGGATGAAATCACAGGTTCGATTGAGGTGAGGGGAGTACTGGAAGGTCTGGCTGCCTGTCAGGCTGCCCAGAAAGGCCTTTCTGAAGCTCAGCGTGAGGGGTTGCTAGAGTGCCTTGCTGAGGGGGATGGACTTTTCCTCAAAGGTTTTGTCACCGAAGAGGATCTTGAGGCTTACCATGATCTGAATATGCGCTTCCATGCCATTATTATTGAAGCAAGTGCCAACACGGCGATTAGTACTGCTCTGGCGAGAGATGAGCATTTACCCTTTGTCTCGGCCTCAGCACTGGCTATCGATCGTAATAATCTGGAGCTGGAGTATCGGCGTTTTAATTTTGCCCATATGCAACACCATGCAGCCTTCGATGCCATTGATCGTGGTCAGGGTGGCAGGGCCGAAGCCATTATGCGTGAGCATGCCAATGCCACACAAAACTATGCTGAATTGTTTGCCTCTGCTACGGAAAATAAGCGTAAATTTCGTGTGATCGGGGTTCAGGATGTGAAGTGATAAACAGGTTGTCACCGCTTTTTCTTAACCTGAGTACCAATCTTATCTATATCCAGAATTGACTTTCTTCCTCCTTAAACCTGGCAGGTAGTTTTGACAGCATTGAATGTATTCGCTTAATGCGTCAATTTGTTGGGAGATAGAGGTATCTATAAGCGTCAATTTACTGTCACAATCTTTGCCTGGGGTTATGATTTATTTTTTTTATCCCTCAATATATTCTTTTAAACTATATAAGTAATTGAAATATCAGGTAATTGCCTGGCTCTTGTTGGGCGATTTTTTTTATGGCATCAACTTTGCTTCATCAGAGTTGGCTGAGATAGGAGAGCTGTAATGGCTGAAGAAGAACAGGTTCAAGCAGAAACCACTACTAGTAAAAAGAAACTCATCATCATTGTTGTTGGAGCACTACTGCTGGTAGGTATAGCAGTGGGCGTAGGCATGATGTTTTTGGGTGGCAATGACGCGGAGACCGATGAGGCGGCGGTAGAAGAAACAGGTCCCACTAAAGGGGATGCGGTCTATTTCGAATTTAAGCCATTTACTGTCAATCTTTCGGCAGATGATACGGTGGGTTTTTTGCAGGTGCAAATTCAGGTGCTTACTTATTATTATGAGGTAGCTGAGCAGCTGGAAAAACATACCCCCCTGATCCGCAATAATCTGACATTACTTTTTGCACAGCAAAAATCCATTGATTTGCGTACTCCAGAAGGTAAGCAGGATTTGCAGAAAAAAGTACTGGAAACTATTCAGGGAGTGATTAACAAATACGGCAAGGGTGGTGAAGTGGATAACGTGTTTTTCACCAATTTTGTTATGCAATAAACTAATGGCTGAGAATTAGCGTGAGTACAGACATATTAAGTCAGGATGAAGTCGATGCCCTGTTACACGGGGTAGACGATGGTGCAGTCGATACTTCCGTCGATGATGATCTGGCGGATGGGGAAGCGCGCTCTTTTGACTTTAATAATCAGGAACGCATTATTCGGGGTCGTTTACCGACCCTGGAAATGATCAACGAGCGGTTCGCGCGTTATTTTCGAGTCAGTTTTTTTAATATGTTGCGCAAGACGCCTGAGATATCGATCAACGGTATCCAGATGATCAAGTTTTCTGAATATATTCATACGCTGTTCGTACCTACCAGTCTAAGCCTGATCAAAATGCAACCATTAAAAGGTACCGGTATGGTCATGCTGGATCCCAAGCTGGTATTTATCATCGTTGATAACTTCTTCGGTGGCGATGGCAGCATTCACGCCAAGATAGAAGGTAGGGAATTCACCAGTACCGAATTACGGGTTATCGAAAAGGTTGTACACATGTGCTTTACCGATCTGCAACAGGCCTGGGAGCCTATTATGCATGTTGACTTTGATTACCATAATCACGAAGTTAACCCTCATCTTGCAAATATCGTCAGCCCTACAGAAGTCATTGTTGTTTCCAGTTTTCACATTGAACTGGAAGGGGGGGGCGGTGATATCCATATTGTTTTCCCTTACTCCATGATTGAACCTATTCGCTCTGTACTGGATGCGGGTGTGCAATCAGATATGAGTGAAATAGATGATCGCTGGTCGGTTTTATTAAAAGAAGAATTAATGCATGCCAAGGTTGAACTCACGGGGGTTTTTACTGAAAAGGAACTCAAGATCTCAGATCTAATCAATCTTGAGGCTGGTGATATCATACCCATTGATATGCCCGAACAGGTGGTTCTTATGGCCAGTGATATGCCTATCTTACGTGGCCAATATGGTGCTCATGACGGTAACGTGGCGATTCGACTGGAGGATGTCTATTCGTTATGCGACCCGAATGATCCTTTGATAAAAAAATTGAATTCAAAAGATAATGGTCAGATGGACATTCTAGCCATGACTCAAAAAAGAATTAAAGAGGCAAAGTAATGAAGCACGAGCTGGAGATGATGAAATGAATGATGAAATAGAAGATGCCGTTGATCAGGATGCCATGGCCGATGAATGGGCTGCAGCAATGGAAGAGCAAGCTGTTGCAGAAGCGGCTGTCTCCAAGGTTGAAACTCAACCCTTAGGTGATGAGAGCGTTCAGCAGGGTGATGTTAATCTTGATGTGATTCTGGATATTCCAGTGACCATTTCAATGGAAATCGGACGTACCCGTATCAGCATCAGAAACCTGCTGCAACTGAATCAGGGGTCTGTCATTGAGCTGGATAGACTTGCTGGTGAGCCTATGGATGTGTTGGTGAATGGTACCCTGGTGGCGCATGGTGAAGTGGTGGTGGTTAATGAAAAATTTGGTATTCGTTTAACCGATGTCATCAGTCCTGCAGAACGAATCAAGAATTTGAAATAGTCAGATTGATACGATGAAATCAATATTGTTCACAGTGCTTTTGATACCCAGCCAGATTATGGCACAACAGACGGCGGATAAACCTGCCGCAGTTGATCCGGTTTCATCGTCTTACCTGATTAAATTAAGTATTGGTTTACTGGTTGTGGTGGGTCTGGTTTTTTTTCTTGCCTGGCTGGTAAAAAAAATGCAATTGGTGCAAAGCTCTAATAATGGCTTGATAAAAATTGTTAGTGCTATCTCAGTGGGGCAACGTGAACGTATTGCTCTGATTCAGGTGGGTGACGAACAGCTATTGATTGGTCTCACTCCTGGTAGAATTGACAAATTACATACACTGGAAAAAGCGATTGAAACAGGAGATCAATCAATGCCTGTTAGCTCATCTTTTCAGCAAAAATTTCAGCAACTTTTGAATAAGGAAAAACCTGATGCGACTAATTAATCTCATTGGGTTTTTATTAGTATTTATTGCTTTACCAGTAGATGCACAGGTAAGCGGAATCCCCGCGCTTAGCGTCACTGGTGGCGCAGCCGATGGACAAACCTATAGTGTAACACTGGAAATTCTGGCACTGATGTCAGTGCTTACCGTGTTACCTGCAATTCTGCTGATGATGACTTCGTTCACGCGTATAGTCATCGTTCTCGCGATTCTTCGTCAGGCGATGGGTACGGCATCATCACCATCCAATCAGATTATTATTGGGCTGTCGCTTTTTCTTTCGCTATTCATTATGTCTCCTGTTTTACAGCAGGTGAATGATCAGGCGGTACAACCCTACTTACAGGAAAAGGTATCAGCCATCGAAGCTATTAAGGTAGCCGTTGGGCCCTTTAAAACCTTTATGCTGGCACAGACTCGTGAAACCGATATTCGTATGTTTGCGGATATTGCTGGTATTGAATCTATCGCTTCACCTGAAGAAACTCCGCTCAGGTTACTATTGCCAGCGTTTGTTACTAGTGAGCTGAAAACCGCTTTTCAAATTGGTTTTATGATTTTTATTCCCTTCGTCATCATAGATCTGGTGGTTGCCAGTGTTTTGATGTCGATGGGTATGATGATGTTATCTCCTCTGATTATTTCTCTGCCATTTAAATTAATGTTGTTTGTGCTGGTTGATGGTTGGTCATTGATTATGGGTACGTTGGCATCGAGTTTTCTGGTGAATGGTTAAGGGGCTGCTATGAATGCTGATACCGTCATCGATTTAGGACAACAGGCTTTATATGTCATTGTGATGCTGGCCGCACCCATGCTGCTGTCTGCACTGGCTATTGGTTTATTGATCGGTATGTTTCAGGCGGCCACTCAAATTAATGAAATGACACTCAGCTTTATTCCTAAATTATTGGTGCTGGTGTTATCAATTATGGTTGCCGGTCCGTGGATGCTTGATACTTTGCTTAACTTCACGCGCCGACTTTATTTAAGCATACCGAGTTTGTTAGGTTAGCTATGGACGTGGATGCAGCACAGGCTACTGCTTTTGTTGGGTCATTACTCTGGCCTTTTATGCGCATCTCTGCCATGTTAATGGCTATGCCGGTGATCGGTACCCGTCTGGTTTCTATACGTGTTCGCATTGTGCTGGCATTTTTAATCAGTTTTCTGGTGTTGCCTCTGTTACCCGAGATACCTGCGGTAGAGCCGCTTTCAGCGGCAGGTCTAACTATTTCCATACATCAGGTGCTGATTGGCCTGGCAATGGGTTTTATTCTGCAAATGGTTTTGGGTGCTTTGACCATAGCAGGTGAAGCCATTGCCATGACCATGGGGCTTGGCTTTGCTTCTATGGTCGATCCTGCAAATGGTGTCAATGTGCCTGTGCTGTCACAGTTTTTCCTGATTATGGGTACGCTTCTATTTCTTTCTCTGGGTGGCCATTTGATGGTGATCCAGTTAGTGGTAAGCAGCTTTCAATCTATTCCTGTAGGCCTTGAAGGCATAACCAGAGACAGCTTCTGGTTGATTATCAGTTTTTCCAGTCAGATGTTTATCGCTGCCATCTGGATTGCGTTACCAGCGCTGATTTCAATTCTGGTCATCACCCTGGCTATGGGTATTATGACTCGTGCCGCACCTCAACTGAATATATTTTCTGTTGGTTTTCCTGTCACTATGTTGATGGGGTTTATCATTATCATGTTAGTGTTGCCAACTATCCTGCCGCGTTTTAATCAGCTGTTGTTGATGGGCATGCAGGCAAGTCAAAAGATTGGGGGGTTATGATGGCTGATAACGATACCAGTCAGGAAAAAACCGAACAACCGACCCCCAAAAAACTACGCGAGGCTCGGGAAAAAGGACAGATAGCCCGTTCCAAAGATCTCAACAGTATGAGCATTATGGTTACGGGTGCTATGGGCCTGCTGATGATGGGCTCTTATATTATTGCGGCGCTATCTAACATGATGACCACAGGTTTTACCTTAAGCCGTAGCGAGATCCTGGATCCTTCATCAATCTTCATCCGATTTGAAAATGCCTTATTTGATGCGCTCACTGGAATAACGCCTTTCCTGGTGTTGATGGTAGTGGTTGCTATTTCGACCCCATTAATGCTGGGAGGCTGGTCTTTTAGTCTTGATCAGATTTCGTTTAAAGCTGAAAGAATTGATCCTGTCGCAGGGCTCAAGCGAATTTTTTCAGCTAAGGGTTTAATGGAATTGGTAAAAGCCTTAGCCAAATTCCTGGTGGTGTCTTTTATAGCGGTAACCTTCATGTGGTCAAATTCAGATAAATTTCTCCATTTGGGACTAGAGCCATTTTTGCCGGGCCTGACCCACGCAGCCTGGTTATTTGGCTATGCCTTTCTGGTTATGTCTCTGGCACTATTATTAATCGCTGCGATTGATGTGCCATTTCAACTGTGGGATCACAGTAATAAACTGAAAATGACCATGCAGGAAGTACGTGATGAGATGAAAGAAACCGAAGGTCGCCCTGAGGTTAAATCTAAAATTCGTGGATTACAACAGGAGATGGCTCAGCGCCGAATGATGCTGGATGTGCCTACTGCTGATGTCATCATCACAAATCCAACCCATTATGCGGTAGCACTGAAGTATGACCCCGAAAACATGGCGGTTCCAGTCGTAGTTGCTATGGGTAAGGATTTGATCGCATTAAAGATAAGAGAAATTGGACAGGCGCACGGTGTTGAAATTTTTGAAGCGCCTCCACTGGCACGTGCACTTTTCGCACATTCTAAACTGGGTCAGGAAATACCGGGACAACTGTATTATGCGGTGGCTCAGGTACTGGCCTTTATCTTCCAGTTACAAAATGCTCGCAAGCATGGACTGGATATTCCGGATCGCCCCGATCCCTTTGTACCAACCGATGAGCAGATATAATTATGGCTACGCTTGTTCAAAATATAAGAGGTTTTAACACGCAGGGTCTGGCAGCCCCATTACTGGTAATCATGATGCTGGCGATGGTGGTTATTCCATTGCCGCCGATGGCTCTGGATATGCTGTTTACTTTCAATATTGCCTTTGCCCTGATCGTTGTACTGGTATCGGTTTATGCAATGCGTCCACTCGATTTTACGGTGTTCCCGACCATACTGTTAGTAGCCACTTTATTACGACTGGCATTGAATATTGCATCTACCCGAGTGGTGTTACTGGAAGGTCATACCGGTACTGCCGCCGCAGGTAAGGTGATTGAAGCCTTTGGTGATTTTGTTATTGGCGGCAACTATGCCGTGGGTCTGGTGGTGTTCGGTATTCTGGTTATCATCAACTTTGTCGTGGTTACCAAGGGTGCTGGGCGTGTATCAGAGGTCAGTGCCAGATTTACCCTGGATGCGATGCCCGGTAAGCAGATGGCGATTGATGCGGACCTGAATGCTGGTTTATGTACTCAGGATGAAGCGCGCCAGCGTCGAGCAGAAGTAGCTCAGGAAGCAGATTTTTATGGTTCTATGGACGGTGCCAGTAAATTTGTACGCGGCGATGCGGTGGCTGGTATTTTAATCCTGTTTATCAATATTATTGGTGGGCTGGCGATAGGTGTCCTGCAACACGATATGGCTGCCTCAGATGCTTTACGTAATTACACCTTGCTGACGATTGGTGATGGCCTGGTAGCACAAATACCTTCCCTGGTACTTTCAACTGCAACTGCCATCATAGTGACCCGGGTATCGGCTTCCAGCGAAATGGGAGGGCAGGTGTTTGTACAGATGTTCGAAGACCCTCGTGCGTTGATTGTTACCGCTTCGATTCTGACCTTAATGGGTATTATTCCTGGCATGCCTAATTTTGCCTTTCTAACCCTGGCTGCCATTTCTGGTGGATTGGCTTATAGCATCAATAAAAAGAAACAACGCGTTGCTGAAGAAGAAGCTGTGGCACCTGAAGTAGTTGCTCCACCCGTTCAGAAAGAACTCAGCTGGGATGATGTTAAAACCGTCGATATGATTGGCCTGGAAGTCGGTTATGGCTTGATCCCGCTGGTAGATGAGCGCCAGGGTGGTGAGTTGATGACACGCATTAAGGGCGTACGTAAAAAGCTGTCTCAGGAGCTGGGTTTCCTGGTTCAGTCAGTGCATATCCGAGATAACCTCGATCTGCCGCCTAATGGATATCGCTTAAGTATGCTTGGCGTACCCATGGGTGAAGCTGAAGTGATGCCGGGTAAGGATCTGGCTATTAACCCCGGTACTGTTTACGGCGAATTAACTGGAGTAGCGACCAAGGATCCTGCATTTGGTCTGGATGCCGTGTGGATTGACCCTGCGCAACGCGATCATGCTCAGACTCTGGGTTATACCGTTGTTGATGTATCGACGGTAGTGGCGACACATTTAAGCCAGATGTTGCAGGAAAATGCACATGAAATGATCGGACACGAAGAAGTACAGGAGCTAATGGAAGTACTCAAGCGTAACGCGCCTAAACTGGTAGAAAATCTTACCCCTAAACCACTATCTCTATCCGTCATAGTTCGTGTACTACAGGCCTTGTTGCAGGAACAGATTTCCATCAGAGATTTACGCACTATAGCCGAAACCTTGGCAGATTATGGTCAACACAGTCAAGATCCCGGCGTATTAACCGCTCAGGTACGTGTTGCACTGGGCCGCCAAATCATACAAAGCATCTATGGAATGGCTTCAGAGCTGACTGTGATGACCTTACACCCCTCTTTGGAACAGATTTTGCAGCAGTCTACACAGGGAGAAAGTGGCAAGGTGATGGCGTTTGAGCCCGGGCTTGCCCAGATATTGCATAACTCACTCAAGGAAAGTACGCAAAATCAGCTAGCCAAAGGACAACCTGCGGTATTACTGGTATCACAAAATTTACGTGCTTTCCTGGCCCGCATGGTCCGACATGGTATCCAGGGGCTACATGTTCTGAGTTATGAAGAAATTCCGGAAGATAAACAGATTAAGGTAATAGCCAGCGTCGGCAATCCGGCGCCAGCTCAAGGCCAGTAAACAGGGTCGGGTAACTTTATAAAACGGCGAACACAACATGAAAATTGGGTGTAGTGATGAGAATTAAGCGTACATATGGAGCAACCATGCGCGAGGCGTTGGCGCAGGTGAAGCTGGAACAGGGTCCAGATGCGGTAATTCTTGGCAACAAGAAAGTGCCTGGTGGCGTGGAAATATTATCAGCTATTGACTTTGATCATCGCGAGGTCGATGCCTATGCAGGTAATCCTTCGATACCTTTATCAAAAGCGGTCCCTCAACAAGGCTGGCAAACTCAGGTCGAGCCTGAACATCAGCCAGCTCAACAGCCGGTTCAACAAGCTGTTCAACAATCGACTGCTCAGAGTGCACCAGTGTCTATACCTGATTTTATTTACGATCAGAATAGCGAAGGCCGAAAAGAACCCGTATTGGGAATGCAGGCATCGGTTATCCCTATGCAGGCAAGAACCACAACCCCCGAGCCTGTTAACCCTCCCAAAATTGAGCAGCAAATTGAGCAACCCCGGCCAGCTAATCCTATAAATACCAGACAGAAAACGAGTACGCCCAACTCTAGCCCCAGGCCTAAGCCTGCAGCCGCGAGAAAAGCATCACCTCAGAAAACGCTACCAGTTGAACAGGAGGTGCTTGCTCGTGCTGCGCAGGCTGACAAGCTGTTGCATAATTTACGTGATAACGAATATACCCAGCATGCGCAACAAGCTGAATCCAATCTGATGATTGATGAAGTGAAGGGTGAATTGAAAAATCTACGCGACCTGATGGCTAGCCAGTTAAATGTTCTCGAGTGGGATCGATTCAATCAACGTCACCCCGTCAGATCTGTATTACTCAACTTGATGACAGAGCTTGGCCTGGGTACGGATATCTGCGAAATGATTTTCGAAAAACTGGGTGTGCTTAATGATGATCCTCATAAGGTCTGGCAGAAAGCTCTGGGTATTCTGGCAACTTCTATTCCTATCCAGCAAAACGATTTCCTGACTCAGGGAGGTAGAATCGCTCTGGTCGGTTCTACTGGCGTTGGTAAAACCACAACCATTGCTAAACTGGCAGCGCGTTTCGCACATACTCATGGTAAACGTTCGGTGGCATTGATCAGCACCGATAATTTTCGAGTAGGGGCTCAGGATCAATTACAGCATTTTGCACGTCTTCTAGAGATTCCTTTACTTACTGCGAATAACAGTGAAGAGCTTACTGATAGCCTTAAAATGCTGGAGGATAAGTACCTTGTATTGATTGATACGGCGGGAATGAGCCAGACTGATGTACGCCTGTCAGAACAGTTTCATAAGTTACAGCATGGCTCGCCCGAGATTGAGCCTTATCTTGTGTTATCAGCCAATACCCAGCTGGCCGCTTTGAATGAAACCGTGAAAAGCTTCTCTCGAGTAAAACTGGCCGGAACTATCGTCACCAAGCTGGATGAGTCAGCCAGTCTGGGTGGTATTCTGACCGCATCTATACGTCATCAATTACCTATTTCCTATTGCGGAACAGGGCAAAGAGTCCCCGAAGATCTGCAAATGGCGAAGAATCATAGACTGGTTAGCAAAGCGGTATCACTGATGCAAAATTATACCGAGCAGGTGGACAAAGAGACGCTGGCATTCCGCTATAATCATTTGATTTCAACAAGTAAGGGTTGACAAATATGGATCAGGCTCAAGGTTTAAGACAGATGAACAATCAAAAGCCGGTTCAGGTAATTGCCATAACCAGTGGAAAAGGCGGTGTGGGCAAAAGCAATGTATCAGTCAATTTGGCGGTTGCATTAGCGCAGTCGGGTCAGAAAGTGATGGTCATGGATGCAGACCTGGGGCTAGCCAATATAGATGTGCTACTGGGGCTATCAGCAGGATATAACCTGTCACACGTTATTAATGGAGAGTGTACACTCGATGAAACCCTGATAGATGGTCCATCTGGGGTGAAGATTATTCCGGCTTCATCTGGCACACGAGAGATGGCGGATTTAAACTCGGTACAAAATGCAGGCATCATCCGCGCCTTTTCAGATTTGACCGCTCCAATCGATACTCTTTTGATTGATACCGCTGCAGGTCTATCGGATTCTGTAGTAAGTTATGTGCGTGCAGCTCGTGAGATAGTGATTGTGGTATGCGATGAACCGGCTTCGATTACGGATGCCTACGCCATGATCAAGGTAATGAGTCGCGACTTTCAGGTACAAAGATTTCACGTTTTAGCCAATATGGCGCATAGCATTCAGCAGGGACGTGAGCTATATATGAAGTTAGCAAGAGTAGCCGACCAGTATCTTGATGTGACGCTCGATTTTATTGGCTCGGTCCCTTATGACGACTATTTGAGAAAAGCGGTACAAAAACAAAAGTGCGTAATAGAGATGTACCCCCGCAGTCCATCAGCGATGGCATTCCGCAAGATTGCGCAGAAGACTCAGAGTTGGCCAGTTCCGAAGACGATGGAGGGGCATCTGGAGTTTTTCATCGAGAGGTTGATGGATTACAGCGGCAACAGCGAGGTCATGGGTTAATGAACGGCCACGCGATGTATGCTGAGGTTGAGCGATATGGTGAAGACAATATCGTGGCGCGTCATGCTGCACTGGTTAAACGTATCGCCTTCCACCTGATTAATCGAATGCCTTCTCATGTGATGGTGGATGATTTGATACAGGCCGGCATGCTTGGTCTGTTGGAAGCGGCGAGTAATTTTGACTCCAGTCAGGGTGCCAGTTTTGAAACTTACGCAGGTATTCGTATACGTGGTTCCATGCTAGATGAAATTAGAAAGTTAGACTGGACACCCCGTTCAGTGCATCGCAAATCACGAGCGGTCACTGAAGCTATCCGAAAAATTGAGCACCACAAGGGTAGTGATGCTACCGATCAGGAAATTGCAAAAGAGATGGGTATCAGTCTATCCGAGTATCATCAGATATTGGTCGATACCAATAGCAGCAGGGTTTTTAGTATAGATGCTCTGCAGGAAGACAATGATTATCAGGTATCTGGGGCGCATAACGACTCTCCCTTCGAACAATTAAGTGATGACGAGTATCACAAGCTATTAGCTGATAGTATACGCAGCTTGCCGGAAAAAGAGCAGTTGGTGATGTCTCTTTATTACCACGATGAATTAAATTTTCGTGAAATCGGTCAGGTACTAGATGTCAGCGAGTCCAGAGTTTGCCAGGTTCATGGCCAGGCCATGCTGCGCATCAGAACAAAGATGTCGGACTGGATATCCAGTCGCTGAACCCCATATTCTATTAAGGGTTTATTTGATAGGTATCAACTATAATAGCCCTATGGAATTTAAATTTTATATTATGCTTTAATAGCCGATACAGCTAAATAAAGAAGTACTGGCTTATCAATGTATGCAATAGGTGGAGGTTGCATGGATAAAAATATGAAGATTCTGATTGTTGATGATTTTTCGACGATGCGTCGTATTATCAAGAATCTGTTACGTGACCTGGGCTTTAACGATACCACGGAAGCAGACGATGGTCAGACCGCTTTGCCTTTATTGAAATCTGGGAAATTTGATTTTCTGGTTACTGACTGGAATATGCCGGGCATGGATGGCCTCACGCTTTTAAAATCAGTACGTGCAGATGAAAACCTTAAAAATATGCCTGTTTTAATGGTTACTGCCGAAGCAAAGCGTGAACAGATTGTGGTTGCTGCACAGGCTGGAGTGAATGGTTATATCGTTAAGCCCTTTACCGCTGTCACCTTGAAAGAGAAAATCGAAAAAATATTCGAGAGGCTAGAAGGATGAATCAGGACGAAACTCCGAATTATCTGAATGAAGAATACCTGGCGCGGCTCAATGAACTGAGCGACGCATTGAATCAGGCAGATAATGACTCGGCTAATCGCCTGATTGGTGAATTGACGACCCTACGAGAGTCAACACTATTTCAGGAACTGGGTAAAATCACCCGCGAAATTCACAATTCAATAAATGCTTTTAGTGATGACCAGAGAGTCGTTGAACTCACTGAAGAAGAAATCCCCGATGCCAAGGAAAGGCTTAATTTTATCGTGACTAAAACCGAAGAGGCCGCGCATAAAACAATGACTGGGGCAGAGGCGGCAATGGATGTGATTGATGAGTTTACTCATAAAGCAGAAAACATCCAGCAACGTTGGCAGCAATTTCGTACACGAGAGTTATCTAAAACTGAATTTTTAGCCTTAAGCGACGACATAGACGAGTTTTTAGCTTCGGTTCATCCAGAAAGCGATAAAGTTCGTTCCAAAATGACCGATATAATGATGGCGCAGGATTATCAGGATTTGACCGGTCAGATGATCAAGCAAGTGATCAACATGGTGCAGGAAGTAGAAGAAAAACTGGTTAGACTGGTTGCTATTTCAGGTGCCAAATTAAGTAAAAATGACGAAAAACAGGCAGATGGTACCATGGCTCATGGACCACAGTTACCCACAGCAGATAAAGCCGAGGTTGCAACTAATCAGGATGAAGTAGACGATTTGCTGGCTAGTTTGGGTTTTTAGAAATCATCAGGTGAAAATCACCTGATAGTTTAAGTAATGAACAGGTAAACCAATGGCTATTGATTTGGAAGACGAAATCTTACAGGACTTTCTGGTGGAAGCTGGAGAGATTCTTGAAGGGTTAAATGAACAATTAGTCGACCTTGAACAAACGCCGGACGATTCCGATCTATTGAATTCAATTTTCCGCGGTTTCCATACTATAAAAGGCGGAGGCAGTTTTCTTTCATTGACCAATCTGGTCGAAGTCTGCCATAAATCTGAAGACGTTTTTAATCTATTACGTAATCATGAAATCAGCCTCAATGCCGACATGATGGATGCTTTTCTGCGCGTGTTAGATGAAGCCAATAGCATGTTCGAAGAGATCAGATCAGGAGAAGATCCTTCGCCAGCTGACCCTGCATTACTACAGGAGTTGGTGACCATGCAAACACCAGGAGCGGCAGCTGAAGAATTACCAGCCGAACCTGAACCTGAACCTGAAATAGTCGAAGATTCCATTGAAGAAACGCAGGCAGGAGTTGAAAGTGAACCCTCTCCAGATATTGAGGCAGTCACCAGTGAATTTGTGTCCGGTAAAGATGAGATAACTGACGAAGAATTTGAAAACCTGCTAGATGCATTACATGGATCAGGATCAGCCCCAAAAGCTGTGGAAGTAGCGACACCGGCGACAGCAGATAAAGCATCAAGTGACGAAATAACTGATGATGAATTCGAAGCCCTGTTAGATGAATTGCATGGTAAGGGGGGCGATCCATCAGCTAAAACGACAGGAAAACCCGTTGACAAACCAGCTGACAAACCAGCCGCTAAAGCACTCGATAAAAAGGCGGCAGATCCAGATGTTATTTCGGATGATGAATTTGAATCTTTACTGGATGAAATGCATGGCAAAGGCAAAGGACCCACAGCTTCTGCAGCCAAAAAACCGGATGCAAAAACTGTTGCACCGAAAGCTGCGGCTTCAAGCAAGCCAGCAGCAGCCGCTAAACCAGCGCCCAAGAAAGAAAGCGCAATACCCAAAGGCGAAACCACGGTTCGTGTGGATACCTCAAGGCTGGATGATATTATGAATCTGGTCGGTGAGCTGGTGTTGACCAGAAATCGATTGAATACCCTGCGCCAAACCTTTGAAGATGAGCGCGTCCATAAGGCAATATCCAGCCTCGATGTGGTAACCGCTGATTTGCAGACAGCTGTGATGAAAACACGTATGCAGCCGGTTAAAAAAGTTTTTGGCCGCTTTCCTCGAGTGGTGAGAGACCTTGCCCGTAGCTTGAAAAAAGAAGTTTCTCTGGAACTGGAGGGAGAAGAAACGGATCTGGATAAAAACCTGGTCGAAGCACTTGCTGATCCACTGGTGCATCTGGTTCGTAACTCTGTTGACCATGGCGTTGAAATGCCTGATATCAGGGAAAAAGCAGGTAAGCCTCGGCAGGGTATTGTCGTTCTATCCGCTCAGCAGGAAGGTGATCATATCCTTCTGTCCATTAGAGATGATGGTGCTGGTATGGATCCCGAAATACTACGCAATAAAGCCATCGAAAAGGGTTTGATGGATGTCGAAGCTGCTGCCCGACTCGATAACAAAGGTTGTTTCGATTTGATTTTTATGCCGGGGTTATCTACCAAGGAACTGATATCTGACGTGTCTGGACGTGGCGTTGGAATGGATGTAGTAAAGACCAAGATTTCTCAGCTCAACGGTACAATTGATATTGAATCTGAACTGGGCATAGGCACTGAACTACGTATAAAAGTGCCGTTGACACTGGCTATCCTGCCAACACTTATGGTGCAATTAGGCAGTAGAAAATTTGCACTTCCACTATCGATTGTAAATGAGATTTTTGAATTTAGCTCTAAGAAAGTAAGCGTAGTGGATGGAAGGGAAGTGGTTCTGAATCGAGGCAAGGCACCACCTATGTTTTATCTTCGTAAATGGTTGCTCAATGAACGCGAAGAAGGTGAAGTATATGATGGTGATCCACATGTGATTATGGTTCAGGTGGGTAATGAGTCGGTGGGCTTTGTGGTCGATCAGGTCATTGGCCAGGAAGAAGTTGTGATCAAGCCTTTGGGTAAAATGCTGCAGGGATTACCCGGCATGGCGGGATCTACAATTACGGGTGATGGTAACATTGCTATTATTCTGGATGTGCCTGGACTACTTAAGGCCTATACTTAAGATATATACATTAAGGTAACTTATATTAATTTAATTGAAATACAACGAATTTTATTTTCAAAATGAAAACCTGGGCAAGTATCAATCAGAAAGGCGGTGTAGGGAAGACAACTTCAGTTGTCAGCCTGGCGGGCCATTTGGCTAATACTGGTAAACGTATACTATTAGTTGATCTTGACCCACATGGCTCTTTAACCAGTTATATGGGTTATAACCCAGATGAGATTGATTCTGGGATCTATTCTTTATTCGCTAACCCAACTACCAGTCCGGTAGAGATAGCGCGTATGCTATTACCAACAAAAATTAAGAATACTTATCTGTTTGCTGCATCCAGTGCTTTAGCTACTCTGGATCGTCAGATCGGATCCACTCAGGGGGCTGGCAAAGGACTTGTAGTGGCAAGAGCGATACAGGCTGTAGCAGACAAGTTTGCTTTTGGATTGATTGATTGCCCACCGATGCTGGGTATTTTGATGATTAATGCATTGGCAGCCAGCGATCAGGTGCTGATCCCGGCACAAACCGATTATCTATCATTAAAAGGTTTAGAACGTATGATGCATACGCTCAAGATGGTTGAAAAATCGTTAAATAAGAAAACTCCATTTATGATTATTCCTACCATGTATGATCAGCGTACGAAAGCTTCAGTGGATGCGTTACAGCAAATGAAAGAGACCTACCGCTTTAATGTCTGGGGCTCGGTTATTCCGATTGATACTCGTTTTAGAGATGCTAGTAAGGTAGGTTTACCTTTACCCACCATGGCTCCTTATTCGCGTGGCTCATTATCCTATAAAAAACTGCTGGACTTCCTGTTAGGAATTCAGGAACGTCATGATGAAGAAAAAAGACAACAATCTGCTTAAACCAGAGAAGGCAGTTGAGAGTTATCTGGACAGCCTGCTGCATGAGGTCTTTGCCGAGCCAGTTGAAGTGAAACCTTTGCCTGTTAAGGGTAATCTTGTTTTACTTACCGATTTTGAAATTCCTGAAGATGATACGGATCAACAAATAAATGAAACGGTTAAATCCAGTGATCTAGTTATTGATGCACCGCAAGAAGCGTCTGAAACTGAAGTATTACAGCCAGAACAGGTTGTAGATCGTCATCATGATTTTGTCTATCCCATACAGTGTCTGATGTTTAAGGTGTCTGGCACACAGTTATCAATACCACTAATTGAAATGGGCAGTGTATTGCCCTGGGTCGAAAATCTGACACAGATACCCAGTTCCAAATATTGGTCTTTAGGTGTGTTTAAGCACCGAGATCGCAATATTCGGGTTGTGGACACGGCAGGTCTATTGAGTATTAGAAACCACCATGCTGATGAGAGCATTCATACCCATATACTGGTATTTGGTGATGGAGACTGGGCTTTGAGTTGTGACTCACTAGGAAAGGTGGTGAAGATTGAGTCCGATGATGTTCAGTGGAGTGGACCCAAAACTAGCGGATTAAGCATGGGTACAATTAAAGAATCATTGGCCCTGCTACTTGATCCAATGAAAATAATGAAACATCTTGAAAGTATTGCGGCAGCCGGTTGAAGCATTTTTTCAATTATCTGTTATACATTACATAATAAAGAAAGTGCTTATCCAGTTGGCTAAGGTGGCTGAATTTTTATGTTTTCTTAATTTATTGATTGTGTTGCCGATAACACATTCACAACGATTTATCCTGGAGGTTAACAATGGCCGATTCTCAGAATGATTCCACTTCACTGCAGTGTGTTACGTTTACTCTGGAAGATGAAACCTATGGAATGAATGTAATGCAGGTGCAGGAAGTGCTACGTGAAGTAGAAGTTGCACCAGTTCCTGGTGCACCCAATTATGTGTTGGGGATTATAAACCTGAGAGGGAACGTGGTATCGGTTATAGATGCACGTACTCGCTTTGGTTTGCAGCCTAAAGAAAGTGATGAAATGTCTCGCATCATTGTCATAGAAGCTCAACAACAAATTTTGGGAATTCTGGTAGATAGTGTTGCCGAAGTTGTCGATATTGAGCGAGATGAAATCGATCTTGCCCCCAACGTAGGCAATGCGGAGACTTCGAAGTATATCGATGGTGTGGTGAGTAAAGGTGAAAAACTATTAATACTAGTTGATCTCAACAAGCTGCTTACACAAAGTGAAATGGGGCAAATCACGGGCTTTTAGCTATGGATTAATCATGCCAGAAGAAAATATAAAACCGTTATATCCAGTTGTATCTACCGGCAAAATTTTGAAACATAAAAAATCGCCGGAAAAAAAAGCACCTGAGTCAGCTCCGCAAGATCTGAAGAAAAAAGAACGGCAAAAAAAAGGCATTATTGATACCTATGCATGAAAGCTGCATTACGCTACGGATTAAAGTTTATCCATAAAATCCTTATGCTTGCCGGATAGTCGGTAGGCAAAACTTAACACTTCAGCAATCACAACATACAGGGATTGAGGAATATGATCTCCCAGGTCGAGCTGCGCAAGCAAGGCAGACAGCTCTTTATCTGCATAGACAGGTATATTCTCCTCTTCAGCAATACGTAAAATTTCATCGGCAATATCGTGATGACCCTTGGCGGTTACTAGCGGAGCCTGTTCGCCATCGTATTCCAGGGCAATTGCAAATTTAGGTGCTTGTCTTTTTTTCTGCTCGGTCATGCTTCCAGGTCCAATAGATTGTCGTTTGTAATGTACTGCTCTTTTTGGCTGGGTTGGGGGGCAGGGCCATTGAAGCAATCAAATAAACCTGGCTCAAACCCCGCTTTTTGTAACTGTGTTTTGAATTGATTCATATGATGATCAATCAGGTTTTTGGTACTGGGTTGATGTGCCCAGAAGTTTGCAGAGATTTTATTATCCTGTAGCAGAATACGGGTGGTGATCATGCCCAGTAAACCAAACTCAAATGATAGTTCTATTTCCCAGCTCTGTACTAATTCATCACTCCGGCCTTTTTTCTTTTGTTTGATTTTTAGCTGCAGGTTCTGGCTTTCATTATCTACTTGTATGGGGATATTTAGAAATAGATTCAACGGTTGCTGTTGTTCTAGCTGTAAACGAGTTGAGCTTTGTTGTGTGAATAGCTGATTCAAGGTCTGTTCGGTCTGCTGTAACAGTTCAAGTCGCAAAGTGTTTGATAATTCGATTACAGGACGATCAAGTTGCTTATCAGTTATATGCGTAGTTGGTTGCGGGAAAGTTCCCCGGATTAGCTGATGGAAACTTTCTGGTGATTGCTTTAGTACTAGCGATAAATACTGTAGTTGTTGGCCCAGATTACCCATATTATCCGGCATATCGGTCTTGATTAATGCGAGAAAGGTGAATATCTGTTGCAAGGTTTGGGGTTTGATATTTTCGGCAGAAGCCAGCGGTTTAGCCAGATTGGTCAAAATATCATTTAACAGCTTCGCTCGACCAGGGTTTACAGGCTGATCTGTCAATTGTTGCTTGCCAGGGGGGCTTTGTAATGCCTCAATACCCAATCTGCCCTGTTGTGTTAGTTCGGCTGTTTTGATATTGGCCCTATCAATTAGAGCTGCGCTTTTTGCTCCAATAAGCTCGCTTGCCACTTTTTGCAGGGAGCTTAAGTTGTATTGTTGTCCCTGTTGTATCCCACGGGGGATCAAACTGGAAAGTGCAGCTTTTAAAATAGCCTGTGGTTGTATGCGAATGAGCTGAAGCTGGTTTTTTCCTGCGTCTTTCAATAGTAAGGTTTCACCGATTTGCAGACTATCCTGGCGGTTAATTTGAACGATCTGGTTATTTATCTTTAGCTGGGTATGGCTGTTGCTGTGTGAGACTACTTTTGCGCTTAGCACGGCGTCATTAAGATTTTGAAAAGCCGCTTTGAATTGAGTTTTTGCTAGAGTGAGTAGCTGAGATATGTGTTGCTCAATTTTGAGCGTAGGTTGCGGTTTTAAAGCGGTTAGTCTGGCCAGTATTTCATCACCAGTTTTTAACTGGTCAGGTGCTTTTCCTGTGACTTTTCCGAATGCTGTATCTAACAACACCTGATTTCCCGTCTGCTTAACGACTACCGCTCTAAATAAACCTGCCTGCTGAAGATTCTGCAGAATATCCTGAACCTTTGCAGTGCGAGCATCCAGCTGAACGCTGGGTAAAGTAGTGTTTATGGGTTGCATATGGGCAAAATTTATCCGTGTTGGGTAATACACTGCCTCCTGTTTTCAGATTAACCAAGTATAAGCCATTAATCTCATTGGGCGTTATATTGAAGAAAAGAGTATCTCAGTCTATAAATTGACGCCTGTGCATAATATCGGCAGAAAATACTAAAAAACACCATGTCTGACCCCTTATTTTTATCGATAAATTGAATAACCGTGTCAAATATATGGCGATATCAATTATTGATTGGCGTTTTATTATCTAACACATTGAAATATAAGTAAATTTAATTATGGCATGATACTCGCATATCGATTACTGTAATAAACCAAAGAAAAGAAGTAACTATGCCTCAGACAATATCTTTACCAGGAGAAAACAAATCTCCATTACAGGTAATCGCTCTTGATTCGCGCAAATCTGAACAGGTGGTTAGTGATAAGCAGTACCTGAAAATCCTGCAAATGTCTGACCTGCTATCCAGGACACTGAAACTGGACGAGATGTTGCAAATTTTTTCTAATGAGATTAGAGCGCTCATTCCACATGCGAGTTACCGTTATTCTTCTGATCATCTGGAAAAGCCGGTGAGAAGCGGAAAAGTGGGTCAACATAGTTTGAATTACCATTTAACGATTCAGAAGATGGATCTTGGTGAGTTGGTTCTTTATCGTAATACTCCTTTTAGCAGTAACGAAGTTTGTCAATTTGAAGATCTACTTTGTTCTCTGGTGTATCCGTTAAAAAATGCACTGTTGTATCATGTTGCTGTCGTATCGGCATATAAAGATCCGTTGACAAATATCAACAATCGAGCTGCTATGGATAAGATGTTACCGCGTGAAATTCGTCTGGCTAAACGTCATGATCACCGGTTAGCGTTGATGATTATGGATCTGGATGGGTTTAAATCAGTCAATGACAATCTAGGCCATGATATGGGAGACCGTTTACTGGTTATGGCGGCTAAATCTATTCAGGGTGTGCTCAGGGATACGGATATGCTATACCGCTATGGAGGTGATGAGTTTGTTGCTGCGCTACCATATACCGATGCACAGGGTGCTATTGATGTCGCCAGCCGTATACTCAAAGCCATTCGATATTTAGATCAGAGTGATTTTGATAAAACTATCGAGGTCGGCTTGAGTGTAGGACTATCCATGCTACATGCGGGTGATGACTTTGAACGCCTTTTTAAACGAGTGGATCAGGCATTGTATAGAGCCAAGAAAGATGGCAAGCATCGCGTTGTAATCACCTAAATAGCTCGTTAAGTTATACCTGAATCCATAGCTTCATGCCGCTCCCTGACGCAAGTTATTGATCCCGCAGTGGTTTAAAAAATGAGCGCTTAATCTTATATCCCTTAGCAGGAACGATAATGCAGCAGGGTGCGCCGGCCTATGCATCGGCTCAGGCATCCTGCTTCGCTCACGACAATTGCTCCTGCATTGTTCTATCTTCGACCACCATAGTCTCGTACCTTCGCCCATCCGTGGGTTCGTACATCCTACGTCCATATAGTCGTCCATGCATTCGCGAAATAACAGCATCCATGCTGAAACCCAGCAGGTGAATCCCGCTACAAGCTGAATTGCACGTTTGAGGCGGCCTTGCCTATAGGGACATAGGTAAGGGGCGAGAGCAGGGATGCGGTAGCTTTGCCTATAGGGACATAGGTAAGGGGCGTGAGCAGGACGCGGTAGCTTTGCCTATAGGGACATAGGTAAAGGGCGAGAGCAGTGATGCGGTAGCTTTGTAACTCCCTGGAATAGCTTCTTGCTATTGCGCGTCGTCGCGCCTTGATTTATACCACCTCAAACGCACCACAACTCGTCCAACTGTGGATTCCAGGATGATATTTCCGGGAAAATGGACGAAGCCTTTTCGGTGTTGAAATTGACTCAAACAGGAACAGGATGAAACGCTGAATAAAGCTGTGAATCAAGGCTCAATGGATCAGGCCGGTATAGAGATGTTTTGAAGGTTGTGAGTTGCTATTTGATTAGCATCATGCGAATGCTAATTCGCGGTGATTTATTGCAGCATAATGCTAACTAAACATAGCCTAATGATTATTGGATATGGCAGAATACTAAAGCAGCTAATTTTCTGTTCAAAAAGTCTAGCTAGCTGCTATGCTAAATAGCATACATATAAACGAAAGGGCGCAAAACCCAGCAAATCTATTCAAAAATAATACAGGATCTTTATTTATGCCAATTAATAGTACGGTTTCTGGTGACGGAAAAATTATTACAATTGCCGTGTCAGGGAAATTTGACTTCCAACTATACGACGAATTTAGAACCTCTTACGTCGACACGCAAGGTACAGGAGTTGATTATATCGTAGACCTTTCAGGGACTGATTATCTTGATAGTTCTGCGCTCGGCATGCTTTTGCTATTACGCGAACATGCAGGAGGTGAAGGCTCAAAAATCAAGATATCAAGCGCTTCTCCTGATGTGAAAAAGGTTCTGGATGTCGCCAATTTTGGGAAGTTATTCGAAATTAATTAACCTAGAGATGAGTTATGACTGATTACTCAGAAAAAAGAGATTTCCAGAGAATGGCATTAGACTGTTCGCTGGAATACCGTATCACTGCCGACGACAAAATCTATCAGGGGAAAATCCAGAACCTGAGTGCGAAAGGGGTGTTATTTCTGGGGGCTAAGGCAATAGCAGTGGGTACAGAGCTCCAGATTACTGTATCTCCAGTCCACGATATAACTCCACCCATGGTTGCAGATGTTCGTGTGACGCGTTGCGACAAGCATGATGATGTTAATTATTATGTCGCTGGAGAAATACTTAAGATTCTTTAGGATGATTTATCTGGAGTAGGTTCTAACCACATAATCGTTGACCAGAAGCATAAACTCTTCGGCAATACTGTCACCTTTTAAGGTTACTGTTTTTATGCCGTCTTCATAAACGGGTGCTACCGGGAGCTCACCATTGCCGGGCAAGCTAATGCCAATATTTGCGTGTTTGCTTTCGCCCGGGCCATTTACTACACAACCCATCACCGCCACATTCATTTTTTCCACTCCGGGGTATAAATCTTTCCATTGCTGCATCGAGCTATCTAGTTGTAACTGAATTTTTTGTGCCAGCACCTGAAATAAGTTGCTACTGGTTCTACCGCAACCCGGACAGGCTACCACAGCAGGGGTAAAAGAACGTATCTCCATCGTTTGTAAAATATGTTGAGCTACTTTTACTTCACGGGTTCTGCTTTCACCAGGTTCTGGAGTGAGTGAAATACGGATGGTGTCACCAATACCTTCATCAAGCAAAATGGCGAGGGCGGCAGTAGATGCAATCACTCCTTTATCGCCCATACCTGCTTCGGTTAGCCCCAGATGTAAAGCATAGCTGGACCGAGTTGCCAGCTCGCGGTAAACCGCCACTAGATCATGAACATGACTCATTTTACAACTGATGATAATTTTGTCCGCTGAAAGCCCTATATCCTCTGCCATTTGTGCGCTAGACAGGGCTGACTCGATTACCGCCATGCGGTTGATTTGATTGAGCGCTTGAGGGTGAGCGGAATTGGCATTTTGATCCAGTAGTTGTGCGAGAATTTGCTGATCAAGACTACCCCAGTTTACCCCAATACGAACCGGTTTCTGGTAACGGCAGGCTTGCTCTATCATGCTGTGAAACTGAATGTCACGATTTTTTCCGCGCCCAACGTTACCCGGGTTAATACGATATTTGGCCAGCATCTGTGCGCAAGCAGGGTATTTATCCAGTAATTTGTGACCGTTAAAGTGGAAATCTCCTACGATTGGAACCTGATATCCATCATTATTCAGCGCTTCTATAATATGGGGAATAGCACTGGCCGCAGCTTCATTATTCACCGTGACACGCACCAGCTCAGATCCCGCATCACTGAGTTGCTTTATTTGCTCAACAGTTGCAGCAATATCTGCGGTATCGGTATTGGTCATAGATTGCACTACTACCGGGTTATTTCCACCGATAGCTACATCGCCGACCAGGACGCTATGGCGTCTGGGTAACATATTTTTATTCACTGGCTTATTCAATACATTTCAAAGAGCGCGTATTATATCTAAAATTGAGAAAAGGATATCCAGACAAAGTCGATTAGTTAAAAATGAATTATTGATTCAGTATGAATTTTGCCTAAACGATTCTTTACTACGTCACTAAACATAGTTAGCCTAAAGCTTTTATAAGATTTGGCAGTTTGACCTTGTTCCAGAATATCAAAGTAATCGCATTTGACCTCGACGATACCCTGTGGCCCTGTATGCCGACCATAAATCGTGCGGAAGCTGCAACCTATCGGTGGTTACAGCAAAGTTATCCACGTATCAGTGACGCTTTAGATGAGCGAGGTTTGCTTGAATTTCGTAAGGCATTTATGCGAAGTGATGAGATTTATCGTATTGATCTTTCCCTGATGCGGCGGGAAATGCTGGCTCAACTTGCGCGCGATTTTGATTACGAAGTTGAACCTATGATGGAAGAAGGGTTTGAACTGTTTTATCGATTAAGACACGATGTCAGCTTCTATGCAGATGTGTTTCCGGTTCTTGATCAGCTTAAACCTCATTATCGCCTGGGTTCTATCAGTAATGGCAATGCAAGTGCCGGACTGACGCCTTTAAATGAGTATTTCGATTATTATATCAATGCTGCCGATATCATGGCTCGCAAACCCGATATTCGTATCTATAAACACTTTTGCCAGCAGCTGGAGGTATCACCTGATGAATGTCTGTATGTTGGCGATGACCCGATTTACGATGTAGTAGGCGCTCGTGAGGCGGGTATGCAGACGGTTTGGGTCAATCGTGAAGCCTTGACCTGGCCTGAAGAATTGCAGCCTGCAGGGGCTGAAATTAGTGATCTTAATCAGTTGCTCGAGCTGGTTAAGTTTTAATTATTGCACCATTTCAATAAATTTTTTTACCACTTTATCAGCCAGTATGGGTTGAGCTATCGCTGTAGGGTGGATGCCATCTGCCTGCATGTATTCGGGCTTATTAGCTGCGACACCTTCCAGAAATCGTGGCAGAAAGCTGATTTTTTGCTCAGCAGCAAGTTGTTGATAGATCTGCTGGAATCGCTGGTTATAAACCGGGCCGAGGTTGGGAGGGAGCCTTACACCTATCATCAGTACCTTAATATTTTGCCCTAATGCGAGTTTTATCATTTCGCGTAGATAGTTCTGTGTACGCCCGAATGGAAACCCTCTTAATCCATCGTTTCCACCAAGCTCAATAATCAGGTGACTAGGTTGATGTCGCTTTAATAAGGCAGGTAGTCGTTCCTTCCCGCCCTGAGTCGTTTCCCCGCTGATACTTGCATTAATAACGGTAATATTTGACCCTTGCTGGTGCAACTTCTGCTCAAATAAAACCGGCCAGCTTTGTTCAATTGCAATATTATGAGCAGCACTTAAACTGTCGCCCAGAATCAGGATCTTAGCGTTAGATGATTGATCCGCTGCCTGGCTTGAAGTCGACATCAGGCAGCACCATATAGTGACCACTATGGAAAAAAAACTAGAAGAATGCATCATTGTCTCGAATCTTGGTAAAAAGGTAAAAGCCCCCGAAGGTGACCTGACCATATTGCAGGACATTAACCTGAATGTGAAGTCTGGAGAAGCTATTGTCATTACCGGTGAAAGTGGTTCAGGCAAAACCACCTTACTGGGCCTGATGGCTGGTCTGGATAGCCCTGATCAGGGTGAGGTAACACTTTTGGGTGAAGCCCTTTCTACTAAAAACGAGGAACAACGCGCACGTATACGCAATGGTCGTGTTGGCTTTGTGTTTCAGTCTTTTCACCTGGTCACAGGTGCAACCGCATTGCAGAATGTCATGTTACCGCTGGAACTCTCGGGTCATATGAAAGCCCAGCAGCATGCTAAGGAAGTGCTCTGCGAGGTAGGGCTGGAACATCGAATGAATACAGTGGTCGAACGTCTATCCGGTGGTGAGCAACAACGCGTTGCAATCGCCAGGGCTTATGCGGTACAGCCCGATATTCTATTTGCAGATGAGCCTACGGGAAATCTGGATACCCATACAGGTGCGCAGATTATCGATTTATTATTTAAATTACGTGACCAGCAGGGTAGTAGTCTGATACTGGTAACACATGAGCATCGGCTGGCTGAACGTGGAGATAGAGAAGTGAAAATGGCTAAGGGCAGTATTCTTGCCTAGACCGATGAGAAATTTATTTCCTCAAATACATTCCTGGTGGTTGTTGTGGCTGGCCGCAGTGATCACTATGACTATAGTCGCAGCCAGTCAGTTATTTACCGACCGTATCGGACAATTACTGGATCAGCAGGCCAGTGAGTTACTAGCGGCTGATATGCTGGTTACTTCAAGCGAAAAACTCCCCGAATCCTTCACTGCATTGGCAGAACAATATGGACTATTAACCGCGCAAACAGTAGAACTACGTAGTGCAATATTCATTGACGATAACCCTCAACTGGTAGAGGTAAAGGCTGTCTCTGGAGGATACCCTCTGCGTGGTTCGCTGGAGCTGAAACGCGATTTATTAACTGAACCCAGAATAACTCGATCCGCGCCAGAGCGCGGTGAAATCTGGATAGATAACAAACTCAAAAGTGAATTGAATAAATCGATAACTCTGGGTCAAAGCAAATTAACTGCCAACTGGCTGGTGAGTTATGAACCGGATAGAGGTGGTAGCCTGTTTAATCTGGCACCACGCATAATGATGAACCTGCAGGATCTTGAAGATACAGGCCTGCTAACCGAGGGGAGTCGAGCAAAGTATAAGTTGCTGGTTGCCGGTGAACCGAAGTCTTTACAGGCTTTTAAGAAAGAAATTGAAAGCAGGCTGGAAGATGGTCAAAAGCTTCAATCACTGGATAATGCAAGGCCTGAAATGCGTAATGCATTGCAGCGCACCAAAAAGTTTTTTTCTATGTCGATCACCATGACATTGGTGATTGCTATGGTAGCCATTGCGATTACCGCACGTTATGCCGCGTCACAGGAGTCAACCAAGGTATCAGTGATGCGCACTTTTGGGATTTCGAGCCGACGACTGATTTATTACTACGCCTGGCAGATAGGAAAAATCTGGATAATAGCCACACCGGTTGGGCTGCTCATCGGCCTGATGGCGCAATATCCACTGCAGTGGGCACTGGGTTTCTGGTTTTCCAGTAGTCTGCCTGATCCCACCTGGCAGCCTTTTGCACTGTCGGGATTAGTGGGGCTGGTTAGCCTGCTTGGATTTAGTTTACCGCCTTTATTAAATGTGGTGGATACACCTCCCATGCAGGTATTGCGTCAGCTCACGCTTAGAACCCGTAGTGCCAGGTCTCTGCTATTTTCATCCATAAGTCTGTTGACACTCT
>JBNKMF010000003.1:0-133149 GCA_050292965.1 Gammaproteobacteria bacterium | reverse complement strand
TTTTAAGATGGCTACTCTGCTGTATTTACTGATTATCGCTATCGGCTTATTTATACCTGCTGTGTTACGTTTATTGCTATATCTCTACGCAAAAACCGTGCAGCAGCATTTCTGGCTGAAGAGTTATGCGCTGACTCGCTTGCTTAGCTATAATCGCAATGCATTATTTGTCATGTCAGGATTCAGTCTCACTCTATTATCGGTATTACTGATTTCATTAGTTAAAGACCAGTTGATTCAGGAGTGGGAAACACAATTACCGGAAGACAAGCCAAATTATTTTCTGATTAATATCCCTACTACTGACGTGGATGGGTTAACGCAGTTTTTGCAGGAAAATGGAATATCTACCTCAGGTGCTTATGCACTGGTTCGAGCGCGCCTGAAATCCATCAATGAAAAGGAAGTAAAGGAAATAAAGTTTGATAGCGAAAGGGGGGAGCACCTGTCTAACCATGTGTTCAATATCAGCTATAGTGAGAGTTTACCCGCCGATAATGAGGTTGTAGAAGGTGACTGGTTAGGGCAAAAACCTGATGGTAAAGAGTTTTCGGTGGAACAGGGCATGGCTGAGAGTCTGGGGTTAAAGCCTGGTGATACATTGACATTCTCTGTCGCCGGAGAAGAATTTGAAGGGCAGATTAGCAATATCCGCTCGGTAGTGTGGGAAAATTTCAGGCCCAATTTTTTTATCATCGGCACTCATAAAGTGCTGGCAGATAAACCGCAAACCTGGTTGATGAGTGCTCTGATAAAATCTGAGCAGAAACCGTATCTCAAGACGCTGGTGCAAAAATTTCCCAGTGTCACGCTGCTGGATATTAGCGAGGTTATGCAACGTATTAAAGGCATTATTGATCGAGCCAGTCTGGCATTACAGTTCTTTTTTATGTTTGCTATCCTCGCTGCTGTGATTGTTTTACTTTCTGCGTTAAATACAGCCAATTCAGACCGCCAGATGGAAATCGCTCTATTGCAGTCTCTAGGTGCAACTAAGCGCGACAAACTATTTTCTCAGGTGTTCGAATTTGTATTGATGGGTATAGCTGTTGGTTTTTTTGCTGCACTTTTTGCCACATTGACAGGTTATCTCGTAGGTGTCTATTTCTTTGATTTAAGTTTTGTTTTCAAACCAGAGATATGGCTGTATAGCATTTCTGTAGCAGTAGCTTCGATTACACTATTGGGCACACTGTTTATTTATCGTTCATTCAATGTCAGTCCTATGAGTCTGTTAAGAAGTTAATATATAAAAATATGTCAGAAAAAGATTTTGAATTCTATCGTCAGATCATTTCTAGAAAAATGCAGTGGGATGATGATCTGCAACAGGCATTAGAACTCGCCTATCACGCCGAATCAGTTGATAAATGCAGGCCTCGCGCACTGAATGCCATAGAGCGTCTGATGGAGTTTGAGGTTGATAAGGATACGGTAGTGGCGACGCTGGTAACGGACAGGGGTTTACACAATAGTATTACTGAGCAGGATATTAAAACTCGCTTTGGTGAAAAGGTTGCTTCGCTGGCGCACGGAATTCTGGTCATTAATGATATGAAAGAGTGTAGCGAGCTCAGCTTCAATACCCCGGAACAGGCTGAAAAATTGCGCCGCCTTTTGATGGCAATAGTCAAAGATGTGCGCGTTATGCTGGTCAAGTTATGCTATCGCGTTAGTCGTATGCATCTGTTGAAGCATTGTAGCTATGAGCAACGTCAGTGTATTGCCCGTGAAACTCTGGATATTTATGCACCGCTGGCCAATCGCCTCGGCATAGGTAAGATAAAATGGGAAATGGAAGACCTTGCTTTCAGGGCTCTGGAGCCTTTAACCTTCAAGCGCATAGCGACTTTACTGGAAGAACGTCGTGCTGACCGCGAACAGTTTATCCAGCAATTTACTGCAAATCTAAAACAACAGATTTCTAGTCACGGCATAAAGGGTGAAGTCACTGGCCGAGTGAAACATATAGTCAGTATCTGGCGCAAGATGCAACGCAAACAACTGGAGTTTCATCAATTATTTGATGTGCGTGCTGTTAGAGTATTGGTTGATAGTATTGCTGATTGTTATGCCGTACTCGGTATTGTGCATACAGGCTGGCATACCGTCCCGGATGAATTTGATGACTATATCGCAAACCCGAAGGATAATGGTTATCAATCGTTGCATACTGCAGTAATCACCGATGATGGCAAGGTGGTTGAGGTACAGATTCGTACCCATGAAATGCATTCCAAATCAGAGTTTGGCGTGGCTGCACACTGGCGATATAAGGAAGGTGTTGGCCTGGATGAACGGATGGAAAAAAGTATCGCGATGATGCGCGAACTACTAGAAGGCTCGGATGAAACTGCTACTGATCTGTTGTCAGGGCTGTCTACCGAGTTGTCTACCGACCGTGTGTATGTTTTTACTCCCAAGGGAAATGTGATCGATCTACCCTATGGTGCGACACCGCTGGATTTTGCTTATTCGGTACATTCTTCGATTGGACACAGGTGTCGTGGAGCCAAAGTTAATGGTCGTATAGTGAATTTAACCTATACCCTGCAAACCGGAGAGCAGGTTGAAATTCTGACCGCAAAAGAAGGCAGCCCCAGTCGTGACTGGATGAATAAAAACAGTGGTTTTCTGAAATCATCAGGTAATCGTGCCAAGGTAAGAAACTGGTTTAACCATCTGGATTTTGAACAGAATGTGATGGATGGGCATGCGCTGTATGAACGAGAGCTGAGCAAGTATAACTTTCAAAATGCAGACCTGAGCGACATCATTGCTCATTTTAAGCGCAAGGAAAAAGAGCAGTTCTTTGCGGATATAGGCCGGGGGATTATAACGCCGGCGCAGATTATCGGTTATCTGCAGCACATGGAAAGCAGCAAGGATGAAGACCCATTTAAAAATGTTAAGAAAGCAGAAAGCTCTAAAAAGCATCAGAAGGATGATATTGTCATTCAGGGCGTTGGAAACCTGCTGACACAATTTGCCAAGTGTTGTAAACCGTTGCCGGGTGATGATGTGATCGGATTTATTACCATTGGGTCTGGAGTTACTATTCATAAGCGTGAATGCAATAATATGCTTTCACTGCCTGATGATAAAAAGGCACGCTTAATTGAAGTAGAGTGGGGCGCGGGAAATGGATCTTCTTTTCCTGCTGAAATTTCAGTCATGGCCTATGATCGAACTGGGCTACTACGCGATATCAGTAGTGTGCTTGCCAACGAAAAAATTAATCTTATTGATATTCGTTCGACTACAGACCGAGCAGAACAGACGGTGCATTCCAAACTAAATATCGAAGTTGCCAGTGTTGACCAGTTGATCCTGGTGATTGATAAGTTATCTCAGATCCCAAATGTTCATACCGTCAAGCGTATTAGCTAATTCAGTAATGATCCACATCTGTTAGAGGTAGCTTAACCTTAACTTTCAATCCTCCTAATTCTGATTTCGAGAATGAAATATCACCTTTATAACTGTCCAGGATTGCGCTACATATACTCAGCCCAAGGCCGTGACCAGCCTGAGTTTCATCCAGTCTGACACCACGTTTTTGTATGCTTTCGATTTTCTGAGATTGAATTCCCTGACCATCGTCGTCAAAAATAATAATAAGTTGTTGTTCCAGCATGGACATAGTCAAACCAACCTGATGATTTGAGAATTTACAGGCATTATCCAGCAGGTTTCCAACCAGTTCTAGCATATCATCACGATCAAAGTCGATGTTGCCTATTTCTTCTGGATGCTTGAAATTGATTTTTACATTGGGATAGATTTTATTCATGATTTCAATCATGAAGGGAATCTCTTCAGCAATATTGAACACGCCGCTACTGTGTTTTGATCCCGAGATTTTCGCGCGTTTTAATTCGCGCTCAACGATATGTTGTATCTCATCCAGTGGTTCAATCATCTCTGGTATTCTTTTCTGCTCCTGCTGTAATGATAATAACTGAATAGGGCGTTTTAATTCATGTGCAAGATTACCTATAGCGTGACGAGTACGCTCAATACGATTACGTAACTGATCAACTAGCATCTCAATTTCATTCACAAGTGGCATGATTTCCATAGGTACCTGTAGACCGGTTTTATCCTGCTCGAGATGTCTAATCGATGAAATGTTTCTTCTTAATAGTTCAAAAATATGGAAGGCTTTATTTAAGGTCTGTTGCTGTAACAAAACCAGGGTCAGGGAAAGTAATACCACTAGAGCAATGGCATACAAACTATAACGGAATAATTGTTCCTGTAGTGGTTGAATATCTTCAGCTATCCAGATCTCCATAGCCTGTTTTTGTTTGACGACTACTTGATACCATATAAGCCAGGTTTCATCACCCGGTCCATCTACTTTTGAATAGCTGCCTTTATCTTTCTGCTGTTCAATGAGTGGAAATTTTGTATCAAAAAGAGAACGTGACGTTAGTATCTGACGATTGATTTTGACTTTGTAATAATGTCCTGACCTAACACGGTTATATACTCGGGACAAATGTGCAGGGTTTATTTCCCATCTATTATGGCTATTTCTCTGGATCACGCTCACCAGGCTCTCAGCGTCATGCTGTAATCGACTTAACACATAATCCTGTAATATACGTTCCACTGAAAAGCTCATGATCACAAGCAAACCACACATCACTAGCAGCATATTTATGATGAGATTACGAGTTACTTTTTTTTTTAATGAATACATAGACTGATTATTTATTCATTAATAATGCGATAACCCTGGCCACGGAAAGTTTTAATCCAGTCTCTTCCTAAAATTGCTCTTAAGCGATTAACGTAGACCTCTATTACATTACTATCTTTGAGTTGCTCCTCCTGGTAGACGTGTTCACTCAGCTCCGTTTTTGAAATAATTTTATCAGGATGTAACATGAAGTATCGTAACAGGCGGAATTCTATCGCAGTGAGCTGTACGGTATCTTTGTCAGGAATCGATACCGTTTGCTGGTCAAGATTAAGTACTACGTTTAAGTGTTGTAGAGTATTATCCGACAGGCCAAACTGGCGACGTAAAACCGCTTCAAGGCGAGCAGATAACTCTTCAAAATGAAAGGGTTTGCCAACATAATCATCAGCCCCAGCTTTCAATCCATCGACCCGTTCCTGCCAGGAGTCTCTTGCTGTTAGAATTAAAACTGGCGTAGTTAATTTCTTTGAGCGCCAGGATTTCAATACCTCAAGCCCCGGTTTCTGTGGCAGGCCAAGGTCGAGAATAATGCCATCAAAATTTTCTTCCAGAGCCAGAAATTCTGCATCGACCCCATTATCAGCCCATTCGACGACATAGCCTGCGCGCTGCAATCTGGGGCGTAAATTTTGAACCAGAGCCTCATCATCTTCGGCTAGAAGTATTTTCAATCTTTAAACTCCTGTTTCAGTATCTGGCCATTACTGGCGTCGATTTTCAGCTCAATAACCCTTCCATCCTTATGTAAAAATTCGAGTTCATATTTAATGAGATGATGTTTTCTTTCTACTTCAAGGTCAAGTAGTTTTCCATATTGATTTTCCGGGTATTGACTAAGAATAGTTTGCAACGAGAGTATTTTACCCTGCTCGACGAGATACATGATCTCGTCACGATCAATCTCATCCGCTTTGAGCGGGGCACTAATCCCAGCGACCAACGCCAGGAATAGATACGTTATCTTCATCAAAATTACCTCGTTCTGCCCCTCTATGACAGGCGTTACATTGACTCAGTGAGCCTACTTTATCATTTCCCCTGATATATCTTGAGGGAATTTCGTCATGTTTGCGTATGAAAAAAGGCAGTTCAGTGATTCGCGTAGGGATTTTGTTACCTATATTTCTGAGTAATCTTCGATAATTCATCGATGAACTTACTTCGATTAGATATTGTTGTATGGCCACACGGGTGGTCTCATCCAGTTCAGCATTTTCACCAAAATGATCATCTAGTCCTGACATGATGCTGACCCATGAGGGTACTGGCAATAACTGTGGAGGATAGGCCATATGGCAGCTACCACATTCCTCAACATATTGAGGGTAACTATTGCTGGTGATCCGGGTAAAATTCCTGTTTTCACGATGATTTCCTCTTTCCCGGTATTCGTGCTCACGCTCATGTTCGCCGTATTCAAAATCGCTATCTGCCATAGCTTTACCTACTCCATAGGCACTGCTAAGCAGTACGCCACCTAATAACAGATAAGCAAATATATTAATTCTGTTGCTTTGTTTCATAATCTCTCCTCAGGTTGATTATTGAGTGGCTAACCAGGATAAAATATCTGCTTTTTCCTGTACTGTGCAGGTACGTTTGAATGTCCACTTACAGTTACGTAAAAACCATTTTTCGATTTTTTTACTCTTCTGAAATCGAGCTGGATTTACGCTCATGGCCATAGGTTTAATCACCTTACCAGTTTTTTGATGTTTACCGTTCATCGTCAGGTCTGTTCCATGGCAGCTTGTACAGCTCCTGTTGCCTACTTTGGAATTAAATAGCTGACGACCCTTTTCGATATCGATCTGAGTTACACCTTGCTTCTTGTATCCATCGATATGTGCCTGGGGATTTGCTCCAGCCTGAACATTGCTCGTTAGAATCACAAGGCTGCCCAATACAATTAGTTTACGTAGTTGATGTTTCATTTAATTTATTCTCCAGGTTGTTGATCGTTTACATCCTGCCATTGGGCACGATATTTTTTTCTACCGGTTACCATTGCCCTGGCCAGGTTTTCTCCTTCCATGAAGCTACTGAATACAACTCCAGCCAGATGGGTAATCACCAGAAGTAAAGTGAAATTAGCAAAAAACTCATGAACTTCACCCATCCACTCGCCATTCCAGCCAGCTAGAAATGTAATAGCCAGAGGTCCGCTACCTTCGCTAGCAATGGTTATCATGCCAGTGATGGCGGTCATGCTGATGCTGAGTAATAATGCAATAATCATAACTGCTGCGACTGGGTTGTGTCCCAGATAATGGGGGGCATTAAAGTTCAGCATGCCCTTTAAATGAGAGATTACGGTGCTGGGTGATTTTACAAAGGTTAGAAACCTGGCGTAGCGGGTTCCTACCAGACCCCAGAACAGGCGAAAGCCTACAAGCATCGAGACTGCATAGCCTGCCTGGACATGTACGCTTAGCCAGTCATCTTCGGTTATAAATGCGAGTAAAAAGAAAAAAACAAGGCTCCAGTGGAACACACGTACCAATGGATCCCAGACCTTTACGCTCTGATGTATTTCGTTTTGGTTGTTCATAGAGTATCACCTGATAAAATTTTGGGTAGTTTATGGCTATAGTATTAACTGAAACTTAAAAACAATAAGGGATGCAAAAACTTCGAATTATCTCTTTTTTTAATCATGAGATAACTCCTCATGGATTCTAGTTAGTTTACTGTAGGGCTTGTTAAGTTATTGTTAGATATAAATTATTATTTGTTGTTTGTTACTTTTAGTTATAAATTCATGAGGTTTTCACTATCGGTAGTTAACGTGTAATTTAAATTAACTTAGGACCTGGATTAAATTTAAGCTTGAATTCAGGTTGGTAGGTTATATTGCAACGGCTCATTGATTTATTTGTTGGGCATTGAAGTTATTCGCCCTAACTTCTCTATTAAAAGGCAGCTAAATCCGTTTAGCTGCCTTTTTTATAATAAATGAGTATGTTGTTATATAATAAGCTCTTGAGAGTTCCCTGGTCAGTTATGCTGTGGATTCAGAAAATTGGGAATGTTTTTAAACTTAGGTTTCAGGGCTTAAATATGGATTATAATGTGATTTCATTTCTTCAGGAGTGTGTCGTCGGTGTGCTTTCTACCTATAGCCATGGAGAGATCCATTCAGTGCCCGTCTATTATTATCATGATGAAACTGAAAATGCGTTTTATTTCATTACCAAGTCTAAATCAAGCAAAGTAACTAATATCCAAAAGAGTAAAAAGGCATCATTCTCTATCTATTCTGAAGCCTTACCCAGGGTTTTCAATGCAAAATGTTCCGCAGAAATCTTCGATGTTAAAAATGATTCAGAGAGTATGGAAATTGTCAGGAAGCTGGCGGAGGTTCATTCAACGCGTGAATATTACCCATCACCAATCTCATCAATTAAGGATGGTGATTTAAAGCTGGTGAAACTTACTGTTCTTGATTATCAGTATAAGTCTTACATAGCTGATACTGATGAGAAGATGCAAAAAAGGGCTTAAACCTCATGATCACCTTATACCTTAATCTATGTTTTAATTTTGTCTTCTTCTAGAGGAAGTCTAAGTATATTCGATTTCACAAATTAGATAGAGGGCACTGCCTCCTGGTAGTTCAATACGAACTTCTTCTCCTAATTCACGTTTTAACAGTCCTCGAGCCAGTGGTGAATCAACACTAATATAGTGATCCTTATGATCAAATTCGTCGGGGCCTACTATTCGGTAGCGTTTAACCTCACCCTGTTCATCCTCAAGGTGTACAGTTGCTCCGAAGTAAATTTGATCTGGATTACTGGGTGTAGTATTGACGACTTTCAGCGTAGGTAAGCGTTTTTGTAAGTATCGTATTCGACGGTCAATTTCGCGTAATTCCTTTTTGCGGTATATATATTCAGCATTTTCAGAACGGTCGCCTTCTGCAGCAGCAGCCGATAAGGCACTCACCACTTCACGCCTATGTGGCCATATCGCTTTTTCTTCCTGCTGCAGAGCGCGCATACCTTCGGCCGTGATATAGGGTGATTTGGGTGCTGCAGGGGGGCGGTATCTGCTCATATTAAAAGACTATAAAATTACACATTCTATCAGACAGGTAAGGTTTCTGAACGTAGGAAAATCTTGAGTGATTGGCATAAGAAAATTATGCAATAAATAACTGTATTGCATGCAATTCATAATATTTATAACTGTTATTAAAGCAGTTATCCGTCTATGCTAGCTATACACGAGCCGATGCTCAGATAGAAATTAGTAAACCTTTGTGGAAATAACGCCAGAACCTCAGTACATTAGCGCTTTTTGCGTTAATGACTCTATGCCTGAAGTAAATCGACGATTCTGCATTGCTCCGATGATGGATTGTACTGATCGCCATGACCGGTATTTTCTAAGGTTGTTTTCACCGCATATGCTGTTGTATAGCGAGATGGTGACAGCTCAGGCGATTATACATGGTGATCGTGATTATTTGTTGGGCTTTGATCAGGCGGAGCATCCACTGGCTGTACAGTTGGGGGGCTCGGACCCAAAGCAATTGGCAGAAGCTGCTCAGATATGCGAGGGCTATGGCTATGACGAAATTAATCTGAATGTGGGTTGTCCTAGTGATCGAGTGAAATCCGGGTTTTTCGGAGCCTGCCTGATGGCTGAGCCGGAACTCGTTGCGGAGTGTGTCTCGGCGATGAAGATGGTAGTCAGGCTACCCGTTACGGTTAAACACCGAACAGGAATTGATGACCAGGATTCATGGGAAGAGCTGATTCGCTTCATGCAATTTCAGATTGATGCCGGTAGTGATGCGATGATTGTTCATGCGCGTAAAGCCTGGTTGCAGGGTCTAAGTCCGAAGCAGAATCGAGATATCCCGCCTTTACAGTACGAATGGGTCTATCAATTAAAACAGGAATTTTCTGATACACAGGTCATCCTCAATGGTGGCATAAACACACTTGAAGCATGCGAACAACATTTACAAAAGGTTGATGGTGTGATGCTGGGTCGTGAACCTTATGCTAACCCTTATATGCTGGCTGAGCTAGATGCCAGATTGTTTAATGATAATCATCCGATCCCGGACCGTTTTGAGATTTTGCAGCGTTTTTATCCCTATCTTGAACAGCATATGTCTCAGGGGATGCCTATCTCTAAAGTGGTTCGGCATATTATTGGGCTATTCCATGCTCAGCCCAATGGTAAGCAATGGCGACGCTATCTGAGTGATCATGCATTTAAAAGGGATGCTGGAATCGAAGTTATTCAACAGGCTGAGTATCTGGTGAGGTAAAGATCAGGTAGAGGTCGATCGGTGTTCGGGTTTGAAAAACAAGTGGTAAAGTAAAAGTGAGCAAAACCATACTACCCAACCTGAGAATAAAACATCGGAGAAAAAATGTGCTCCCTGTGCAATTCTAGTGATTCCAATTGTTATACCTGCTATAGCAGGTAACAGTAGCCATCTTCTTTTTCTAGATAATAGTGCAAAGCTAAAAAAGTAAAACCCTACCGATGCATGCCCACTAACAAAGGAGTAGCATTTTCGGCATTCAAAACTGGGAGAAAATGGTGGTTCATAGTTTCTGTGAGCACCAAACTCAATGGTTTGTCGTGGACGAGGCCTGCCCCAGTTATCTTTCAGCACCAGATTGACCATCAATCCAGGTCCTAAAATACAGGCGCATAGCAAATAAATCATAGTTTTTCTGTATTTTCCTAGAAAGTCGTTTTTTATCAGCCAGCTGCCAGTAATCATAATAATCAAGGTAAATATTACTGTGGCGCTTACAATATTTATCAGCGAGTGAATAGATTTTACCAGGATGTTCTCACTTAAGAAAAAGCCATTATTGTCTGGATCGTAAAAGTTTTGGCTAAAATAGAGGTCAAACTGGGGCCAGTAAAGAAAAAAGGCGATGCAAATAAGAAACCCTATCGTGTCGTAGCGAAATAACGCTCGGAATAGCCAGTGGTGGTTCATTGCTCTATAACCTGATTTTAATGTTCGTTGTTAAAAATCTTTACAGGGATTTATGCCTGGTAAAAAAGTGTGGTTAATAAGCAAAGTATGCTTTCAATTGATCCTAATTAACCGGATAAAACAATAGTCCTTAATTGATCTTCTTTATAAAGACCCTCTCTTTATCTAGAACTTTGCTTTCAATTGAGAGTAAATCTAGCACGGTATCATATACATCCTGTTGCATATATTGCTCGCGCTTTACAACTGAAATTGGAATAGAAGATTTTACTATCAATGGCACTTCAGCCTGCTCGGGTGGTAAAGCTATTCCCGGGGGCATGCCATGAAAAATACGGCCATTTTCCATTAATGACTCACCATGATCCGATAAATAGATAAATACATAAGGTAGCTTTGAGTCATCCAGTACCTGTATGACTTTTCCAAGAACATAATCCACATAAAGTATCGTATTATCATATGAGTTATATAGCTGTTCGATAGTGCAGTGATTTAGCACATCAGGGTCAAGGCACTGCGGGTTAAATTGTTGAAATTCAGGGGGGTACCTATCTGTATATTTAGGTCCATGACTACCGCCGCCAGCATGTAAAATGATAAATCTATGTCCCGAGGTGTAAGTTTTCAGGTTTTTACTCAGTAGTGGAATAACATCTTCGTCATAACAGTTACCATCGTGCCCACAATCGCTTACCCTGACTTCACCCACAGCGTCACAGTTATCGTATAGAGTGAAATTCACATAACATGATGTATCTATACCCAGTTTGGATGTGATGGCGGGTAATTTAATCTCATCTTTCTCCAGAATCTCTGGTAATGCTAACAGGGTTGTACCAATGGCGGCTGTTGCGGTCAGCAGATGCAGGCCTTTATCCTTAGACAAAACAGGGTTAGTGTTTTTTTCATAACCATAAAGGCTGAAGCTTTTCTTTCGGGACGCCTCTCCGACAACCAGTACGACCACCAGATCATCTTGAGATGAAACATGACCGGTAATCACAACAGGCTGTTTGTACTTTTTATAATATGACTGGATTGATCGCTGCGCGACACTGGCGAGACTTCGGATAATATTAACCGGTACAAGTGTATGTATGATGTATTTATCTGAAAGGTTCGCCGCTCGATGAATACTGTTATATTTCAGATATATCATTCCGGTCCCAACTACAAGCGATAGCGTGAATATTAAAAGTGACGTAGATAAATATTTTACTGCGCTGTTGAAGGTAATATTAACGTTAAGTATCAATAGAATGGGTAACACAATCAGGAAGAATGCATAGGGGATCATGTGGATAGATAAGAATCCGCTAGCTTCTGTAGGGTCAGTGTTAAGGGTATTCATGACCATAGTGCGATCTATGGCGACATCGTATTTAGAGATAAAGTAGGTCGCTGCAGCACTTAGAATAATAAAAATAATTGCCAGGGGTTTAATCGTCCAGCGGTGAGCTAGCAGAATGAAAACCGCAATAAAAAGGCATAATCCAAAGGTTAAAAATGCGATTAGACCGGCATAGTCAATCCCGTCGCCAAGTGGAAACCATTTAGTAATCTTATCTATATATATAGAATTACAAATTACATACAGTAATGTTGTGAAGATCAGGGAGAAGGATATGTGAGAAAGATTAAATCTCTTAGTTTTACTGCTGGCCATAAAATTTCAGGGTTAACTATTTCGAAGTTTTAACGCCCTAGGGCGTTGTTAGTAAGAACTGAAAAGAATTTCAGGGGTTAAGCATTGATGCTCTAGTCTTAAATAAGGTTCCTGTATGAGCCAGAATTAAACAAGCAAATTATAAAATTGTTATTCACCTATTACAAGTTACGAAATTCTATCACGATGCTCATTGTTTTACTTTAATTGGCTGATGAGTGGTTTTTTTTGAGCATCAGTGGTCATAACTTCAGCTTTGGCCCTGAATTCGGGTTATGGGTCCTAAGTCAGCAGATTCGCCACGCGCATCTGCTGCTGAGTTAAAGGTCTGTAAGGTTCTTGACGGGTTTTGTCGTGTACATGCATACGATAATTAACAAACGCGGCCTCATCCTCAAAATGCAGGAAAGGATTGCCTGTAAGCTGATCGGCCATGGTCGCGGTTTGTTTTTCAGCATAGTTATGACCAGGGTGGATGATCATGTTATCTGGCAGGCGATGTTTCATGTCTTTCAGGGTATTAAACATCTGTTGTGGATTACCGCCCTGTAAATCGCAACGCCCGCAGCCATAAACAAACAGGGTGTCGCCAGTGATCAATTCATTGCCTATCTGGTAACAGGCTGAACCCGGTGTGTGCCCAGGGGTATGCAACATGCTGATTTCACTGTTGCCGAGCTTGATGCGGTCGCCACCATGATGCAGACAGGGTTTATCGAGTTGATGGCTCCAGAACTCATACTCGGGTTTGAGCAGGTGTATCTTAGCCTGGCTGTATTCAAGTATGCCACTAATACCATTGATATGATCATGATGACTGTGCGTGAGCAAAATATCGGTGATTTGAAGGCCTAATTCAGCAGCTTTATCGGTAATTGCCTGCACATCCCAGGCTGGGTCAACTACAGCAGCCTGATGTGATGCTGTATCCTCTATGAGGTAAATAAAATTTTCCATTGGGCCCAGTTCAAGTTCGTGAATGCGGGTTTTTTCTTGTGTCATGATCCTGTCGGTACTTTTGATTAAGATCTTGGTATTATACGCCTCTTTTTTCAGCACAAGGGTGCAGTAAGTATGGAAAAATCAGTTGATGTAGCGATTATAGGCGCGGGTACTGCGGGCCTTAATGCAATGTCTCAGGTAAAAAAGGCCGGTAAATCATTTATTTTGATCAATGGTGGGCATTGGGGAACGACCTGTGCTCGAGTGGGCTGTATGCCTTCCAAGGCATTTATTCAGGTGGCTGAAGATTATCACCGGCGTGAGATTTTTGACCGCCATGGTATAGAAGGAGATGATCAGATCAGTCTCGATATCCCTGAGGGTATGGAGCATGTGCGCGATATGCGAGATATCTTTGTTGATCGGGTTTTGGGTTCGAGTACTGATAATATGCCCGATGAGCTTAAAATTGAGGGATACGCGCGTTTTATTGACTCAGATGCGATCCAGGTTAACGATACTGTCATCCGCGCAAAAAGCTTTGTTATCGCTACAGGCACACGACCGATTGTTCCAGAGCCCTGGAAACAGTATGGCGATCATATCATTACTACCGATCAGTTTTTTGAACAGGAAGATTTTCCTGAAGCCATGGCAGTTATTGGATTAGGTGTGATTGGTCTTGAGCTGGGTCAGGCTCTGGCGCGCAAAGGTATTAAGGTGACGGGTATCGAAGGCAGTGATCGCATTGCAGGCCTGAGCGATGATGTCGCGCATGATGTATTGCTGGAGATGATGCGTAAGGAAATGGATATCTGGCTGGGCGAACAGGCTAAATTATCCACTAGTGGTGATAAGATTAAGATTAGCGCTGGGGAACAAAGCGTTGAAGTCGACAAGATATTAGTGGCTATAGGCCGTAAACCCAATCTGGATAATCTGGGGCTGGATAAACTTGATCTTGCGCTGGATGATGAGGGAATGCCGGTATTTGATCCGAATACTATGCAGCTGGGTGATCTGCCTATTTACCTGGCAGGTGATGCCAACGGCAGCAAACAGATTCTGCATGAGGCTGGTGATGAAGGAAAGATCGCAGGTTATAACGCAGCTCACCGTTCCTCAGATGCATTTAAACGCAAAACCCATTTGGGTATTACTTTCTGTGATCCTAATGTCGCTACAGTAGGTAAGCCCTGGTCGGAACTCGCACAAAACGAAGATGTAGTGGTCGGTGAAATGCGCATGGGTCCCGTAGGTCGTGCACTGATTATGGGGAAAAACAAAGGCATCATGCGCGTTTATGTAGACAAAAACAGCGCAGCCATTCTAGGGGGCACGCTCGTTTCAACCAAAGGTGAAAATGTTGCTCATTTACTGGCATGGGCTATTCAACTGGGTTTAACCGTGTACGACGTATTGAAGCTTCCATTTTACCATCCAGTTATTGAAGAAGCGCTGCAAGCCTGTTTTTATGATGTGCTGAAAAAGCTGGACATTAAACCCTCAGCCAAAATTTTAGAATTAGGAGATATAACCGGTGAATGATGAAAGCCACAGCGAAGCACAGGACGAAAAAGTAATGGAGAAACGCATCATGGTCATGATGCGACAGGTACTGTCCGCCGTAGCAAGAGACACTGTGCCACCACCGGGCATGAAGCATCCATTGTCAGATACCACTATTGAAGGGATACGTGATTGTCTGGCACTGATCTCGGCCCGTGAACATGAATTGAACATTGACCTTGATGAAGAGAGCCTGAAGCGTCCGCGATATATTGATGACCCGCAGGCGAACAAGGTCGTTTCACTTGATTCGATCACCAAAAAATAGCATTCAACCTGAACAACCTTGAATTTGAATTCAATAATTTTTGAGTAAAATAATGAGCAAACAATCAGTTAAAAAAGTGGTACTGGCCTATTCAGGCGGTCTTGATACTTCGGTTATCTTAAAGTGGCTGGAAGATGAATATAATTGTGAAGTCGTTACCTTTACCGCTGATATAGGACAGGGCGAAGAAGTCGAACCTGCACGCGAAAAAGCACGTCAATATGGAATCAAGGAAATCTACATCGAAGATTTGAAAGAAGAGTTTGTAAGGGATTATGTATTCCCCATGTTCCGTGCTAATACCATCTACGAAGGCGAGTATTTGCTTGGTACGTCGATTGCCCGTCCACTGATAGCCAAACGACTGGTTGAGATTGCTCGTGAAACAGGTGCGGATGCTATCTCTCACGGTGCTACTGGTAAAGGCAATGATCAGGTACGCTTTGAACTCGGTGCCTATGCGCTAAACCCTGATATCAAGGTGATTGCCCCGTGGCGTGAATGGGACTTAACCTCGCGTGCGACACTGATGGCCTATGCGGAAAAAGCTGGTATTCAGATAGAACAGAAGCGCGGTACTAAATCACCTTACTCAATGGATGCCAACCTGCTACACATTTCTTATGAAGGTGACATTCTAGAAGATCCATGGAGTGAAGCAGAGGACGATATGTGGCGTTGGAGTGTGTCTCCTGAGGCTGCCCCTGATCAGCCAACCTATATAGAACTTACTTTTGAACAAGGGGATGTTGTTGCAATCAATGGGGAAGCTATGACCCCGGCCACAGTACTGGCGACTCTGAACAAGATTGGCGGTGACAATGGTATTGGTCGATCAGATATCGTAGAAAATCGTTATGTGGGAATGAAGTCACGTGGTTGTTACGAAACACCCGGCGGCACCATCCTGTTGAAAGCGCATCGCGCGATGGAATCTTTAACGCTGGATCGTGAAGTAGCCCACCTTAAAGATGAATTAATGCCGCGCTATGCAACCTTAATTTATAACGGTTACTGGTGGAGCCCTGAGCGTAAGATGATGCAACAAATGATCGATGCATCACAGGTAACGGTAAATGGTGATGTGAGGCTTAAACTTTATAAAGGCAATGTGATAGTAGTAGGTCGTCAGTCAGCGACAAACAGCCTGTTTGATGAATCTATTGCAACCTTTGAAGATGATGCTGGTGCCTATAACCAGAAGGATGCTGAAGGCTTTATCAAGCTGAATGCGCTGCGTTTACGTATTGCAGGCAAAAACAAGTAATGAATATGCAGTTAGTCAGAAAGGGATTTCTGCCGCTGTTGCTGGTGTTTTTGTTAAACGCCTGCGAGAGCGAAAAAATAAAGCAAACCGAATTCAGTATTCAACAGAATTATTTTCTGCAATCGATTGAGCTAGTGGAGGCTGCTGGTTTAAAACTACAGGCACCTGAATTGAAAAAGCTGGATGTAGAACAGGCGGTCCAGCAGATGGATCAGGGCTTGATGCAGGCATTTGAAGTAGAGCGTAAGTTTCTTCGCAAACTTGATTTAAGACTACCCAAATTCTATAACGAGCTGTTTATCTCTGGTGTTGAACAATATCGATTAGGTATGGAAACAGCTAACCGTCAGCAACAACTGGATGGGTTGGAGTTATTAAGTCGCTGGGGGCAATACTGGATTCAGGAAAAGTCGAATATTCAGCAAAAGCTGATGAGTTTGAATGGCTGATAAACGCCTGGTGGTGTGTGTAAATGAACGATCAGGCCTGCAACAAAAATCCTGTGCTGGTAGTGGGAGCCGAAAGCTTATTCGGATTCTTTAGCAGCGAATCATCGATTTGGGATTCGGTTTTGAAGTTATTGAACAGGTGTGTCCAGAGCGCTGTGAGAAAAGTATCACCATGTGTATTGCGCCGGGCGGACCTTTCTTTACTAAAGTGACTGAACAGGATTTAAATTCGATTATTCATGCAATACAGGATTTTACACCGAACTTATCCTAAGCTGCTATGTGCTGGCCATATACTGTTAATGGTGAACTTTGTCCACTGACAACAATAATCTCATGCGAAAAATTATCCATATAGATATGGATGCATTTTTCGCCTCGGTTGAACAACGAGATAACCCTGATCTGAAAGGAAAACCTGTAGCGGTTGGTGGCTCAGCCAAACGTGGTGTGGTTGCCGCCGCGAGCTACGAAGCACGAGAGTTTGGCGTTTATTCTGCTATGCCATCGGTCACGGCTTTAAGGAAATGCCCGCAGCTGATATTTGTTCCCCCCAGATTCGATGTGTATAAATCAGTATCACAACAGATTCATCAGGTTTTTAAAAAACATACCGATCTCATAGAGCCTTTATCTCTGGATGAAGCCTATCTGGATGTAACGCAGAATAAACAGGGTATTGCATCCGCCACTGAGATTGCTCAGTTGATCAAGAATGAAATCAAACAGCAGACTAGATTAACCGCATCGGCTGGTGTCTCGATGAATAAATTTCTGGCCAAGGTAGCTTCCGATGTTGATAAGCCTGACGGCCTGTTCGTGATTCGACCACAACAGGCACAGCATTTTATCGACCAGTTACCAATTGAGCGATTTTTCGGTGTAGGGAGAGTGACCGCTAAAAAGATGAAAGCGCAGGGTATTTTTAATGGAGCGAATTTAAAGCAATGGTCTCGGGAAGATCTGTTGCAGCAGTTTGGAAAATCAGGACTATATTTTCATCAGGTCGCGCATGGTCAGGATGAGCGGCCTGTTCAGTCACATCGTATTCGTAAGTCCCTGGGAGCAGAGTGTACATTTGCTGATGATTTGACCTCTCTAACCGACATGGATACGCAGTTGCAATTGATTGCCAAAGAAGTAGCGACCAGGTTATCACGAGCTGCAAAGCAGGGCCGAACTATTACTTTAAAAATAAAATTTGCCGACTTTAGTCAAATTACTCGTAGTAAATCATTGAATGATTTAGTCAACGATGCTGAGTCTATATTCCAGGTTGCCAGCCATTTGTTACACACAGAATTTGTAGAAGGGTTTTGCATAAGATTGTTAGGTATTTCGCTTTCGAACTTATCTTCAGTAAGTAGCGAGACACATCAGTTAAGTCTTGGAATATAATTCGAAAAACCTATAAAAAGCAGCTACTATCTTAAAAACGCGCTCTAGGAGCATTTTTATTCAAGGAAATACTGGGAGATACTTATGACTGATATCACTTACGAAATCTATTATTATAACGGGTTAAAACCGGGTTTCGATGAAGAGCAGGTCATTCAACAACTAGCCTCATTACTTAAAATTACTGAACAGATAGCAGAAAAACTTGTTTCCGCTATTGACCGGGTGATCAAAGGTGGCCTGACTCTTGAACAGGCAGAAAAGTATGTGTATGCGCTAAATCGTCTGGGTATGCAGGTAGAAATGCGTCCACAGCAGCAAGAGACAGAGCTTGCTCTGGCAGCCAGTCAGCCAGAAGATTCGAAGGAAGCTCAAGCTGGGTCAGTTCAAGAGGAAGTTCAAGTCGAAGCAGCTTATGAGGAAGTTCAAGTTGAAGCTGTTCATGAGGAAGCAGTTGAAGTGGTTCAGACTCAGAGTTTGAGTGGTATTAGAAGAGATGTTGCAGTTGAGTTCCATGGAAGCGGGATGGAGTATTTTAAGATCTGGATAGTAAATATCTTCCTGACTATTCTCACGCTGGGTATTTACTCAGCCTGGGCCAAAGTACGCAACAAACAATATTTTTATGGCAATACGATTATTGATGGTAGTAGTTTTCAATATACGGCATCGCCAGTCACTATTCTTAAAGGTCGATTGATTGCAGCTGCGGTTTTTATCGTATACAGCCTGGTAATACAGTTTGTTCCTGTTATTGGTCTTTTGTTTATGCTGGCATTTATTGCCTTGATTCCGTGGCTGGTTGTACGTTCGTTAGCATTCAATGCGCGTAACAGCATGTACCGAAATATTCGTTTTAACTTTACAGGCAAAACGATGGATGCATTAAAGGTCTTTGTGCTGTGGCCGATTTTGACACCTTTCACCCTTGGTTTCATCGTGCCTCTGACCTGGTATAAGCAGAACAATTTTATAGTTAGTAATAGTTCTTATGGGACTACGCCATTTTCATTTTCTGCCACTATTGGCAGTTATTACCGCATATTTTTCATTATGCTGGGAAGCATAGTTGGTGCTTCAGTGGTGATTGGCATTCTAGGAGCAATCATTGGGGGTGAAGTGATGAAGTTTATATTCCCACTCCTGGCAATAGGCTATGCCGCATTGATTGCTTACATGATTACAGCACTCGCCAATCTGTATTTTAATTCAACCCAGCTGGCTCAACATGGGTTTACCTCGTCACTTCAACTCACTGAGGTAGCCTGGATCTATTTCACCAATATGCTGGCGATCATGGCTAGTTTTGGGCTACTGATCCCCTGGGCCCAGGTTAGAATGGCCCGTTACCGTGCAGAATGCCTGACAATGCAGGTAGAAAACTCATTGGATGATTTTGTCGCTGCCGAACAGCAGAATGTATCGGCACTTGGTGAAGAAATGGGCGATGTTTTTGATGTTGGAGTTTCGTTTATATGACATCGATTCAGGGACTGTTTTTTTCCAGAAACAGTTCCCGAAAACAAACCTCGACTCTGGTCATCAATAACGATGGCCTGGTCGAGGTAACCAATACTGAACAGCTGTCATTACTCACTGGTGTTAATCAATTCAATGATCTGGAGATTTCTCCACGCCTTGGAAATACCCCACGATTTATTCAGTTTGAAAATGGAGATAGATTCGAAACATCAGACAATGATCGTGTGGATAAATTATTAAAACAGAAGCAACAAAATGTACTTTATCGCTTACTTCACACGATGGAAAGTCATCTCATCTTCGTGATTCTGGTTACAGCCTTTACTTCATTCGCAGGGTGGGGATTTGTCAAATATGGCGTACCTGCAGGTGCTTACTTGATAGCAACACTATTGCCAGTAGAGACTTCCCAATACCTGGGGCAGGGAACTCTGGAAATAATGGATGAATCAGTATTTGAACCCAGCGAGCTTGATTCAAAGCGTAAGAGTAATTTACAGGCATTATTTCAACAGTATGCAGTGCCATACCAACAATACTCGGTAAAAGTGTTATTCCGTAAATCTGATGGTATAGGCGCCAATGCCATGGCCCTACCCGATGGGCATATAATCTTCACCGATGATATGGTGAATCTAGCCACACAGGATGAGGAACTTATAGCAATTTTCGGACATGAAATCGGGCACCTGGCGCATAGACATATGTTAAGACGAGTGATTCAGGATTCTATGTTTACACTGGTTCTTGTATTGATTACAGGTGATGTTTCCTCAGCCTCTTCAGTCATTACAGCTATTCCAGGAGTATTGCTAGAGCTTGCCTATTCACGAAAGTTTGAACGGGAAGCTGATGATTTTGCATATACTTTTCTGTTAGATAATAAAATACCTACGAAGTTTTTTGCAGATATTATGCAGCGCCTGGAAGCAACACATAGTCGAGATAAAGCAAATGGAGAAACCGAAGGGAAGGGTGCTAAACAGGACCATGATTATTCATCTTATCTTTCTACTCATCCAGCGACCGAGGAGAGAATTCAGAGATTCTTACAATCGGCTCAGTAGTAAAAACTTTAAAATAACTCAGCAGTAAAATTATTTCGAATATAGCTCATTGATAAGACCGGATTTAAGGTTCAATTAAGCTTTAGAATTTATACTGGATACACCTTTTAAAGAATTTGAAGGGTATCTATAGTTGATAATAACATTCATCAACATGAATGGCGGCTAACTCCCCCCCGATTAGCCGCCATTTTTTTCAAGTCAGATTAAAAACCATTCCAGAACCTCTTTCCTACACGCTACTATTCAGAAAATCAATTTTTGAAATCAGCATTTTGATACTTAGGATAATCAGTAGAACCGAGAAGATTTTCTGTTAAATAGTTACGGGTAGTTTGTGTGCCATTTATGCATCGAAGGGAGCAGCCATAAAACTGGTAATGGAAATCAATATCACCATAGGTAGATACATATAGCCAAAAATATAATCATCTGATGATGAATGTCCGCAGCCATTGATTAAGTAACCTAAAGTATCAGTTATCGCAATGGGTAATCTAATTGCAGCTGATGAACCAATAGCCTTTTTAATTTCAATGTTCTGCCAGCTTAGACTGGGTACGGTTAAAGAACCGCCTCCTATAGAAACCAGAGCCGATATGGTACCTATAGTCGAAGCCGCAACAAATAACCCCCGAGCTTCCAGTTAATTCTCTTGAAGGTTTTGGCTTTTTATTGAAAAACATCTGACTGGAGACAAATACCATAAACAGGGCAAAAATATTACAAGATAGATGTAGCTTAAATAAGAGACAAAAATTTAGCTAAGAAGGTGCCAAAATAATGCTGGGAGTCATACCTTTTACCGCTATTCAGACAATGCCATTCTTTGAATAGTGTGAACGAAAACTCGAAAAAGTGGTGATAACCATAGATGCTATGGATGTTCCCAAAGCTAAAAGAACTACATTATCTACAGCTATGTCGTGTGTCAGAAATATAGAAGTCAATATAGGCACCATGATTCCAACACCGCCGATACGCAATAGACCTGCCATGAATCCGATAAAAGATCCTGATAATAAAAACAGTAATATCCACTCGGGTTCTAACATCTTTGCCTCATCTTCAAGATATGATTATGCCTGATAGCAGGCTTACAACAACAAAAAGAATCTCAATTGACATAGGTAAGGGGCGTGAGCAGGAAGCGGCAGCTTTGTAACTTCCTGGAATAGCCCTTTATTCCGCGTCGTCACGTCTTGATCTACACCGCCGCAAATGCACTACAACTCGTCCAACTGCGGATTTCAGGATTATTAGTAAAAATCAATATACTGACACACAGCGGTTTGTGAATTGATTAGAGGTTTCTCAGGTATTATCCACCAGTGTTTGTAATGAAAAAACACTACTTTTTGCCAATATGGCACCAAAACTTTTGTCAATTCCAATAAGTTAATAACTAGTTCTACTTGTATTAGTTCGTCAATAGCTGCAAAAATATCAGCCTAATTTATAAACCGGAATAGTATAAAATGATAAAACTGTATCAATCCCTTTTCCTTGTTTCTGTTCTTCTTTTATCTGCATGTGCCTGGGTTGACCTGTCTAAAGAGGGTGAGAAGATTCGCGTACTGGAAGCTTCTGAGGTAACCACATGTAAATATCTAGGCCAGACGACTGCTAACACACAGGAAAAAGCACTAGGGGTCAGACGGCATGATAAGGCAATTAATCAGGAACTTACTGCCCTGGCGCGTAATTCTGCGGCTAAGATGGGTGGAGATACTATCGTAGAGGGAAGTCCAGAGGTTGGTGGGAAGCAGACTTTTCTCATTTATAAATGTGTTGGTGTTGGCCAATAAACTGGCTCTAATCTGACAATATTAACCCGGCGGCAAAATATGTCACCGGGTTAATGATCCTGGAATCCTCAGTTGGAAGAGTTGTAGTGCGTTTGCGGTGGTGTAGATCAAGGCGTGACGACGCGCTGTTCTAAGGAGTTACAAGGCTACCGCGTCCTGCTCACGCCCCTTACCTATGTCCCTATAGGCAAGGCTACCGCGTCCTGCTCACGCCCCTTACCTATGTCTCTATAGGAAACGCAGAAATGCACCATCTCAAACGTGCAATTCAGCTCGTAGCGGGATTCACCTGCTGTTATTTCGCGAATGCATGGATGCATAGGAGCGTGAAAAGATAAATCGACTGTAATGCTCTACGAAACAGTGGGTTACCCTCCAGCGCGAGCGGTCAACTGCGGAATCCAGGATGATAATCAAATGGTCAAATCAACGGGTTCAGATGACTCCTGATCGAGTGACTGTATGATGTTGCTCTCCAGTTTTTTGAGTAGATTCTCATCGCGCACGGCATTCTGTTTTTCATCGGTGAGATAAAAGATATCCTCTATTTTTTCACCCAGAGTGGAAATCTTGGCGTGCGATACTTCTAATCCAACCTCGGCTATCAGGTTAGATATGGTATACAGTAGACCGGGACGGTCGATACTGATGATTTCCATGATGGTTCGATGGTTGAGTATGTCCTGAGTGTAAGTGACCTCAGTAGGAAATCTAAACGACTTAAGCTGGCGTGGCATGCGCTGTGAAATTTTGATTTCTGGCTTTTGTTGAAATTGCAGGACTTTCATAAGATTGCTACGGATCGTTTCAATATCTCTGGCTTCGGATATAGGAGATCCATTCGAGTCCTGAATGACAAAGGTATCTAGCGTCTGACCAGTACTGGTGGTGTAGATATCGGCATATAGTATATCCATATTCAAACTGCTTAGTACGCCGACAACTCGAGAAAAAACATGTTGAACATCCTGAGTATAAATAAAAATTTCGGTAGATTTTGAACGGATAGACTGTCGAATATTAACCACTGATGGGGTTTCAAGGTTATCCATTATCGAGGTGACATGCCAGACGATCTGTTCTGCTTTATTGTGCAGAAAATAATCACCAGGAAAGTCTCCGCACAGGGCTTCGATTTCTTCCTGGCTATAGTTGGACTGGTTGATCAGTTCACAGGCTACTTCGCGGTTTTCGCTGATGATTTCTTCTATGTCCTGAGGTTGCTCTATACCCTGACGGATCACTTTTTTGGCACCCAGATACAGTTCGCGTAGTAAGGTGTCTTTCCAGTTATTCCATTGATGTGGATTTGTTGCGCGGATATCTGCCACCGTCAACAGGTATAGATAATTCAACATGCTTTCGCTGCCCACCTCGCGTGCAAATTTATGCACAACATCTGGGTCGCTTACGTCCTTGCGCTGTGCAGTCGTTGACATCAGCAGGTGCATGCGCACCAGTTGCGAGACTACGCGGGTGTCTTTGCGGTTCATGCCATGTTGTAAACAGAACTGTTCGGCATCTTCAGCGCCTAGCACCGAATGATCACCACCGCGTCCCTTGGCTATATCATGAAACAGGCCGGCCAGATAGAGTAATTCGGGTTTTTCCAGTTCTTCGTGAATTGCATTACACAGGGGTAATTCGTGACGGTGTTCATCGACTGAGAAACGACGCAGGTTTCGAATCACGAACAGGGTGTGCTGATCTACCGTATAAGCGTGAAACAGATCGTATTGCATGCGCCCAACTATTTTCTCAAATACCGGAATATAGGCTGCCAGCACACCATAGCGATTCATGCGGCGTAGCTGATGGATAATGCCAATCGGTTTACGGATGAAGGACATGAATAGCTCAGTATTTTTGGGGTCTGAGCGATAGTTGTCATCGATCAAAGGCAGGCTTTGACGAATCAGACGTATGGTCGCTGACGATGCTCCCATGATGTCCTTGCGAGTTTGCATGAGTACGAATATTTCAATAAGGGCGGATGGATTGTTGATGAATACCTGGTCATTGACCGCTTCAACATATCCGTTGCGCAGAACGAAATCATCATTGAGCTTTTCTTTTCGATTGAAGAAAGGCTTGAACAGAATCTCCTGGCGTAACAGCTGTAACAGCATTTCATTTAATCGCTCCAGTTTCATGATGGTGCGATAGTATTGCTGCATAAATTGCTCAATCGCCAGGTTGTTATCACCTGCCTCAAAACCAAAGCACTCTGCAAGTTGGCGTTGGTAATCGAATAAAAGCCGGTCTTCGCGTCGCCCGGTCAGGCGGTGAAGTGCAAATCGAACCCGCCACAAATGTGTCTGACCATCAATCAGCGCCTTGTATTCTCTCTCGGTGAGAAATTCGTGGGTGACCAGTTCCTTTAGCGTGTCAGCTCCGTAATGCCTTTTAGCTACCCAGCCGATTAACTGGATATCACGCAATCCACCGGGGCCTTCCTTGATATTGGGCTCCAGATTATAGGCTGTGTCATTAAAGCGTAGATGGCGTTTTTTCTGCTCTTCCAGTTTGGCTTCGAAGAATTGTTTGGATGACCATATCTTTTTAGTAGAAATGGCTTTTTTGTAGTTTTCATAAAGGCCCTGGCTGCCGGTGATAGGCCGAGACTCAATCATGTTGGTCATCACGGTGACATCCTGGCGACCCTCTTTAACACAGTCCTTTATTGTGCGCACACTGGACCCGACTTCTAACCCAATATCCCACAGAAAGGTGAGTAGAGCGGAGATTTTCTGCTCCATGTCTTTGCTGGGTTTTTTATCCAGTAATAACATTAGATCGATATCTGATGCAGGTAGCAATTCACCGCGACCATAACCACCAACTGCTAATAATGCATTCTTGTCCTGATCGCTGGGAGAAAAAAACTGTTGGTAGCAGTGCGTTAAAACGCGGTCGACAAACCGCGATTTCTGGCGCACCAGTAAGTCTGCCGAGGCATCCGGTGTAAATGAGTCGAACAGGATCTGGGTCGCTTTGTTCAGCGCCCCAGCGATAGGTTCAATTTGGGTTCCTGCGTGTTCGAGAATCTCATCCAACCAGTTCAAAGAACTTAGTGGCATATTTTCAGATATCCGATCAAAGTGGGTGGTCAGGATGTAATGTTAACACTTCAAAGCCATCTTCGGTGACAAGATTGGTATGTTCCCACTGTGCGGAGAGGCTGTGATCTTTGGTGACAACAGTCCAGTCATCAGGAAGTAATTTAACATGACGCTTGCCCAGATTAACCATAGGTTCGATGGTAAAGGTCATTCCAGGTTTTAGTGTGACGCCACTGTCAGCTGGGCCATAATGCAGAACCTGGGGTTCTTCATGAAAAACCTTTCCTATGCCATGCCCGCAGTATTCTCGAACGATGCTGCAATGATTTTTTTCGGCATAGGTTTGTATAGCATGCCCAATATCTCCCAGTTTAATTCCTGGTTTTATCATCTCGATACCGATCTTCATGCAATCGAAAGCAACCTGGCACAGCCTTTGTCCCTGAATTTTGGGTTTGCCTATCAAAAACATGCGGCTGGTGTCCCCATGATAGCCATCTTTGATGACGGTAATGTCAATATTGACGATATCACCGTCTTTAAGTTTGCGTTCAGAGGGAATGCCGTGGCACACCTGATGGTTAACGGAGGTACAGATTGATTTAGGGAACCCCCGGTAGTTCAGTGGGGCAGGAATTGCCTGTTGTACGTTAACGATATAGTCATGACAGAGTTGATCCAGTTCGCCGGTTGTGACACCGGGTACTACATGCGGTTCGATCATTTTTAGTACATCGGCCGCCAATCTCCCTGCTACACGCATTTTGTCGATTTCTTCTGCCGTTTTTAACGTAATAGCCATATATTTCCCGATATTTTATTGTTGAAAAGGTGCGATTATGGTATAAAGCGCGCGCCTTAAGCAACATTGCTTAAAAGGCATTATTTTAAACCGCCTTTGGGCGGAAATTTCACACACTTACCGACACATTATTTATGGGTGCCGAGATTTTACCAGAGTTTCGGTCTTAATAATGGGGTAAGTGGAGGCTCAACCCAAAGTGTATAGTTGCTGGTCAAAGATTCAGTCTTGCACTTTATATGACATCTGGAGATATCATTATGTCTAACATCACTATGCGTGAAATGTTGGAAGCGGGCGTCCATTTTGGACACCAAACCCGTTTCTGGAACCCCAAAATGGCACCGTACATTTTCGGTGAGCGCAATAAAATCCATATTATCAATCTGGAAAAATCATTACCTATGTGTAATGACGCTACTTCCTATCTGGGTAAGATTGCAGCCCAAAAGGGTAAAATCATGTTTGTCGGCACTAAGCGTGCGGCGCGTGACGCGGTCGAGAAAGCTGCTCAAAGCTGTAATATGCCTTACGTTAATCATCGCTGGTTAGGTGGTATGTTGACTAATTTCCGTACTGTTCGTCAGTCGATTCGTCGACTCAAAGAGCTGGACGATATGGAAGAAAAGAATTCTTATGACGTTAAGAACAAGAAAGAAATACTTAATCTACAACGCGAACAGGAAAAGCTAAATAAAACTCTGGGCGGTATCAAAGATATGAACGGTCTGCCAGATGTGCTGTTTGTTATTGATGTAGGTTATGAAAAAATCGCTATTCAGGAAGCAGGCAAGCTGGGTATTCCTGTTGTCGGTGTTGTGGATACCAATAACTCGCCTAAAGATATTGAATATATTGTTCCTGGAAATGATGATTCTATGCGTGCAATCAACCTGTATCTCCGTGTAGCAGCTGAAGCTATCAACGATGGAAAAGCTTCAATTACCACTGCAGCGGCTGATGATGAATTTATCGAAGTAGTTGAAGATGAAGCGGTAGTTGCTGCAGCACCAGCTGAGAAAAAAGCAGCACCGAAAAAGGTATCTATCACTAAACAAGCTGAAGCCACTGAAGAAGCAGTAGAAGCAGCGCCTGTTGAAGCTGAAGCACCGGCTGAAAAGGCTGCGCCTAAAAAAGCTGCAACCAAAAAGGCTGCAACTAAAAAGGCTGCTCCTGAAAAGGCCGCTGACGAGTCAGATGCCGAGTAATTTTTTGATATTGAATTTTAAGAGGAACACATAGTGGCTATTACAGCATCCTTAGTTAAAGAGCTGCGCGAAAGAACCGGCGCAGGCATGATGGAGTGCAAGAAAGCACTGGTTGAATGCGATGGTGATATCGAAGCAGCAGCGGATCTGATGCGTAAATCAGGTGCTGCGAAAGCGGATAAGAAATCTGGTCGTGTCGCTGCAGATGGTGCAGTTAAAATCAAGGTCTCTGACGATGGCAAAAAAGCGGTTGTATTAGAGATCAACAGCGAAACTGATTTCGTTGCCAAAGATGATAACTTTCAAAGTTTTGCTGATGCAGTAACTGAAATTATTTTCGACGAACAACCTGCAGATGTTGCCGCACTGGCAGATCTGACAATGGCTTCTGGAGATACTATTGAACAGGCTCGTCAGGCATTGATTGCCAAGATAGGTGAAAATATTCAGGTCAGACGTTTTGAAGTGGTCAGCACCGAAGATAGTCTGGTTTCCTACCAGCATGGTGCGCGCATCGGTGTTCTGGTGAATTCTTCTGCAAACAGTGAAATGGCCCGTGATATTGCAATGCATATTGCAGCAGCTAATCCAAAGTATATTCAGGAATCTGATGTACCTGCTGATTTCATTGAGAAGGAAAAAGAGATATTAATCGCTCAGGCCGAATCTAGTGGTAAACCTCGTGAAATCATCGAAAAAATGATACAAGGTCGTCTGAAGAAATACCTTGGCGAAATCACCTTGCTGGGGCAGCCTTTTGTTAAAGATCCTGATCAGACGGTTGGTAAATTGCTGTCTTCAGCAAATGCTGCTGTTAATAGCTTCATTCGCTACGAAGTGGGTGAAGGTATCGAAAAGAAACAGGAAGACTTCGCGGCTGAAGTTATGGCCCAGGTCAAAGGCTAGTACTATTTTAAAAAGGCCGCTGACGCGGCCTTTTTTTAGTTGACTCAGCTAGCGAGTGAATCTATCTCGTTAAATAATTAAACAGTCTGGAAAATCCATGCCAAATTTAAAATATAAACGACTGTTGGTAAAACTCAGTGGTGAAGCGCTGATGGGGCAATACGATTTTGGTATTGATCCGCAAATGATTTCGGATATGGCTATCGAATTGCAAAACCTGCAACAGGCTGGCGTTGAGATAGGTATAGTTATCGGTGGCGGGAATATTTTCCGCGGAGCCGGACTTGCCAAAGCGGGTATTGATCGTGTTGCTGGCGACCACATGGGCATGCTGGCCACGGTAATGAACTCGATTGCGTTGAAAGATGGCCTTGAGAAAAAAGGGCTAAAAGTCAGTGTGATGTCAGGCTTATCTATGCCAGAAGTCTGTGAGCCTTATACCCAACGTGGTGCACGCGCAAAAATTTCTGATGGCGAAATCGTTATTTTCGCTGGCGGTACTGGCAACCCATATTTTACTACCGATACGGCAGCCAGTTTACGAGCCATAGAGATACAGGCTGATCTGATGATTAAAGCCACCAAGGTTGATGGTATCTATGATTCTGACCCTGTAAAAAATCCTTCAGCGGTAAAATACGACCAGTTAACTTATCAGCAAGCGATAGATCAGCGTCTGGCTGTGATGGACATCACTGCTATGGTGTTATGCCATGAAAATGACCTGGATATGTCGGTATGCAATATCAGCCAATCGAATGCCATTCTAGCTCTAGCTCAGGGTGAGAACCTGGGTACAAGAGTGACTAATTAGAGGAAAACTAGATGATAAATGATATCCAGCAGGATGCCTTGTCCCGCATGAATAAAAGTATCGAAGCCTATAAGGTTGAACTGACAAAGATCCGTACTGGACGTGCTCATCCCAGTTTGCTAGACCATGTGACAGTAGACTATTACGGCAGTCAGGTACCAATCTCACAGGCGGCCAATATTACTGCAGAAGACTCTCGTACTTTGGCTGTGACAGCATGGGATAGCAGCATGGTGCCAGCGATTGAAAAAGCGATTATGACTTCTGATCTGGGGTTGAACCCTAATTCAGCAGGTACCGTAATCCGCGTTCCGATGCCACCATTAACCGAAGAACGTCGTCGTGATCTGGTAAAGGTCGTTAAGGAGTTAACCGAAAATGCACGTGTTGCCGTACGAAATATCCGTCGTGATGCTAATAGCGAATTAAAAATGATGCAAAAGGAAAAAGAGATTTCGGAAGACGACGAACGTAAGGGGCAGGAACTGGTTCAAAAAGTGACCGATCAATCCATCGCAAAACTGGAAGAATTGTTGCAGGAAAAAGACAAAGAACTGATGGAAATCTGATTCCGGTAAGAACCTGAGTTTAGTCAACTATTTTATGCCGGATCATAGTAGCAACGAATTCGCTATCCCAAAGCACATTGCCATTATCATGGATGGTAATGGGCGCTGGGCGAAGCAACGCCATATGCCCAGAACTTATGGTCATAAAAAGGGTGTTGACGCGACTCGCCGATCTATCTCGTTTTTTGCTCAAGCAGGTGTTAAGCACCTAACCCTGTTTGCTTTCAGTAGTGAAAACTGGAACCGCCCACAGGAAGAGGTTTCAACCTTGATGAGCTTGTTTGTCACTTCGTTAAAGAAAAACACTAAAGAGCTGAACGAAAATGGCATTCGCATTCGTTTTATTGGCGATCGCAGTGCATTCAGCGATAAGCTAGTGGCTCAAATTGAAGCGTCCGAATCATTGACTGCTAATAACACACAAATGACGCTCAATGTCGCAGCAAATTATGGCGGGCAGTGGGATATCCTGCAGGCTGTGCAAAAATTGGCGCAACAGGTTGGAAGCCAACAGTTGAGTGCCAATGAGATAACTTCTGAGATACTAGCCTCTCATTTGAGTCTCGCACATTCACCAGATCCAGATTTATTTATACGTACCGGTGGCGAATCTCGCATCAGTAATTTCCTACTGTGGCAGCTGGCCTATAGCGAGCTGTTTTTTACTGATGTTCTGTGGCCTGATTTTTCGGAGCAAGAGATGCAGATGGCGCTGGATAATTATGCCGGACGTCAGCGACGCTTTGGTAAAACTGGCGATCAGCTTTCGTCTGCAAGTTGATCGATTGATATGCTAAAACAGAGAGTCCTTACCGCCATTCCCCTGGCCTTACTGGTTCTGGGAACTATTGTGTATCTGGATACCCAGTATGCCGCTTACCTGTTCGGGCTGATTCTATTGGTATCGATGTATGAGCTGGCTAATCTTGTCGGTATTCATAATAAACTTATACAGTGGGGACTAGCTGTGCTGATGTTAGTCAGCTTTTTTCTACTACTGCCGCAAATGGGTATACGTTCCCTGTTTTATCACAGCTATATTGGCCTGTTGCTGTGGGTTGGAATTCTGCTATCGATGATGGAGTATCGCTTTTCAGGCAAGTGGAGTCAGGGGAGACGACTGGCTACAGGCCTGTTATCCGCCATATTGTTATGGATATGCGTTAATGGACTGATGTTTATACATGCGCATTTTGCAAATGGTGGCTGGTTGCTGATGTATCTACTATCTCTGGTCTGGGTGGCCGATATTGGTGCCTATTTTTCGGGCAAGAAATTTGGCAAGCACAAGCTCGCCCCCGGTATCAGTCCAGGTAAAACCTGGGAAGGTGTTATTGGCGGATTACTGCTTAATGCGATCTGGATTTCTCTGGTGTATATGCTGTCACAAGGCTGGGGACTCAACTACATCTGGTTTCTGGTACTGGGGCTTTTGACATCGGCATTATCGGTGGTGGGAGACCTGTTTGAAAGTATCCTCAAGCGTGAGGCTGGAATGAAGGATAGTGGCAAAATACTACCTGGACATGGAGGTATACTGGATCGTATTGATTCGGTGATCGCAGCGACACCAGTTTATCTGGCAGGTTTATATATGCTGGGTGCGGTTTAAATGAAATCAATCACAATTTTAGGTGCTACGGGTTCAATCGGTCAGAGTACGCTGGATGTTATCTCCAGGCACCCTGACAGGTTTCGACTATTTGCGGTTACGGCTAATACACAGGTTGATAAAATGGCTCAAATCTGCCGAGAATTTCAGCCTGAAGTGGCTGTTATGGCGGATCAGGACAGTGCCAGCGCCTTACATCAACAGATAAAAGATCTTACTAATATCACCATTCTATCGGGTGAATCAGGGCTGATTCAGGTCGCCAGCGATACACAGGTAGATGTTGTGATGGCTGCAATCGTTGGCTCGGTAGGGCTGATGCCGACCTTATCAGCGGTCAGAGCAGGTAAGCGGGTACTTTTAGCTAATAAGGAAAGCCTGGTAATGGCTGGTCATTTGTTCATGCAGGAAGTGGGTAAACATAAAGCCGAGTTATTACCCATCGATAGTGAACATAATGCTATTTTCCAATGCCTGCCTGCGGATTATGCATCTGGCTTATCTGGTAAAGGGGTTAGTAAGATTTTGCTAACCGGGTCTGGTGGTCCATTTAGAGAGACTCCTCTGGATCAGTTTGCCAGTATTACTCCTGAGCAGGCCATAGCCCACCCCAACTGGAGCATGGGGCCAAAAATATCAGTTGATTCAGCAACTATGATGAACAAAGGCCTGGAACTAATTGAAGCCTGCTGGTTATTCGATGTCGATGAAAGCTTTGTCCAGATTGTTTTGCATCCACAGAGTATTATTCATTCTATGGTGGCTTATAATGATGGGTCGGTACTAGCACAGATGGGCAATCCGGATATGCGAACTCCCATAGCTAATGCACTTGGATGGCCGCAACGAATTGTCAGTGGTGTTGAACCACTTGACCTGATAGCGGTCAGTACACTAGATTTCGCTGACGCAGATGAAAATCGCTTTCCCTGTCTTCGTCTGGCACGTCAGGCTATACAGCAGGGTGGGACTAGCACAGCAATATTGAATGCTGCAAATGAGATGGCGGTTGCCGCTTTTTTGCAGAATAGAATACCTTTTATTCGGATACCTGAAATTATTAAGCACACCATGGATTCAATCTCTTCTCATACCAGTGATAACCTGCAACAGATTTTGCATGATGATCAGGCTGCGCGTGACTTTGTCGACCAACAGATAGCTGAAGATTAGATTATGGATGTAGCTACTTTTATCACTAGTTTACTAGCCTTTGTCGCCGCTATAGGTATTCTGGTGACCATCCATGAGTTTGGTCATTACTGGGTGGCGCGGCTTTGTGGCGTTAAGGTCCTGCGTTTTTCGGTAGGATTTGGCAAGCCGCTATGGTTACGTAAGGCTGGAGCCGACCAGATCGAGTATGTCCTGGCAGCAATACCGCTGGGCGGTTACGTAAAAATGCTGGATGAACGTGAAGGAGAGGTCCCCGAAGCTGAAAAACACCGAGCTTTTAACCGCCAGTCAGTATCAAAGCGTTTTGCCATTGTTGTCGCTGGCCCAGCATTTAATTTTATCTTTGCAATCATTGCCTACAGCCTGATGTATATGAATGGTGTGACAGGATATAAACCCTTCATTGGTGATATCCAGCCGCACAGTGTAGCTGCACAGGCCGACCTTAGGGAAAAGGATTTGATTATCTCGGTGAATGGGGTAAATACACCTAGTTGGGAAAAGGCTCGTTTCCAGTTATTGCAACAATCGGTAGATAATAGTCTGCTGACTTTGGAGGTTCAGGGTGTTAACTATCAAATCCGGGAAGTTACTCTGGATATCCGCGATCAGGCGATACTTGAAGATGAAGGTACGGATGTACTGAAATTACTTGGTTTTTCCATGTGGCGGCCGCAGATACCTCCGCAGATCGATGAAGTCATTGCTGGTGGAGCCGCCGAAGCCGCTGGAGTTAAAGCTGGAGATCTGATTCAATCACTAAATGGTCAAACAATCGAAAATGTTCATCAATGGGTTGACTATATACGAGCTCATCCATTAGAGACTATGGATCTGGTCGTATTACGCGATGGGTTGAAAAAGCGACTGTCGATAACCCCGAATACCCGGCAGGATAAAGATGAAACTATCGGTTATATCGGGGTTAAAAATGTAGTGGTGATTCCTGAGAATGTACGCCAGGAAATGCGTTCGTTAGAAAAATATGGTGTTTTCGAAGCTGTCTCTGAATCGGTTAAAAAAACCTGGCAGATGTCGGCATTGACGCTTAAGGTTCTCGGTAAGCTTGTTATAGGTGAAGCGAGTCTGAAAAATTTATCGGGTCCGATTACCATTGCTAAATACGCGGGGCTTTCCGCGAGTATTGGTGCTGAACAGTTTTTCTCATTCCTGGCCATTATCAGTATCAGTCTGGGCGTATTAAACCTGTTGCCGGTACCGATGCTGGATGGCGGGCATTTGATGTACTACTTGATAGAAATTATAAAAGGTAGCCCGGTTTCTGAAGCCGTGGAATCCTTTGGTCAGCGGATAGGTATTGCGGTTCTGGTGTTGTTAATGACCGTAGCCATCTATAACGATTTATTGCGTCTGGTGAATTAGATTGAAGTTACTCCAAATTGTTATATTGTGTGGCCTGCTACTGGTTACCAAAACTACATTCGCATTATCTTTTGTGGTGGAAGATATTGAAGTCAGAGGTATTAAAAAGATTTCGGTTGGAACCGTTTTAAATTACCTGCCAGTGAAAGCTGGTGATTCATTTGATTACGGTGAAGCGCCAAAAGTCATCAAGGAGTTGTATAAGACGGGTTTCTTTAACAATATCACCCTGTCACAGGAAAATAATTCGTTGATTATCGAAGTTGAAGAACGTCCGGCGATTGCCGAGGTTAACTTTGACGGCAATAAAGAATTGAATGACGATGTGATGAAGGATGCACTCAAGCAGACCGGCATGACCAAGGGAAAAATCTACAACCCCAAGTTACTTGAAAAGCTGGAACAGGAGTTACAGCAATTGTATTACTCGCTGGGTAAATATTCGGCTCGGGTTGATGTTAAGGCTACTCAACTGGATGCAGATAGAGTGCAGGTAGACATCGAAATTTCTGAAGGTGCCCCAGCCAAGATTCGTAGTATCAACCTGATTGGGAATCATGACTTCAGTGACCAGGATTTACTGGATGAATTCGATTTGGTACCCACCGCTGATGCCTGGTTTGGCTCAGATAAATATTCCAGCACTAAATTGTCCGGCGATCTGGAAACGCTAAAATCATTTTATCTGGATCAGGGTTATGTGCGATTTAATGTTGAGTCCAAGCAGGTCTCGATCACTCCAGATAAAAAAGATATTAATATCGCAATCAATATGCAAGAGGGTGATCAGTACAAAATCAAGGAGATCAAGTTAACGGGCGATTTAATCGTGCCTGAAGACGAGTTGAAAGCTCTGTTGATATTCCGTAGCGGGGATGTCTTTTCGCGCAAAAATATCACTGCATCAATCAAGCTGATGAACCGCAGGTTAGGTGATGAAGGTTATGCATTTGCCAATGTAAGATCGATACCCGAAATTGACGATGAAAATAAAACAGTGACTTTGACCTTGCTGATTGATCCGGGTAAAAAAATGATGGTCAGGCAAATAGTGTTTGAAGGTAATGCACAAACCCGAGAAACCGTATTGAGACGCGAATTACGTCAGTTCGAAGGTGCGCAATACTCTCAAAGCCTGATGGATAGATCTCGGATCCGCTTGCAACGCCTTAAATATATCAGTGCGGTGGATATGCGCAACGTCAAGGTACCTGGTGAGCCTGATCAAATGGATGTCATATTTAATGTCACCGAACGCTTCTCGGGTAGCTTTACTGTAGGTTTGGGTTACTCCCAGGCTCAAGGAGCATTATTTAATCTAGGTCTGACCCATGACAATATTTTTGGATCAGGCAATCAACTGGGATTCGTGTTCAACAATAGCTCTTCTGAAGAGCAGTATGAATTCAATTACCTTAACCCTTATTATACTGCAGACGGTATTAGTCGAGGATTCAGCGCAAAATATACCAAAACCGATGCAGGTAAAGCTAATATTACTAATTATCTACTTGATAAAGTCCAGTTCGCAGTCAACTATGGAATTCCCCTGTCTGAATATAACAAGGTACACTTCAGTCTTGGGCTAGTTCGAAATGACCTGTCTATTTCAGTTTCCAGCTCTGACGAAGTTAAAAACTTTGTTGTTGATAATAATAAAGACATTACTTCTACCACAAACCTTGATGGAGATGTGTATGACAATGCTTTTGTCAGTGTGAGTTTGAGCAAAGATAGCCGTAATCGATCAATATTCCCCGATACTGGTTCGTTAAATAGCATTGGTGTAGAAGTGCATGGAGGAGATCTAGACTTTTACAAAGCGCTTTTTAGACATCAGACGGTATTTCCGGTGGGTGCTGGAGTTACTTTCTCATTTAAGACCCGTTTAGGATATGGCGATGCTTATGGCGATACCACTGATTTACCATTTTTTACCAAATACACTGCAGGTGGTATAAGAACAGTTCGGGGTTATGATTACAACCGCCTGGGGCCAAGAGACTCGAAGAATCAGATTTTTGGCGGTAATTTCCAGGTAGTGACCAATTCAGAATTTTTAATACCTCTTGATGCTTTAGGTGGTGCAGAAAGTTTTCGCCTTGGGTTATACTTCGACGCTGGTAATGTATTTGCTGAATCGGGTGACTTTGACACTGCTGAGTTAAGAACTTCTACGGGTATATCGGCAAAATGGTTTACCTTGATTGGTCCAATAGAGCTGAGTTATGCAGTTCCGTTGAACGATAAACCCGGTGATGAAACGAAAAACTTTCAGTTCTCATTAGGTGCTCCGTTTTAATTTGAGGTTAGTTTGAAAAATCTGACACTATTATTAATCACTTTATTTATTAGCCTGATATATAGTCCGGCCGGTTTTTCTGCCGCTCCGCCCTATAAAATCGGTTTTGTTAATACCGGAACTGTACTCAAGGAAGCCCCGCAGGCACGCAAGGTTGAAGAGCGCCTGAAAGCTCAGTTCAAGGCACGTGAAAAAGTGTTGCTCGACAAGCAAAATGAGTTGCTTGAAATAGAGCAAAAAATGAAGAGTGATGCTGAAGTTATGTCTCAGGCTACTCAACGTAAGCTGGAGCGTGAATTGCGCCTCAAATTAAGTCAGCTCAAATTTGAACAGCAGGAATTCAGAGAGGATCAAAACTTAAGGCGTAACGAAGAGATACGTAATCTGCAGTCGGTGATTGCCGGAGTACTGAAAAAACTGGGCGATCAGGAGAAGTTCGATCTAATCCTGACCGAAGGCGTTAGTTATGTATCAGATGCCATAGATATCACCCCCAAGATTATTGAAATGCTGAAAAACCTGCCGGAGCAGGATAGCAAATAGCTATAAGGCATGGCTTGCTCACTTATTCCAGACGTTGATCTGTTAGCAAAGATGATACTGGAAGCTAGCTTATGCTGAATCAGCAATCATCGGGTATAACAGTCGCTGAGCTTGCCCAACGCTTAAATCTTGAATATCAGGGTAATGGTGATCATATAATCCTTTCAGTTGCTTCTTTTAGCTCAGCTACTACTAGTGACCTTTGCTTCCTACAGTCGGATACCTATTTACCCCAGTTGCTCAACAGTCAATGTGGCGCTGTTATTGTTGCTCAAGAACTTCCCCAGGAAGCTGCAACACCGGCCCAATTGATCGCTAAAAATCCACATAAAGCCTTTGTAGCAGCGGTATATCTATTAAAGCCCGAATTATCACCAGAAGCGATTAATGATACCTATATTCATCCATCTGCACAGGTTGACGAGAGTGCTGAGCTTGGAAAAAACATCCAGATTGCAGCAAACTGTATAATCGGTAAGGGCGTTAAAATCGGTGATTTTGTTCGTATTGGTGCAGCTTGTATTGTTGAAGATGGTGTACGTATTGGAGATCGTAGCCATCTGGTGAATAATGTAACCCTATGCCACAGCGTCTCGCTTGGTCAGCAGGTCATCTTGCACCCTGGTGTAGTGATAGGATCTGATGGATTTGGTTTAGTCTATGACGAAGGTGACTGGATTAAAATACCGCATCTGGGCAGTGTTAAAATTGGTGATCGAGTCGAAATAGGTGCAAACACCACGGTCGACCGTGGCGCACTGGACGATACTGTTATTGAGAATGGTGTAAAGCTTGATAATTTAATTCAAGTCGCCCATAACGTACATATCGGTGAAAATACCGCAATAGCCGCCTGTGTGGGCATTGCAGGAAGTGCAATTATCGGCAAAAACTGTAGAATCTCCGGGGCTGCTGTTGTGCTGGGTCATTTAACAGTTGCGGATAATGTAACTATCACAGCAATGTCGCTGGTGACAAAAAGTATAAAACAAAGCGGTACCTATTCTTCTGGGACTCCATTGATGGAGAACCATCTGTGGCACCGCAATAACGTGCGATATAAATCGCTAGATAAACTAGCCAAAACTATTTCCCGGCTAGAAAAAACATCTTAACCAAGAGAACTTATGATCGAATTTGATATTCAACAGGTGATGAAGTACTTACCTCACCGATATCCCTTCTTACTCATCGACCGTGTAATCGAATGTACTGCTGGTGAACACTTAACGGCACTAAAAAACGTCACCATCAATGAGCCTTTTTTTCAGGGGCATTTTCCTGATCAACCTATTATGCCGGGCGTGCTTGTTATTGAAGCATTGGCTCAGGCGACAGGTTTACTATCTTTTTGTTCTATGGAATCGGATCATAACAAAAAACTCTATGTGCTGGTCGGTATAGATAAAGCTCGTTTTAGAGGGCAGGTATTACCGGGTGATCAATTACATTTGCAGGTTGCTTTAAAACGAAATATGCGCGGTATATTGATGTTTGAAGGTAAGGCGCTTGTAGACGGCAAGGTAGTGGCCGAGGCCGAACTGATGTGCAGCGCACAGGATAGAAAAACATGATTCATCCTACGGCAATTATTGACCCCTCTGCCCAGCTGGGTAAAGATGTGAGTATAGGACCCTATAGTATTATCGGAGCAGATGTCAGCATTGGAGACTCAAGTTGGGTGGGTCCGCATGTCGTGATATCTGGACCAACCACCATTGGACAAGGTAATAAAATTTATCAATTCAGTTCTTTAGGCGAAGCGCCACAAGATTTGAAATACGGTGGTGAACCAACGAAATTAACCGTTGGTGATAATAATGTGATCCGTGAATATGTGACATTCAATCGTGGTACTGCTGATGGTGTCGGTGAAACTCGTATAGGTAGCAACAACCTGTTTATGGCCTACTGTCATGTCGCTCACGATTGTCAGGTGGGTGACTCTACTGTTTTCGCTAATGCAGCTTCACTGGCTGGTCACGTTGAGGTTGGAGACTACGCAACATTAGGCGGGTTTACCTCGGTACATCAGTTTTCTCGTCTCGGCAGTCGATGTTTCACAGGTCTTGGTTCGGTCATAACTCAGGATATTCCTCCTTTTTCAACAGCTGCTGGTAATAGAGCTAGAGCTATTGCAATTAATAAGGTGGGTTTGAGCAGGAAAGGGTTTTCCAGTGAGTTAATTGCGGCTTTACATAAGAGCTTCCGGTTATTATTAAAGTCTAAAAAATCGCAACAAGATGCGCTTGCTGAACTTCAGCCTGTTATTGATTTATATCCTGAAGTGAAAATGTTTGTGGACTTTGTCGTGCAAAGCGAACGCGGCATAGCTCGTTAACTTCGAACTTAATTTATAAAAATCATATTTCGCGTATTTTAAAGTTGAATATAATCGCCATTGAAACCTCTACCGAAGCCTGTTCGGTAGCCTTGCTTCGTCATGATGGTGAGTTATTTAGTGAGTTTAAGATCACCCCACGGGAACATACTCGATACCTTCCAGTAATGCTGGATACTGTCTATAGGCAGGCAGCTATAAAGCGTGATCAAACAAATGCGGTTGCTTATGCCAGTGGTCCAGGAGCGTTTACCGGAGTTCGCATTGCGGCTGCTACTGCTCAGGGGCTAGCAATTGGCTTTAATGTTCCACTTATTCCTATATCTACTTTAGCCGTACTAGCACAGCAAGTCTGTGATGAGCATGACGTCGATAGCGTGTTAAGCGCCCTGGATGCCCGCATGGGTGAAACCTATTGTGCTCATTATCTGAGAAAACAACAGGGTCTGGTAGATTTACAGGGAGAAGAGCGATTAATCAAACTGGATTTGCTGGAACTTCCAGAGCATGCTGTTGGTGCTGGATCTGGGTTTCTGGCCAGTCAGCAGGCAGGTAAACAATTTAGCCCGCTGCAGAAAATCTATCCTGATATCTACCCAACTGCTGCTGCATTGGTCAAGTTGGCTAAAAACGCTGCTAGTCAAAATAAGTTGATAGCGGTAGCTGATACCCGAATCAACTATATCCGTAACAAGGTTGCAGAGAAAAAAGCAACACCACCGGTAAGCTTCTAAAAAAGTGACAACTTTAATCTATCCTTATGGTAGTCCACAGCTGCATGGCGTAATAAAGCAGAACCCCGAAGATTTTAAAGTCCATGAGCTACTGGGTTTTGAATTTAGTGGTGCAGGTGAACATTTATTTATTGAAGTCGAGAAAACCGAACTCACTACTTTTCAGCTTATCGAGATTATTGCTAAGCACTGCGGTGTAGCGGCTAAACAGGTTGGATATTCAGGATTGAAGGATAAGCAGGCCATCACTCGTCAGTGGCTGAGTATCCAGTTACCAGGCTGCAAACAAATTCCTGATATTCCCGATGGTGAGCAATATCGAATTCTGGACAGACAATGGCACGATAAAAAATTACGTGTGGGTGTTCATAGATTCAATGATTTCGAAATTACTATTCGTGATATCGACGGTAATGTTGAAGACCTGGTTTCGACTGTGGAACAAATACGAAAATCTGGATTTGCAAATTATTTTGGGCAGCAGCGTTTTGGTGTAAAACAGGATAATATCTCACAGGCTATTAGAGTACTAGGCAGTCGCCATAAGAGTAAACGACTAAGCCGTCAAAAGAAGAGTATTTATCTATCCGCATTACGTAGTGAGTTATTCAATCAAATTTTGAACCGCAGGATAAGCGAAAACATCTGGATGAAACCGATAGACGGTGATTTGTTTATGTTATCAGGGACTCAATCAATGTTTACTGAAGCCGTTAATAATGAATTGATACAGCGCTATCAGGAACTTGATATAAACAGCACGGTAAGTTTGATGGGTACTGGAGAGAGTCGAATTACCCATAAAGCATTAGCAATTGAAAACCAGGTGCTGAATGATGCCTGCGAAATTGTAGAAATTCTAAATCAACAGGAAGTTAAAAGAGCTTACAGATCAAATCGGGCTTTAGCCCATCATTTCGCTATCGAGTTTCTAGATTCATCAACACTATTTGTTAAGGTCAGGCTTGAGAAGGGGATTTTTCTGACTTCGTTACTGAGCCATTTTATCGAATTGTCATAGATATTTGCCCACATTAACTGTGCCTAATGATCATGCATCATAAAAGTAGAAAACCCTGCCACCTGAGTGGCGCCATAAACTATCAGTAATAGCCCCAATGAAAGTCTAAAAGTTTTATTCTGCAAGATTGATTTAATATTCTGAGCAAAGTGCCCGATCAGAAGCAGGGTAGGTAAGGTACCCAGGCCGAATACCATCATAGTCAGAGCTGAGTGTAGTGGATTGACCTGTGTCATAGCTAAAGCTAGTGCTGAATAAACCAGGCCACAGGGTAACCAGCCCCACACCAGACCCAGTTTCCAGGCGTCAAAAGGAGTTTGAGCGGGTAAGTATTTTCTGCCGAAGGGCTCAATTTTAATCCATAGTTTTTGTCCGGTAGATTCCAGGTATTTAAAACTGTTGAGCAGTTGACTGATGTAAAGCCCTAGCAAAATAAAAAATATGCCAGATATTTTCATAGAGAAAGCATGGGGATTAGGCAACATCCCCATTAACTTGCTTGAAAAAAAACCGATCAAAAATCCAAAAAAAGTGTAGGTGCTAATGCGGCCTAAGTTGTAAAACAACTGTATCCAGAAGGACTGGTTAGTGGTTTTTCCGCTAAAGTTGGTGCTTAGGGTGCTGATGATACCGCCACACATGCCGACACAGTGGGTTGAGCCTATCAGCCCCATTAACAAGGCTGAAAGCAGGGTAGCGATATTCATACAAACAGCTTTTGTCAGGAAGTAATATTTAACAGAATATGCTGTGCATCTTTGGTTTTGAAGTTTTGCCTTAAACGCCAGCTTTGATCCGAGATTATTTGAATCGTCCAGCGACCTTCGATTATCGGTGGCTTAATATAGCCACGATAATCGGGTTTATCCTCGAGCCGCCTCAAAGTAGTCGTCTGATCTTCACCCGAGAGAGTCCGGTGAATGAGTTTAAAGGTAATTTCCGTAGTAGGCGCAAAACTCCCCTCAGATGACAGAGAAACCAATACTTCACCTGTTTCAGCATTTACATCAACAAGAGCAGCCAAACCGAGTTCAGTAGATTTACGGTCACGACTCAATTCCTGATTAATTGCCTGGCCCTCTTTATAGTAGTCATCAACTACCAGGCTATCCTGATTAGCAACTGCAATGTAAACAGTAAGTAAACCGGCTACTACCGCAGTAGCAGGTAGGGCAATGACCATCCAGACCATGGGATTACGGTACCATGGCTGATTATCTACTTGATTTGAGTTTGGCATAATACTTATTTTTCTGGTTTAGGGCCGATAAAGCGGGCTTCTTCTACCATACTCAGATCTGAATCATCTGCTTTCAAGGTAAAGAAAACCTGAGAAGTTTTTCTTTTCAGATCTGCAGGATCGACTTCGATGCTTACAGGAACCTCAACAACTGCTCCAGACTCAACAAAAACATGATTCTTTGGTATGTTAAGTTTCATGCCATCCAGGCCATCAATGCTGATGAGGAAATTATGCGCACTCATATCTTTGTTGATAAGTTTGAGCGTATAAACATTTTCAATAAGACCCATGCCTGTTTCTCTATACAGTGAGTTTCGGTCTCTGATGACATCCAGTTCAAGCATAGGTCGATTATAAATACCGACACCTGTGCCTATAGTAATCGCAGTTAAAATCAACGCATACACGAGAATTCTGGGGCGAAGAAAATTGGTATGCTCGCCTTCAAGCATATTCTCAGTAGTGTATTTAATCAGGCCTTTTGCATCACCAATTTTTTCCATTACTTCATCACAGGCATCAATACAGGCGGCACAACCTATACACTGATACTGCAGGCCGTCTCTGATATCGATTCCAGTTGGACAAACCTGAACGCAGATTGAGCAATCGATGCAACTGCCAAGATTAGCCTGCTCAGGTGAAACACCGCGCTTACGAGCACCACGAGGTTCACCACGCTTTTCGTCATAGGAAATAACCAGGGTGTTTTTATCAAACATAGCGCTCTGGAATCTGGCGTAAGGGCACATATAGATACACACCTGTTCACGCATCCAGCCAGCATTACCATAGGTGGCAAAACCGTAAAACACGATCCAGAAAAATTCCCAGGGTCCGAAATTCAGTGTAGGAACTGCGGCTGCTAAATCATGAATAGAACTGAAATAACCGACAAAGGTAAAGCCGGTATATAATGAAAATATTCCCCAGAGGAAATGTTTGGTGGCTTTTTTGGCGAACTTTTTACCGTTCATAGGCATACTATCCAGCTTCATCTGCTGCTGACGGGTGCCTTCTACTTTACGCTCAATCCATAAAAATGCTTCAGTCCATACCGTTTGTGGACAGGCGTAACCGCACCATAGTCGTCCAGCCAGTGCAGTAAAAAAGAACAGTGATAATGCCGCTATCACCAGCATCATTGTCAGGTAGATGAAATCCTGTGGCCAGAAAACCATGCCCAGGATGTAAAATTTACGAGCAGGTAAGTCAAATAAAATTGCCTGACGACCATCCCACATTATCCATGGCGTAATGTAGTAGATGGAGAGAAGTGTAGCCATTCCTGAACCTCGTAACAAAGCAAAAAGCCCGTGAACCTGTCGCGGGTAGATCTTTTTACGCTTTTGATATAAGTCTTGCTCAATAGGTCCCTTTTCCGCCGCATCAGTTGCAGCAGCCTGGTTGTTTTCAGTCATGATATACGTCTTACTATAAGTTAAAAAATCGGTAAAGCTTCATTCCGTGCTGTGTTCGATTATATCTTCATGTTCGGTACGGGGTACGCACGGTTTTGCAAAATATAGAGTCAGCATACTGGGCAGAATGGCAAACGCCCAGAACAGGAAGAAACCAGCTGAATAGGCTCCTGTCCTGGATATCTCGTTTTCTGTAAATACAAAATGGGGATCAAACAGGGTGAAAAAAACAACCGTTTCTACACTCGCTACCAGAAATGATGGCCACAATATTGCGATCCATTTCTGAGCAGTTGGAATTTTTTTATTTACATTATTCGTTTTTTGATCATCCATATTTCTGTCCTCAGGGCTAGATGTTATATATGTATTATTTTTGACTCAATCCGTAAACATATGCAGCTAAAATATGCACTTTTTCTTCTCCAAGTAGATCTTTATGCGCAGGCATAACACCATTTCTACCATTAGCAATAGTTTGTTCAATCACACCACGAGTTGAACCATATAGCCATATGTTATCGGTGAGGTTAGGAGCACCAAGAGCAGTCATACCTTTCGCATCAGGCTGGTGGCAGGCGGCACAAATTGTTGTAAAGGTTTTTTTACCTTCAGCAATTTCATCCGCAGGTACTTCTCGCCCTGAAAGGCTTAATATATAAGAAGTTACATTTTTAACGCCAGCATCTCCAAGCGTTGCATGCCAGGCTGGCATACTACCATTTCTACCCAACAGTATCGTTGTTTTTATTTGCTCAGGCGAGCCACCATACAGCCAGTCGTTATCGGTCAGGTTGGGAAAACCTCTAGCACCTTTAGCATCAGATCCATGACAAACTGCACAATTATTGGCGAATAAACGACCACCAGTGCGAGTAGCCTTTTCATTTTTCGACAATTCAGCAATCGGAATGCTGGCGTACTTCTTATACAAAGGTTCGTAAAGTTCCGTTGCAAGCTTAACTTGCTCAGTATGAGCCTTAGCACTGGACCAGCCTAAAATGCCTTTCGCAGTACCAAGTCCGGGATAAAGAACCAGATAACCCAGTCCAAAAGCAATAGTGATATAGAACATTGAAACCCACCAGAAAGGTAATGGGTTGTTTAGTTCTTCAATACCATCCCATTCGTGACCGGTAGATTTTACCTGTTCGCCGGATTTTACCGATTTGGTTTTAGAACTTGAAATAAGTAAGAACACCATCCATGCAATTCCGCCAAGGGTGCCAGCGGATATAAAAAACGTCCAGAATGAACTAAAGAAATCAGACATCAGAGATTACTCCTCTGGTTTTTGTTGGGTAGATTTTGGATTATCGTTGTCGTCGTCAAGTGCCAGCCTGGCAGCTTCATCGAAGTCTTTTTTTCGACTGCCGCTATAAGCCCATAGCACGATGCCGATAAAAATTATAAAAACGATAACCGTCCAGATTGAATGAGCTAAACTAGACATAATCAAATACCCTTGAGTGAGGTACCAAGTGATTGAAGGTAAGCGATAACGGCATCCAGTTCGCTTTTCCCTTCAAGGTCTTTGGCAGCATTATTAATTTGTTCATCCGTATAAGGATGACCCAAATAGCGTAAACCTTCCATTCTTTGCTTAATCTGTGTGGTATCCAGTTTATTATTCGCCAGCCACGGATAGGATGGCATGATGGATTCAGGGACCACGTCGCGAGGATTGGTCAGATGAGCGATATGCCAGTCATTGGAATAACGCCCACCGACTCGATGCAAATCAGGCCCAGTACGTTTTGAACCCCACAGGAAAGGTCGATCATAGATGAATTCGCCTGCAGTAGAGTAATGGCCATAGCGCTCTGTTTCCGCACGAAATGGACGAATCATCTGTGAGTGACAGCTAACGCAGCCTTCGCGGATATAGATATCACGCCCTGACAGTTGCAGAGCCGTGTATGGTTTTAAGTCTTCAACTGGCAGTGTGGTACTGGTTTGGAAAAACAATGGAACGATTTGAACCAGGCCGCCTACGCTAATGGCACAAATGCTCAATATAATCAGCAGGCCGATATTCTTTTCAACATTTTCTTGAATTGACATGTGGTTATCTCCTAATGCGCAGTGGGAACAGGGATTAAAGCTTCAGCAGGTTTGGCGCCCGCTATAGTTTTAACCAGGTTATATGCCATAATAAACATACCCGACAGGAAGAAAACCCCACCAAGAAAGCGAATCACATAAAATGGATGCATCGCTTGTACAGATTCAACAAAGCTATAAGTCAGCGTACCGTCATCGTTAACTGCACGCCACATCAGACCTTGCATGATGCCTGAAATCCACATGGAGCTAATGTAAAGCACGACACCAATAGTGGCTATCCAGAAATGAGTTTCAATTAGTTTAGGGTTGTAGATTTCACGATCAAACAGGCGTGGAATCAGGTAGTACATTGCACCGATCGAAATAAAAGCAACCCAGCCCAAAGCGCCAGAATGCACATGCCCAACTGTCCAGTCGGTGTAATGAGATAGTGCATTTACCGTTTTGATAGCCATCATCGGGCCTTCAAATGTTGACATGCCGTAAAAAGATACCGAAACAATAAGGAATTTCAAAATAGGGTCAGAGCGTAACTTTTCCCAGCTGCCTGATAGAGTCATGATTCCGTTGATCATGCCGCCCCAACTTGGTGCTAGCAGAATCAGAGACATCACCATGCCCAACGATTGAGTCCAGTCAGGTAAAGCGGTGTAATGCAGGTGATGAGGGCCTGCCCAGATATAAGTAAACGACAGTGCCCAGAAATGCACGACAGATAAGCGGTAGGAATAAACCGGGCGGTTAGCCTGCTTGGGGATAAAGTAATACATGATGCCAAGGAAGCCGGCAGTCAGAAAGAAGCCTACCGCATTATGTCCATACCACCATTGAATCATGGCATCCTGTACTCCTGAGTACATGGAATAGGACTTTAAGTACCCGACGGGTAAAGCCATGCTGTTAAATATATGTAGAACAGCAATGGTTATGATGAAACTTCCATAAAACCAGTTTGCTACATAGATATGTTTGACCTTACGTTTCACGATAGTGCCGAAAAAGACAACTGCGTAAGACACCCAAACTGCACCAATTAGTAGATCGATCGGCCATTCCAGTTCTGCATACTCCTTACTGGAGGTATAGCCCAGTGGCAGGGTGATTACGGCAGAAACGATAACAGCCTGCCAGCCCCAGAAAGTAAAACTCGCCAGTTTTGGCGAGAACAGAGCTGCGTAGCAGGTACGCTGAACCACATAATACGACGTCGCGAATAGTGCCGAACCACCAAAGGCGAAAACCACGGCATTGGTATGCAAGGGTCTGAGACGACCGAATGAAAACCACGGTAGATCAAAGTTTAAAGCTGGCCAGGCCAGCTGGGCTGCAATGGTGACGCCAACAGTCATACCAATTATGCCCCATATAATGGTCATAATTGAAAACTGTCGAACCACCTTATAATTGTATTGTTGTATTGAAGGTTGGTTAGACATATTGATTCCAGGTTAATAGATAAGAAAGTGCTAATATGTTTTTTTATTGTCGAATGTTTCATCAGAAAAAGCAAAAAAAAATGGCTAACTTGAGTTAACCATTTCGTAGTATGGGTATCATATCAAGAGCTCATAAGTTTGTAATATAAAATTCTCAGTTAGTAAACTGGGGATGAAATCCAAAACCCCACATTAGCGTAGTGGCTGTGAGTAAGCTCACTAATACTACCAGCCCGAGAGCAAGTAAAGCACTGGACATCAGAAAACCCTTATCTTCAGGGATGTTCATTAAAACCGGTACACCTGTGTAAAGTAGAAAAACGGAGTGGGCTAATGCAAGCAGGCCAAACAAAAGGTTGACCCAGAGGACCGGATAAAATTCGATAAACCCAGCCAGAAAGATAGGGGTGGCAACATAGGCAGATAATGCAATACTACGATCAAGGGAAGTGTTGCCACCATAAGTTTTGCACATCCAACGAACCATCAATCCTAGCCCAACGACTGTTGAGACTACGGCAAGGTAATACAGAACTGCGAGGGTAATTGCGCTTTCGCTGGTTAATTTCACAGCTTCGCGTTCTCCGATTTGCCAACCTGATGTGGTAGTGCCATAGTATCCGGCTACTGGGCCGATTAGTGCGAGAATCAGGACATAGCCATACAGCAAGCTGGGAATACTATTTTCTTCCTGGCTTATTTTTTGCCATTCCTGTTGTGGGTTGATAATTAGACCCAAAGCGTGGGCAAGGTTGAACATATTGCCTCCTCATTTAAATTTTTATTGTAAGATTTATGGTTATTTTTAGATGTCCCAAGACACCGAAGTTAAGATAATGCAAGGCCTGACAAATAGCCAGCAAAGCTGCTTTCATTGTGGATTGCCATTGAATGGCAGTGAACTCACTGTTGAAATAGATCATCAGCCGCAACCCATGTGCTGTGGTGGCTGCCAGGCTGTAGCGGAAGCTATTATCAAATCTGGCAATGAAGACTATTATCGGTTCAGGGATGAAAAATCTGCTACCGGCCAGGAACTGGTACCAGAATTTCTGAATAAGATCAAGGTATACGATCATCCTGCCGTCCAGCAACAATTTGTGCATAATCAGTCTGAGCACATCAAACAGGTTTCCCTGATTATTGAAGGGATCGTATGCGCAGCCTGTATCTGGCTGAATGAACAATACCTTAGTCAGTTACCCGGTATCACCCAGGTCAGCATCAATTACTCAACACACCGCGCGAATGTTGAATGGGATGATACAAAAATTCAGCTTAGTGATATTCTGCAGGCTATCTCCAGTATTGGTTACATGGCGCACCCATACGATCCGGCCACACAACAACAAATCTACGAAAACCAACGTAAACAGCTGATACGTCAGATCGGTATCGCTGGCTTATTTGGTATGCAAATTATGATGTTTGCTCTAGCTCTGTATGGCGGAGACTGGTGGGGCATTAGCGATAATTTCAAATCCTTCTTTCGCTGGCTTAGCCTGTTGCTGACATTGCCTGTCATCGGTTTTTCAGCGCAGCCTTTTTTTAAAGGTGCATGGACCGATTTAACACATAAGCGTGCTGGAATGGATGTGCCCGTGACATTAGGTCTGTCGCTGGCGTTCTGTGCCAGTCTCAATAATACCTGGACAGGGGAGTCGGATGTGTATTTTGACTCTATCTCAATGTTTGTTTTCCTGTTGCTTTCGGTACGGCTTTTTGAATTATCAGCACGTAAGAATGCTGCTGAAAAGATAGAATCTCTGACCAATCTAACCCCCACCATGACAAATCGCTTAAATGATGATGACAGCGTAGAGGTCGTGCCAACGGTAGAACTCAAGCTGGATGATCGGTTTCTGGTGAAACCGGGTGAAATTATTCCAACCGATGGTATTTTACTCTCACCGCATGCGCTGGTAGATGAAGCACTGCTTACTGGAGAACAGCACGCACTGGCCAGGCAGGCAGGGGATGTGCTGATTGGAGGTAGCTATAATCTTGAGCAACCGGTGCAATTAAAGGTACATCAACTGGGTCAGGATACAGTGCTATCCGGGATCAAGCGGCTTATAGAAAAGGCCCAGGGGTTCAAGCCCAGAGTCGCGCTTTTGGCGGATAGGGTTGCAACCGTATTTGTTGCGGTATTGTTGCTACTGGTTGCTGTGGCAGGTATTTACTGGTGGCAGGTGGACCCACAACGTATGTTGCCAATATTGGTAGCCACACTGGTGGTCACCTGCCCCTGTGCACTATCTCTGGCCACTCCAGCCTCACTATCGGCGGCTATCGGTTCATTAACGCGACATGGTATGTTGGTGGCACGTTCACACGCACTGGAAGTCATGCCTCAGATAGACACGGTGATATTCGATAAAACCGGAACTCTGACCACCGGGGTTTTAAGTTTGCAACTTCAGATCAGCGAAGATGATAGCAAGGCTGTTCTCTATCGTCAGATAGCGCATAGCCTGGAATTGCAGTCAGAGCATCCAGTGGCGCGAGCTCTGGTGAGTGCTGAGATAGAAAACCTGCAGGTGGATAACTTCCACAACCTGGCAGGGCAGGGTATACGCGGTGATATAGATGGCATTACCTATCATCTCGGTAATCAATCCTATATCGCTGAATTTGCGACGGTCCCGCAGCAGCAGCTGGATAAACAGTTACAGGTAGTTCATCTGGCCAAATCAGGTCAATGGCTGGCGAGTTTCTGCTTTTCTGACCCGTTGAAAGATGATGCCTTACAAACCGTGCAGCAGCTTCAGGGCAGCGGAATCGAGGTGAGAATTTTGAGTGGAGACCGCTTTGCCTATGTGGAATCCATTGCTCAACAACTGGGGATCAGCCATTTTGATGCCGAACAATTTCCTGACGATAAACTGAATGTGATGAAACAGCTGCAATCTGCAGGGCACAAGGTGGCAATGGTTGGTGATGGTATCAACGATGCACCCGTACTCGCCGCAGCAGATCTTTCAATTTCGCTATCGGTAGGTACCGATCTGGCAAGAGCTTCATCGGATATGATCATCAATGGTGGTTTGCTATCCCCGCTTGGAGATGCCATGCGAATTACTCGAAAGATGATGTTTATAATTAGGCAGAATTTTATCTGGGCAATCATTTATAATATAGTCGCTGTTCCTTTCTCCATGGCCGGACTGGTTCAACCGTGGCTGGCAGCGATAGGCATGTCGCTGAGTTCATTGGTCGTGGTTTTAAATGCTCTAAGATTGAGAAACTAAATTGGAAATCCTTTACCTGTTAATCCCGCTGGCGATGGTTTTGCTGGTCATCATTGCTGCTTTTTTCTTCTGGTCGGTCAAATCTGGTCAGATGGATGACCTGGAAGGCCCCGCTTATCGAATCCTGATGGATGATGATCTGCCCAAGCCTGAAAAGAAACCTAACCCTGAACAACCAGAATCGAAACAGGACGAATAGTCCTGATTATCAACACTTATTTTTTAGATACACATAACTTGCACCGCCACCGCCATGTACAGGTTGTGCCGGGCACCAGGCAAGTACCGCTGACTGCTCGCTTAACCAGTGTTGTACCAGTGGTCTGAGTACAGGATTATGATTTGATCCGTATCCTTTGCCATGTATGATTAATAGCATCCGGGCCGCATGTTGAAGTGAGTATTGAAGCAATGATTCAAGCTCATGTAATGCTTCCTTCTGGCGATAACCATGCAGGTCCAGTGTGGCATCTATGGGTATCTGCGCCAGCTTGATCTTACGTTGGAGTTTTTTCTGTAAGCCATGATGAAACCAGCTTTGCAGGGTAGATTCGGGTGTGCTGACAATGCCTGATGCTGAGTTTTTATCGGGCTTAGAGGTTTTGGGCAATATACGAGCTGCCTTCTTAGGTCGATCCTGTTGAGGATCGATACGATCCTGTTTTAGCTTGCGGATTCCTCCGATGGATTCCATAAATCCCGGTTTTTCCTGATTCTTCATGATTTATTTGGTTTAAGGCTTAGTTATTTTTCATGATAGAGCAAAATAATTCCTGCGTCCCTCTGATATAGTTTATCATTCTGCGCTGGAAATTCAGGTCAACGCAGTTCTCTTTGGACGCGATTTCCCGAACATAATCTCTGTTATAATCCCAAAGGTTTAAAATTGGTCTGACCATTTTTGGTGGTCAGCGAAAAAATTGTCAGTTAAATGCATATTTTAATCAGTAATGACGACGGTTACCTGGCACCGGGTCTGCAAATGATACAACAGGAACTGGAAAAAATAGCCCGTGTGACAGTGGTTGCGCCTGACCGCAATCGTAGCGGTGCGAGTAATTCACTGACCCTGCAAAGGCCATTGCGTGCCGAAATGACTCCACAGGGATACTACAAGGTGGATGGTACACCCACCGATTGTGTGCATCTCGCGCTTACCGGTTTACTGGAACAGGAACCTGATATGGTGGTTTCCGGGATCAATTCAGGAGCCAATCTGGGTGATGATGTTATCTATTCAGGTACGGTTGCCGCTGCTACTGAAGGGCGTTTCCTGGGTCTTCCTGCTATCGCAGTATCTTTAGCCAGTTATACTGATCACATGTTTGAAACCGCAGCCATCGCAACGCGTAAGATCGTTGAGAATCTCATCCAGCATCCTCTAGCTGATGACACTATTCTTAATATCAATGTACCGAATAAGGCCTGGAGTGAAATTAAAGGGTTCAAATCAACTCGCCTGGGGTTTCGACATCGTGCTGAATCCGCAGTGCGTCAACAGGATCCTTATGGTCGTGATATTTTTTGGGTGGGCCCTCCCGGTCCAGCTCAGGATGCGGGTCTGGGTACCGACTTTTATGCCGTAGACAATGATTATATATCTGTGACCCCTTTGCAGATTGACTTAACCCGTCACGAAGGTGTGCAACCTTTGGCTACCTGGTTGAGTGAGCTTGATAAAAATGAAGAATAATCTTTCAAACAGCCAGCTACGGGGCATAGGTATGACCTCGCAGCGTACGCGAGATAGATTGATTGAGCGTTTGAGGCAACAGGGCATAGACAATCGAAAAGTGCTGGAAGTGATACGCAATACGCCTCGTCATCTGTTTGTTGATGAAGCCATTTCGCATCGCGCCTACGAAGATACCGCTTTACCAATAGGTTTTGGACAAACCATATCACAGCCCTATATTGTGGCTCGTATGACGTCTATGCTGGTGGAAGCGGGAAATCCTTCTTCAGTACTTGAAATCGGTACTGGCTGCGGTTATCAGACAGCGGTTCTGGCACAGTTGTTCCCTCAGGTTTATAGCGTTGAGCGTATTGGAGGCTTGCATCAGCAGGCCAAACAACGTCTAAAAAGTCTGGAATTTTATAACGTAGAACTCAGGCATACTGACGGTAATGTCGGTTGGCCAAATATCAATTACCATTTTGACCGCATTATCATGACGGCTGCCTGTAAGGATGTGCCATTAAAATTACTGGATCAGTTAAATCAGCGTGGGTTTATGGTTCTTCCATACGATAATGGGGAAGAACAGATATTGCTAAAAATAACCCGTATTAATGATGAGTATAAAACAGAGGCTTTTGAGCAGGTGTCCTTTGTCCCGCTATTACCAGGTGTTAGTTAAAAAACGATGAAACTTTTTGAAAATCTCTATAACTCAGTGATAACTGCAGCAAGTAGCCCTAAAGCTCCTTTCGTTTTATCGTTTCTCAGTTTTGTAGAAAGCTTTATTTTGCCTTTTCCGCCTCCGGATGTCATGTTGGCTCCAATGTCGCTGGCAAAGCCAAAAAATGCTCTGTATTTTGCGACTCTGACACTTATCGCATCTTTAGTTGGAGGGGTTATCGGCTATTTGATCGGAGCTTATGGGTTTGATCTGGTTGAGCCTTATATTCAGCAATGGGGTTATCAGGCTGTTTTTGAGCGAGCTGTCGACTGGTTTAAAGTGTGGGGCTTCTGGGCTGTACTAGTGGCTGGTTTTTCACCGGTTCCTTATAAGATATTCACCATATCAGCAGGTTTGCTCAGTCTGGCATTCGTTCCATTCATGCTGGCTTCATTAATTGGCCGCGGAGCCAGGTTTTTTCTGGTTGCCTTGATGCTGGCCCATTTTGGCCCTGCTATCGAAGCGCGTCTGATGCGATATATCGAATACATTGGTTGGGCCATAGTTATATTACTATGCATAGCTATCCTGTATTTCAGTATTTTCTGAACATAATAACCTTGCGAAAACTTTTTCATGCAACAGTTTTTATTGTGTTGTGTGGTTGTGCATCAAGTCAACCGTATCACGCAAAGGGGCCTGGCTGGTATATAGTGAAACCAACAGATACCCTGTACTCAATTTCGTGGAGGTATGGCCTTGACTATAATGATCTGGCACGTTGGAATGGGTTAAATGATGACTTCCTTATTTATCCTGGACAACAGTTGATTTTAATCGAGCCAGATAAAGCGACTGATCAACAGGTGGCAACAGAAACCGGGGATAATAAAAAAAAGCAACCGCAAACAAAAAAAACAGCAGTGGCGACGCCTTTCCCTAACCCAAAAATCATTGCGAGTGATATAACTTATGATAACAATAAGGAGTTAGAGTGGAGATGGCCAACCGAAGGAAGGGTAAAAAGTTTGTTTTCACTCAAAGATCTGGATCGACGTGGTATTGATATTGCAGGTAAAATAGGGCAACCTGTGTATGCAGTAGCCGCTGGCAAGGTGGTTTATAGTGGAACAGGTTTGACGGGGTATGGTAATTTAATCATTATCAAGCATAATGATACTTTTTTAAGTGCCTATGCCTACAATAGAAACCGACTGGTATCGGAAGGTACTCAGGTCAAGCAGGGGGGGCTGATTGCTGAAATGGGTCAGAATAAAGAGAAAGATCCCGTTTTGCATTTTCAGATTCGAAAGAAAGGTAAACCAGTCGATCCACTGATTTACTTACCCAAACAATAATGGTTGAGAAAAAGAAAGCTAAAGACATGTCAAAATCAAATGATTCTACACTTATTGATAGTAAGGAAATCCCTGCTGAGGATATTTCAGAATCTATGGTGGAGGAGGAGAATGAACAGGATAGTTTAATCGATATTACTGCCCTGGGTGATGAAATTGATAGTTCTGAAGACGAGGTTGAACAGCAAATCAATCAGGTTGCTGAAAGCTTTGTCGAGCGACGACGCCCTGAAGACAGGCGTAAGCCATTAACCCGTCGTTCTACTGATGCTGACCCTACTAGAATGTACCTGAGTGAGATTGAAGTATCGCCACTATTAACAGCTGAAGAAGAGGTTCATTATTCGCGTCTGGCACAAAAAAACGATCACGCAGCACGAGATAAAATGATTGAGTGCAATCTTCGTTTGGTCGTTAAAATTGCTCGTCGTTATATGAACCGAGGCTTACCTTTACTTGATTTGATCGAGGAGGGGAATCTGGGGCTTATTCGGGCAGTAGAGAAATTTGACCCGGAACGAGGCTTTCGTTTCTCAACTTATGCGACGTGGTGGATACGTCAAACCATCGAACGAGGCTTGATGAATCAAACTCGAACTATTCGATTACCCATTCATGTCATAAAAGAATTAAACACGTATTTGCGCGCTGCTCGGCAGCTGACTCAGGATATGAAGCAGGAAGCGACAGCTGAAGATGTCGCCAGGTTGCTCCACAAACCAATTGAAGATGTTGAAAAAATGCTCGGCCTTGCTGATCGCGTAGCATCCTTCGATACACCTATGTCAGGCGATGGCGAACGGCCATTACTGGATATTATTCCCGATGATAATAATCCGGACCCCTCAAGTATTTTGCAGGATGAATCAGTCATGCAGCATCTGGATTCCTGGCTGGATGAGCTGGATCCAAAGCAACGTGAAGTGGTGGTTAGGCGTTTTGGTTTACGCAATCATCCCCGAGGTACTCTGGAAGAAGTAGGGAGGGAGCTGGGTGTGACTCGCGAAAGGGTTCGTCAGGTTCAGATGGATGCGCTAAGGCGTTTGCGACGTATTCTGGAAAACAGCGGGTACTCGCGTGAGAATATTCTGCAGTAGCTTTGGGTCTGGAAATATAGTTTTTTGGATTTCCTGTCCTTCAGGGAGAAAAACTAACTCTTAAGATTTATTTACGAGTGAGTTTACGAAATAAAACCATACAACACAAAATAGCCAGGAAGAATATCCATGTGGTTGGGCTAGTACTGTAATTCCCACTGACTAGTGACTCAAAAATCGTATCCATAGAAATGCTCCGATACAAAACAAATAATTAAGTAATTTGGCGTATTCAACGTGTAAGGTAAGGTTATCGAGACCATCAACAGTCTGATTGTAATACTCTGGCATGTTGGGGCTGCTCTATTGCGCAGATGCCTGGCATCAGCATCCAGCATAGAACGCTGCATCTCAAGGTCCAGCTATCGCTAATATCAGAGAAATTGATCAATCTACGCCTGCCAACCCACGCGGGACGTATGATGATGCGACGGGGCTCTCCATTTTTTGCAGCTGATGTCGGTCTCCAGTACTGGGGGATGAGAGCAGTTGTCACGAGCCAGGGCTACCTGTTTGCTCCGTTCTCGTACTACGGTGTCGCGGTTATGCTTATCGAGGTGTGCGAGCTGATACCAGTCTCCAGATCTGGTAAATCATCAAGGCTGTAGCCGAGTAATCGAGTGAACTGGTGGTTGACGTATTCGATCCGGGTTGCGTCATCTAACCAGCCAATAGCATTTTTGCCCTTTCGACCATGACCTTCATGTGGGATTCAATGCGTTCCTTGCTTATTACGAGGATAGCTGCGATAGAATCCAGGTCGCTGACATATTAGAATACTGACGCACTGAGTTCATTTATCGCGGCCAGCATTTCACTGTCATCAGTAAGAGTCTGTGCTATAGAACTGGTACAGGCACTCACTGGATCTATGCCACTATTAATTAACTTGCCTGCATGTACAAGCAATCGGGTACTAGCACCTTCATCCAGACCGCTACCCTTTAGATTACGGGTAAGACGTGCAAATTTTACCATTTGTTTTGCTGTCTCTTCATCCAGGCCTGCTTCTGTTTGCACGATCTTCTGTTCAACTGCCGCATTCGGATAATCGAATTCCAGGCTAACAAAACGCTGTCGAGTGCTTTGTTTTAAGTCTTTTAATACCGATTGATAGCCAGGATTGTAGGAAATCGCCATACAGAATTCATCAGGTGCCTGAAGAATTTCACCTAATTTTTCCATCGGTAATACACGCCTGTCATCGGCCAACGGGTGGATAACCACAGTGGTATCCGAGCGTGCTTCAACAATTTCATCCAGATAACAGATGGCTCCAGCACGAACAGCCGCAGCTAAAGGCCCATCAATCCATGCTGTTTGGCTGTCGGTAATAAGATAGCGTCCAATCAGGTCAGAGGCGGTCAGGTCATCGTGGCAGGATACAGTAATCAATGGACGTTTCAGGCGCCATGCCATGTGTTCCATAAAGCGTGTCTTGCCACAACCTGTGGGACCTTTAAGCGATATTGGGAGTTTATTTAGATATGCAGCCTGAAAGATCTCTATCTCATTGGTGATAGGCTCATAATAAGGTTCTTCGGTGATAAAGTTTTCGCTCGGTTTAAGCACTTTAGCCAGCATAAAAATTTCCTGATAAATCAATGTGATAGACGTTACAAAGATCCAGGTCAAGTTGCAAGCATATAATTTGTTATATAGAGGTCAGATTTTTTTATCACGACATAAAAAATGGTAACTGGATATCCAGAGTCGATGAGGGTATGGTCCAACCGTTTAAATTTTAGTGTCTTTTACTGGCTTCTCGCCGGAGGATGAATAATGACTGAAGTGGTAGCTACCAATCAGACCATACTCGTGGTTGGTGCAGGTATCAGCGGAATTACCGCAGCTGTGGAAGCAGCTGAAACCGGTAAGAACGTAGTACTTGTCGAAAAACGACCTTATATGGGCGGACGAATCTCCCAACTGTATAAATACTTTCCTAAATTGTGTTTTCCTACCTGCGGACTGGAAATCAACCAGCGTCGCCTGGGTGCACAACCCGGGATTACTGTATTGACTATGGCCGAAGTGACCAATGTTAGTGGTACCGAAGGGAATTACACCGCTAGCGTAAAAATTACACCACGCTATGTTAATGAAAACTGTACCGCCTGTGGTGCCTGTTCAGAAGCTGTAGAAGCAGAGTTTGATAACGAACATAACTATGGCATGAATAAGCGTAAAGGGGCATACCTGCCTTATGCGATGGCCAAGCCAGCACGATATGTTATCGACCCACGTATTATAGGTACTGATGATGCAGATAAGGCAAAAGCTGCCTGTAAATTTGATGCCATTGATCTGGATATGCAGGAAGAGACTGTAGAATTCCAGGCTGGTGCTATCATCTGGGCTACCGGTTGGCAGCCTTATGATGCAAATAAGATTCAGCCCTATGGCTATGACCGCTTCAAGAACGTTATCACCAGCGTTGAATTCGAACGTATGATGGATAAGTTCGGTCCTACCGGTGGCAAGATTCTACGTCCTTCAGATAATAAGGAAGCCAAAAATATTGCTTTTATCCAGTGTGCCGGTTCACGTGACCGTAACTATCTGAAGCATTGCTCTCGCATCTGCTGCATGGCATCGCTCAAGCAAAGTACCTACATCACCGAACAGTATGGTGTCGAGGATGAAGATGCTAAAGGCACTATCTACTACATCGATATTCGTTCAATCGATCGCTTTGAAGATTTCTATCAGAAGGTTCAGGATGATCCAAAGATTACTTTTGTTAAATCCAAGGTTGCCAACGTGATTCAGGATAAGGATGAAAATCCAATCTGTCGCGGTGTGGATACCGAGGGTTATCACCGTTATGAAAATACACATGATCTGGTTGTCCTTGCCGTAGGCATGGAACCAAGCGTTAATAAAGATACCTTCCCGGTGGAAGTGGTGATCAACGAGCATGGATTTATTGAAGCTGATGAATCTAATGGTGGGATATTTGCAGCGGGTTGTGCATCCGACGCACTGGATGTAAATCGCTCAGTTCAAAATGCAACAGCAGCAGCATTACGCGCGATTCAGGTCGTTAATAAGGCAGCTGGAGTGGAGGCATAAAATGGCAGATGAAAAGAAATTAGGTGCTTACCTCTGCACAGGGTGTGGCATTGGTGACAGACTGGATACCAGTCAACTGGAAACTACAGCTACCCGAGACGGCAAAGCAAAATACTGTAAAACTTCCGATTTCCTATGCTCTAAAGCGGGCGTAGAGATGATCCAGAAGGATATCGATGATGGTGAAGTGAATCATGTCATCATTGCTGCCTGCTCACGTCGTGCCAAGACTGAAGCCTTCCGCTTTGACAATGTAGCGCTTTCTCGTGCGAACCTACGCGAAGGCGTTATCTGGGTGCGTCCGAACACAGATGAAGCTCAGGAAACTACGCAGGAAATGGCCGACGATTATATTCGTATGGCTTGTGCTGAAAGCAAGCACATGAATATCCCAACACCTTCTGAAGAGCGGTCACTGAATAAAACCGTGCTAGTTGTTGGTGGTGGTATTACGGGTATGACTTCTGCGATTGAAACCGCAAAGGCTGGATATAAGGTTGAGCTGGTTGAAAAAACTGGCGAACTGGGTGGCTGGATGACGAAGATGCATAAAGCTATCCCAACTCGTTCACCATTTGCTGAACCACAGGATACCGGTGTAGAAGCATTGATTGCGGCGGTTAATGATCACGCCAATATTAATGTACATCTGAATTCAACGATTGCAAAAACCGAAGGTGCGCCTGGACGTTTTAAGGTCGAAGTAGCTACAGAATCTGGTTCGGTAAATAACGTTGAAGTGGGTGCGATTATTCAGGCATCAGGCTGGAAGGAATATGACCCCTCCAACCTGCCAGAATTCGCACACGACAAGAGTGCGGATATTGTTACCAATATTGAAATGGAAGCACTGGCCAAAGCAGCGGGTGATGGTCCTATAAAACGTCCATCAGATGGCAAAGAGGTCAAATCGGTAGTATTCATTCAGAACGCTGGACAGAACTCAACACAGGAAGAACGTCTGGAATATCATTCTGGAATTGGTGACCTGATTTCCATAAAGCAGTCTATGTACTTTAAAGAACAGAATGGCGCGGATTGTGAAACTACTGTTCTGTTTAATAACCTGCGTACGCCAGGAGCAGCGGGCGAGGATTTTTACCGCGCCGGTCAGGACAAAATGGTGACTTTCCGCAAAGGTATCGCTTCAGAAGTTACCCCCGGTTCTGATCTACAGGTTAAGTTCAAGGATATGATCCTGGACGAAGACTCAAGTCTGCAGGCAGATTTGGTGGTGCTTGATTTAGGCATGGTACCTAACTCTGGCCCAGATCCTTACGCTATACCAATTGAACTTGACGATGATGAAGAAGCCCAGAACAAGGCAGATGCCGAAGAAGCGGGTGAAGCGTATGAAACACCAGTTGAAGTACTGGTTGATTCGATTCTTAACCTTGACTATCGTCAAGGTACCGACCTTCCGCATCTGAAGAATGGTTTTACCGATTCTCACTTTATCTGTTTTCCGTATGAGACGCGTCGTACTGGTATATATGCCGCCGGTCCTGTACGTCGTCCTATGGATAGTTATCAGGCTAAAGAAGATGCCACAGGTGCAGCGATGAAAGCTATTCAGGCGCTGGAAAATGCTGGCAAGGGACGTGCTGCTCATCCTCGTTCAGGTGACCTGAGTTACCCCTTATTTAGAAAGGAAGGTTGTACTCAGTGTAAGCGCTGTACGGTTGAATGTCCGTTTGGTGCAATCGATGAAGATGAAAGACGTTTTCCTGTGTTCAACGAATCGCGTTGTCGCCGTTGTGGAACCTGTATGGGAGCCTGTCCAGTACGTGTTATCTCCTTCGATAACTACTCGGTGGATACCGTCGGTCAGCAAATCAAGAATGTGGATATGCCTGACGAATTCGATGAAAAACCAAGAATCCTGGTATTAGCCTGTGAAAACGATGCTTATCCTGCACTGGATATGGCCGGTCAGAAAGGTATTGAGTACTCTGCTTTCGCTCGTATTGTCCCAGTTCGTTGTTTAGGTTCGGTGAATACCATCTGGTTAACTGATGCTTTAAATAGTGGATATGATGGTATTGTATTGATGGGTTGCTCAAAAGGTGACGATTACCAGTGTCACTTCGTGAAGGGGTCAGAGATGGCTCATTATCGGATGGGTAAGATAGCTGATACCTTACAGACACTAAGTCTGGAAGAAGAACGTGTGGCTACTTATGAAGTCGCGATTACTGATATCGAACGTGCACCTAAGCTGATTAATGACATGGCTGAAACCATCGAAAAGATCGGCATGAGCCCATTCAAATTCTAAGGGGAGGTTTTTATGAGTTTAAATACCGCAATGGTAGAAAAATATCGCAACAGTTTCCTGCAGGAAGTTGCCGGTAATGTTGAAGAAGGCAGCTGGGTGAAAATGTGCATGCAGTGTGGTGTCTGCGCCGGTTCATGCCCACTGGGTAATGCCTGGGAACACACCCCTCAGAAAATCTTCATGATGATTCGTGCTAACAAGCGAGATGAAGTATTGACCTCTGATTCCATGTGGATGTGTACCTCCTGCTACAACTGTATCGTACGCTGTCCACGTGAATTGCCGATCACTCATATCATGCATGGTCTGGCGACTTATGCCAAGAAACTGGGCCTGGCACCTAAAGAAAACCCCACACAGTGGTTCTCTGAAGTGTTCTGGGACAATATGATGAAAAAAGGTCGTGTGAATGAGTTGAAGATGGGGCTATCTCTATATTTCAAAGAAGGGTTTATGGCCGGTATTAAGGAGTCTATGGCTCACCAGAAACTGGGTATGAATATGATGAAGGCCAAGCGTATGGCAGCCGGTGAATTGTTCGGTGGACATGGTGTAAAAGATCTGTCTGGCTTTCAGAAAATGATCAAGAAAGCGCAGGATATTGAAGCCGAGCGTCTTGAAGCGAACTCGAAATAGAGGAGAGAATAATGGCTAAATTTGAATACTCATATTACCCCGGCTGCTCTTCTCAAAAAGGAGCATCTTCATCCAATCTGGGTCGCTCAGTCGAGACCATGTGTGAAGAGCTGGACGTTAAACTAAATGAAATTCCAGACTGGAACTGCTGTAGTGCTTCCATCGGTTATGGTAGTGGTAGTGTAATACCTCGCATGTCTTTATCCGCACGAAATATCGCGTTATCTGAACAACATAATCCTGATCAGGATATTGTTGCTACCTGTGCGGCTTGCTGGTTATCAACTAAGGAAGCTTCAGAGCGTTTGAACGACGATGAAAATTTATTCAAAGATGTGAATACAGCGCTTGCTGAAGCTAATTTAAAGTTGACCAATAAAACCCCCGTTCGTCACATGGCGGAAGTGTTGATTGAAGACATTGGTTATGATGCTCTTAAGGCTGGTGTCAAGAAACCATTGGAAGGTATCAAGATTGCTGGCTATGTTGGTTGTCAGACTAATCGTCCTTTCGGAATTGATGGTGAATCTTTTGAAAACCCAATGTATCTCGACAAAATGGTCGATTCACTGGGCGGCGATGCGATTACAACCTACGAAAAGAAGGTTCAGTGTTGTGGTGGTGCGTTAGCATTCTCCGAGCCCGAAAAGTCTCAGCAAATGATTCACGGTATTATCGAAGCGGCTTACGATAATGGTGCTGATATGATTGTGACTCCATGTCCTCTCTGTCAGGCCAACGTGGAAATCTATCAGGATGAAATTAACGCGAAGTTCGGCAGTAATTTCGAAATGCCGGTGGTTTACTACAGCCAGTTGATCAATGTGGCTTATGGTCGTAGCGTGCAGGATTCCGCATTAGACGGTCAGGTCATTAAGGCTAAAAAACTGGAAGAGCTAGCGGCTAAGTAACTTCTTTCATTTATGAAAAATGAAAAGGCGCTCCTTGAGCGCCTTTTTTCATTGGTATAGGAAAAATCATATTTTTTCACAACTCATTGGCATCAGTGCTGCCTCCATATTACTGTAACAATGCCATTTGATGTTCATGGTTTTGCTATTTTTGAAAGCCTTTGAGTCTGGAGTTAATTGCAGAACTTTATTGCTACCAAAAGCATCCTCTTTTAAGTCGACAGAAATCGTACCGTCAGAGTCTAGTGTCACATCAGAGATATATTTGTGATTGGAAAACATAATGTCATTCAATCCAATCTCTTCAATTTTTCGTGGCCAATAGTCGTTCTCTAAATAATATTGTATTGAATTCATTTTGATAGCATTTATCTCAGAGAAGACACTTGCAATCTTTGCCTTTACGACATATTGACCTGAAAGAGTTTTTTGTATGCTTTGTCCTGAGTCAATTAATATAGAAGGGATAACTTTAGACCAGAAACCAGGTTCTGTTTGTGGGGATTTCTTCAGCGCTGTTGTGGTCTGTTTTTCTTTTGTCATGATTTTGCCAATAAAAGCATCGTCAGCAAACAGGTTTACTGTTGCCAACTCAACGGCTTTGCTGATGGCATCCTGCACGGTCATAACTTTATACCATGCATCGTAGTAACCGCTGGTTACTGTTTCATAGATGAGTTGCTGATTTCTATTCTGCCGGACTCCCCATTTAACCTTTAAATACACCCGGTTTTTTTTAAACAGGTGATCTTTTACTTTCCTGGCAGAGACAACGCTTGCTGGTTTATACATTGGCGCACAACTATGTAAATCAATTTCAATAATTTCTGCATCAAGTTTAACACCATTAGTTTCCTCAAGTTTCTTCAACAGTCCATAGGGAGTTGATACTTCAGCATCATAACCAAAGCTCTTGATGGTTAATTTTATATTTCTTGGTAATGAAGTTTCTGATGGGAAAAAATTGCTATGGTAGACATAAGCATCTGGTAGGTTGATGGGGCCGCGTGGGGTACAATAATTACCTAAATAGTATGAACCAACTTTGCGTGATTTATTTATTTCAGCGCGTCGTTTCCAGATATAGGTGACCTCAGTCAATAATATCTTACGTGAAACAGACTCATAAGGGCGAAGAATCGGTTTCTTAATCGCTGCATTTTTATAGGTATTCGATGATTGCTTTTGTTCGGTTTGAATGACTTCTTCGTTACCGATATTAGGGTTTTTATCTGAATAATGTGTTTTACCGTTTTTATCGACCCATTTATATAATTCGGCATAACAGCTGAAACTAACAGGTAGAATTAGCAGTAGGCAAAGTATCGTTAACTTCATGGAATGGTTGATCCTTGAATTTTAAAATTTAATATTGCAATTCTGTAAATAAGTTTAAGCCGTATTCATCTGCTTTTCTAGGCAAATTAATAAAGACAATATTCTAGTCGTATGATTAGACTTCTGGGGTTAATATGCAAAAATATATTTATATGTAGGAAAAATTATGGCTAAGGCTAGCTATTACTGGCACGACTATGAAACCTGGGGCGCTAATCCACGCGTAGATCGGGCAGCGCAATTTGCAGGTATTCGTACCGATGAGAATCTGGATATCATCGGGCAACCGTTGATGATTTATGCAAAACCCGGCGTGGATTTTTTACCTCATCCAGAAGCTGTATTGATCACTGGAATAACTCCACAAACAGCAATGACTGAGGGTGTTAATGAAGCTGAATTCTTTAGGCATATACATACTGAATTGACCAGGCCAAATACCTGTATAGTCGGTTACAACAGCATTCGCTTTGATGAGGAAGTAACGCGTTTTGGTTTTTATCGTAATTTTTATGATCCTTATGCCTATAGTTGGCAGAATGGCAATAGCCGATGGGATGTTCTCGATTTAATGCGTATTACTCACGCCTTACGTCCAGATGGTATTGAATGGCCGCAAAACGACCAGGGAGTAAGCAGTTTTAAACTGACTGACCTTACCGCTGCAAATGATATTGAACAAATTGGTGCACACGATGCATTGGTTGATGTTAAAGCCACGATTGCAGTGGCTAAACTGGTGAAACAGAAGCAACCTAAACTGTTCGATTTTTATTTTGCTCTCAGACAAAAGCAACGTGTTGCGGAGCTGATTAATCCATCGCGTGCCGAAATAGTGTTACATGTCAGCGGTATGTTTCCTGCTCAGCAGGGCTGTCTGGCACCTATCATTCCATTATTAGCCCATCCGTCAAATGCGAATGAAATCATTTGTTATAACTTACGTTTTAACCCCGAATCACTATTGAAAATGACTGTTCAGGAGATTCAGCAAAAACTCTATACCAGATCAATTGATCTGGCCGAAGGTGAGGAACGTATTCCATTAAAAGGCGTGCACCTGAATAAATCACCAGCTCTGGCCCCAATAAGCACGCTGAATGCTGTTCAAGCTGAAAAATGGCAGGTAGATTGGGATGTCATCAACCAGCATCGAGAGTTGTTGTTATCGGATCCTGGTCTCATAGCCAGATTGAGAGAGGTTTATAGCAGTCCGCGTGAGTTTCAGGAAGTAGATGCCGATAGTGCTTTATATGAAGGTTTTATCTCCCAGCAGGATAGACTGAGCTGTAATCAAATACTCGCAGCAACCCCTGAACAATTGGTCGATTGGCCTGCTGAAAATTTTCAGGATAAGCGTTTACAGACGTTACTGTTTCGTTATCGGGCACGCAACTTTCCTCAGAGTCTGACAGCTGATGAAGCTTTACGCTGGCAGCGCTTTTGTCAAAGTCGACTGGTTGATGGAGAGTTTGGCTCAAACCTGACGCTGGATCAATTTCAGCAGCTTTTGCTCACCCTGGCTCAACGAGAGCAGGGTGAACGTGAACAGCTTTTATTAAATCAGTTGTCAGTCTGGGTACAGGATCTGTTTGCGTAAGGCTTTCGGCTATAGAATCAAAGATGCATAATCTGCCAGACGTGAACGTTCGCCGCGTTTTAAAGTCACATGGCCACTGTGTTCCCAGTCTTTGAATCTATCTACGATATAGGTCAGGCCCGACGTGGTTTCGGTCAGGTAAGGAGTATCAATCTGTCCGATATTACCCAGGCATACAAACTTGGTGCCTGGTCCTGCACGAGTGATCAGGGTTTTCATCTGTTTAGATGTTAAGTTCTGGGCTTCGTCCAGAATGATGAATTTGTTCAGAAAAGTTCGCCCACGCATGAAGTTCAATGAAGATATCTTGATGCGATGGCGCACCAGGTCGGTAGTAGCCTGGTTTTCCCAGGCATCGTTTTTATCGTTGCCTACCAGCACCTCCAGATTGTCCATCAATGCTCCCATCCAGGGTGACATTTTTTCTTCTTCAGTACCCGGTAAAAAACCAATATCTTCACCTACTGGCACAGTCACACGAGTCATAATGATTTCAGCATAGCGCTTTTCATCCATGGTTTGAGCTAAAGCTGCAGCCAGTGTGAGCAGGGTTTTACCAGTTCCAGCGATACCCGATAGACTGACAAAATCAATTTCTGGATTCATCAGCAAATTCAGTGCAAAACTTTGCTCACGATTACGAGCATGTATACCCCACACAGAATTGTGTTCATTCATGTAGTTTTTGATGACTTCAATGACACAGGTGTTACCGATTTTTTCACGTACGATTCCGTCAAAGTTTTTTTCCAGATAAATGAACTGATTGGGATACCATTCAAGCGTGTCATCGCCGGTAATTTCGTAAAAACTTTTGCCATCGCGTTGCCAGGAGTGGATGTCCTTGCTGTGTTTATCCCAGAACTCTTCCGGTAGTTCGAGGCTACCTGTGAATAGCAAATCAAGGTCATCCAGTACTTTGTCATTGGTATAGTCTTCAACCAGCAGGCCTAAAACAGTAGCTTTAATACGCAGGTTGATATCCTTGGAAACCAGAATAATATCGCAGTCCCATTCATCTTTTAAAGCCAGCACGGTCCCTAATATGGAGTTATCGTTTTTACTACCGGGCAGGCTATCTGGTAAGCGAGGTGAGTGGGCTTCGGTTTCAAAGAAAAGTCGGCCTGTACTTTTAACTGTGCCATTTCCATTTGAGGAATGAACCGGCACCAGTGGTAACCCCTGTTTGATATCAACATCCTTATTGGTGTTCATTAAGTCGTCGATAAAGCGATTCACCTGCCGAACATTTCGGGCAACCTCGGATAAGCCTTTTTTGCCCTGATCCAGCTCTTCCAGTACGGTCATAGGCAGGTAAATATTGTGTTCCTGAAAACGGAAAATAGCAGTTGGGTCGTGCATCAGAACATTGGTATCAAGCACAAAAAGTTTAGCTTCGGTAGATGTCATAAGTAATGCTTTCTAGTAACTGGGATTAATGAGGTAAAACAAATTAAGAAATAGCAGTATCTTTGGTGGGTTGGTATGTAGTTTATTAGATACAAGCTGTGTGTTGAGTTTTACAATTTGTCATGGCCCGAGTTTGAATAAATCAATCATGCCTGTCAATGATAAAAAATTTCATATATTGATGTCGATAGCACAGGGTTGTGATATGTTTTAAACACTCTACCAGGCCACTTATCTCGAATGTCTAACGACCTCTATCTATATCAACGTGAACAGGTTTATCGACTAGACCAGCAGACGATACAACTGGATGCACAACCCTCTCAATTATTAATGCAGAAAGCGGCTACAGCTACGTGGAATGCCATTCAACAACGCTGGCCCGAATGTCAGCATCTGGTTATTTTAGCCGGAGCAGGGAATAACGGTGGTGATGCATTTGCACTGGCAATACTCGCTAAAAAGCAGTCTAAAACAATCAGTCTGTACTTGATTGGAGATGAATCGCGTCAATCCAGGGAGTCGACATTTTATCGAGATGCCTGGCTGGCTGATGGAGGAGATATCCTGAGCTGGGCTGGTGAGTGCCCGGATTGTGACGTAATTGTTGATGGTCTGCTGGGAATTGGTCTGAATAAAAGTCTGAATGACGATTGGCAATCATGGATTTCACTGATCAATTCTAAACAGGCAATTCGAGTCAGTATTGATATCCCCAGTGGGTTAAATGCTGATACGGGAATAGCCATGCCCTGCGCCATAAAAGCAGATTTAACGGTAAGTTTTATCGGTAGAAAAATTGGTTGCTACCTGGCTGATGGCTCGGACTACTGTGGTGAGTTATTGTTTGATGATCTTGGAATATCAAGCTCAGCACTAAATTCTGAAATACCACTGTGTACGATAATCAATGACGGCAATATAAGTCTTCCGACAATACGTGCCAGTAACAGCCATAAAAATCAGTATGGTCATATTCTGGTCATTGGCGGTGATCGGGGCATGCCGGGTGCTGTGAGGTTGGCTGCAATCGCAGCGCTTCGTGCCGGAGCCGGGATGGTGAGCGTTTGTGTACACCCGGATAATTATTCGGCTATTGCCGCTGCCGACCCCGAACTTATGGTGGGTGTGTGGGCTGATCTGGAACACTTACTGGAACGAGCATCTGTAGTCGTTGTTGGGCCTGGACTAGGGCAATCCGCAGATGCAAAAAAAATACTGGATAGAATCGCCGGCTGTAACAAGCCCATGGTGATTGATGCTGACGCATTGCAAGCCAATTTTCTGGATCGGCTGCAATCAGATAATACGGTGATCACGCCACATCCAGGCGAAGCAGCCAGATTATCTAACTGCTCAGTTCCTCAGATTCAACAGAACAGAGTCCAGGCTATACAGGATTTAATCCAGCGTTGGGCTACTGCCTGCATATTAAAAGGTTCGGGTAGTCTGGTGAGTCAGCAAGGTATGCCATTATCTTTATGCCATAACGGCCATTCTGGTATGGCCACGGCGGGCAGTGGTGATGTATTGAGTGGCCTGGTTTGCGCTTATCTGGGGCAGGGGTTAACGCCATTAGAGGCTGCTAGATGTGGTGCCTATGTGCATGCTCTTGCGGCTGAAAATTATGCGCGCGAATATCATCCAGATAGCCTCATCGCCAGCGATCTGGTACAGAGAATTGCTAGCGTGCATCTAGCTCTAAAGCATTTACAGGTTTATGCATGATAGTCTGCTCAGAAAAAGAGATGAAAGCGTTGGGCGCAAAACTGATTAAAGCCTGTGATAGTGGTGGCGTGATTACCCTGGAAGGTGATTTGGGCACAGGAAAAACCACCATCGTACGTGGCGCACTGGAAGCTTGCGGCATTACCAGTGGCGTTCGCAGTCCAACCTATACGCTTATCGAAAATTACGAACTTGATAATCTATCAGTGGCACATTTTGATCTATACCGGCTGGCGGATGCTGAAGAGCTGGAATATCTGGGTTATCGAGATTATCTAAATTCAAATACCTTGTGTTTGATTGAGTGGCCCCAGCGTGCTGAGGAATTGTTACAATATGCGGGATTGCAGCTTACCCTGGAATATCATGAAGGCTGTCGTCGAATTCACGCAAAATCGACAAACTCCTGGGGTGAGCAGTTAATTCGAGCTATTAATCTGATGTAAATTCTAGATAATGAGACTATCTATATAATAAATAAAGAAAAAAGGTTGATTTTGTTCGCCGAATTTACTATAACTTACATCACAGTTTTTTAAGTTTTCCCTAAAAGTTGCTAAAGCCATGAATACACTTACACAAGCTCGCCGATTATTTTTGAAGAAGCTGGCAGGTATCAGTGCTTTGATGACCCTCCCTGTTGTCACTCAGAACACCTATGCAGCCTCAACAATATCTGCATTAACCGGGGTTCGAGTAGCCCAAACCAATTCTGATCATACTCGTGTCGTTTTTGACCTGTCTGAAAATGTTGAACATGATCTTTTTATACTATCTGATCCTAATCGGGTGGTTATAGATCTTAAAAATGTGCGTAAATCAGCTGCACTGGTTACCGATGATAATGAAACTCAATTATTACGCAGCATTCGCTCAGCAGTACGTCACTCTAGTGATTTGAGAGTAGTCTTCGATTTAAAGGGTAAGGTACGGCCACGCAGTTTCATGCTACAACCGGATAACAAGAATGGTTATCGTCTGGTTATAGATATGCATGCGACTGAACTGAGCCCTACACCCATTAAAACCAGTCGTGAAAAACGACAGGCTAAAAAGGAACAGATTGTAATAGCTATCGACCCTGGACACGGTGGCAGAGACCCAGGTGCAGTTGGTCATAATGGCACTAAAGAAAAAGATGTAACACTGGCAATGGGTAAAAAGCTGGCCAGGATCATCAACAAAACGCCTGGATATAAGGCGGTGCTCACCAGGAACTCTGATAAATATATCGTACTACGTAATCGTGTGAAAAAAGCACGTAGTCATCAGGCTGATTTGTTTGTCTCCCTGCATGCTGATGCTTATAAGTCACCTCGTGTAGAAGGTGCATCGGTTTATGCGTTGTCATTAAATGGCGCCAGTTCTGAAGCAGCACGATGGATTGCTGAAAAAGAAAATGCATCTGATCTGATTGGTGGTGTCAGTCTGGACGATAAAGACGATTTGATTGCATCGGTGTTACTAGACCTTTCACAGACAGCGACTATTCAGGATAGCCTGGAACTAGGCTCTGAAATTCTGACAAATCTGGGCAAGGTCGGTAAGCTCAATAAGGAACATGTACAGCAGGCCGGTTTTGCAGTGTTGAAGGCGCCTGATATGCCTTCTATTCTGATAGAAACTGCATTCATCTCGAACCCTAAAGAAGAGCGCCGACTTAAATCCTCCAAACACCAGAAAAAAATTGCTAAAGCTATTTTCTCTGGCATTCAGAACCATGTTAAGGATCATCTTATAGGTTAGAGCTTGATTAGTGGGTGACTTAAAAAACGCACTGATATCAGTGCGTTTTTTTATGCTGCTGGAAGTTTCCACTGTTTTACCATTTGTTCAAAACGATTGATGATGCTTTGTTTTTGATAGCCCCTTGCATATTTTATGCGGTTATAGGCGGCAAATATATTTTCCAGCTGATGGTCCTTAAATTGATTTTCTGATTGTACGCGCTGTAAAAATTCATTCAGTGTCTCAGGTGGTTTTCTGGTAAACCCAGATTTTGAAAGCTTTTTCAGAAGTTGATTAAGAATTATTTCATATCGGGCAGGTCTTGTGGGGCGCTCACGATACCAACTGATCAGCCAGTATATAGCGGTTATCAGCATAATGCTGAATACCATTGCAATAATCATATCTCCCCATCCCAGGATCCCCAGTCCCAGATTGCGTAAAAAGCGAGTCTGCTTTTTACTATTGTAGTTAATCACCCAGTCGTTCCAGCGATGTTGCATACTATCCCAGCTAAATAACATTTTACTTAGCAGAGCATTACGCCTGGAAAATCTGAAGGTAGCCATTTCATCTTTGAGCGCCTGATCTAATCCACCTTCGATGCGGTCGGGAGAGACTGCGGCTGTAGGATCCACACGAATCCAGCCTTGATCATCTAGCCACACCTCGGTCCAGGCATGCGCATCGGATTGTCGCACGATCAGGTAATTACCTGCTTCATTAAATTCTCCGCCCTGATACCCGGTAACTATGCGAGCAGGAATGCCAGCTGCGCGCATCAGTAATGCAAAGCTACTTGCATAGTGTTCGCAGAATCCACGCCGAGTCTGAAAAAGGAATTCATCACTCGTATTTTCACCCAGCAAAGGCGGTTGTAATGTGTAGACATACTCCTGTTCTCGAAACTGATTTAAAGCGTGCTGGATTATCTGAATGTCGGAGTCATATTTATCCGCCCAGGATCGGCCGAGTGCTATGGTTTGAGGGTTGCGATCTTCATTCACTGTAGTTGTTGATATCAGGTAATCGAAGGATTCATTAATGCCTATTCGATAATTTAAAGCAGAAGTTAAGGTGTATCGTATAAGATCATTAACCGGCTTTTTGCTAGTTAGCTGAAACTCAGATGTCATGAAACTTCCGGGTAATTTTATGACGGGAATATCCAGCCCCAGCAACCAGGGTCTTCCGTGAGGCTCAAGGGTAACCGTATAAACTGTTTTTTCGGTGTTTTCAGGCATATTAATCTGTCTGACAATCCTGGGTCTTGCCTGTGTCCAGTGTCGTCCATCGAATTTCGCCATTACGGGGCCGCGCCAGTAAAGTTTCTCTGGTGGTGGAATCTCACTTTCAAAACTTACCCTGAAGGCAACCTCGTTACTGGAAATCAGGTTACTGATTGAACCGGGAGCCATATCATCACTGAGACCGGTGATCCCACCACGTTGCTCCTGTGTGAGACCCCAGATAGGGCCAGGAATACGGGGAACAAGTATAAACAGGACTATCATGATAGGTATTGAAAGAGCAATCAGTTTCGAAGACGCGAGCAATCTCGTTTTAAGGGATACACTATCGTCTCTCTGGTTGATGGTCATCAGTGTGGTTGTAATGATAATGAGGCAGGCAAACATAAACAGGGCGATTAAAATACTCTGGTCGAATAGAAAATGAGTGGCCAGCAAAAAGTAACTCAGGAAGATTAAAATCAAAAAATCACGATGTGTATAGGATTCTAGAAATTTGAAAGCGGTCATCACTGTCAGCAGCGCTAATCCAGCATCCCGTCCAGCTATGGTCCAGAACTGGCCAAACACACTAACACCTCCAACCAACACCATCATGATCAATAACCAACGAGGTACCTGAAACAGATAACCATAAGAGTGTAAAACGCGCCAAAGTAAATTGATTATTCCCAGGCTGGTTACCCACAAAGGCAGGTGAGGTGCATGAGGAAGCATGGTGACCAGGAAGCTGAATGCAACTGCATTGATACAGTGACGTGACAGAGGTTCTTCTGCAATTCGGTGAATGGGAAGGTTATGTCTCATCGATCAGTAGTTCTGAATTAATATCCCTTTGACGGAAGGTTGCGAGTTGTTGCAGGCAATGGCTACGATGCGTAAAACCGCTATCCTGCTGTATAGTGGTAGAAGGTAGCATGAGGCCAAACTTACGGCCTTGCTGATGTGCCTGAATAATGAGTGCTGACATTTGGCTCAGCTTACCTTCAACTGAAGCTGCGGACATATCCTTCCAGTCGATCCATAACGAAGGGGTGGCATAACCCTGAAAGGTTTTTGTCAGCATACCACGTCCCTGTGCCAGGGCTTTCCAGGAAATATGGCGTAGAGATTCACCTCTTCGGTGTTCTCTAAGTCCAGCAAAGTCATCGCCATCAACCGTATCAACATTACTTTTACCGGATTGGTCTTCAACCAGGCTCTGCTTTAATTTATGGTCAAACAGCGGGGTTGGGTAAACCAGCAGGGGACAATCGAATTTTAACCAGCCCCAGGCATGAAAAAGTCCGGTGGGATAGCGCGTAAACAGCGTTACTCCAGCTGCTTGATACAGGCCCCGACTATGGGTAGGTAATTCAAGTGAGAGATCTGCGTTAGATTCTGGATCTATACTGGTGTACTCGGGATAATGATGTAGATATTGAATACCTACAGCATAGCGAGAGCTTAGATTTGGGTTAGAAATATTAAAATTGAGGGTAATATCTTCTCCACAAAAAACGGCTTCTGGTGGTTTTAGCTGTATAGATAATCCCAGTAGATTTTTATGAGTTTGCCAAAGACTGACTATGCCAATGGCGGTTAACAGAAAGGTGAGAGCAAATGCCATGCTGTTCTCATAGTTGATGGCAGCGAGTAGCAGCACAAATACCATGACAGCATAGAGGTATCCAAATCGGGTAGGCAGGATATAAAGTCGTCGATTGTGCAGGGTTATTTTGCCCGTGCTTGCCGGAGTACGCAGTGCTATCCAGTAATCGATTCGTTGACGGAAAGCATTAGGCATTAACGAAGTCAACAAGGACATGATTTATTTGATCGGGCTCAAGGGATAGCAACGGTATCAAGTAATTCCTGCACCATATGCTCAACGGTTTTACTCAGATGGTCAGCAGAAATCAGACGATGGCAGACAATAGCGGGGAATACCGCTTTAATATCGCTGGGATCGACGAAGTCTCTATGCTGCAGAAATGCCCAACTGCGTGCTGCTCTAAGCAAAGACAGGCCTGCGCGTGGAGAGAGGCCATACACAAACTGGCCGTTGTTACGGGTCTCATGTAACAGTAACTGAACATAATCTAGCAGCGGGTCGGATACATGAATTGACTCAATTGATTGTTGAATTGTTAAGACAGTGTTGATGTCCAGCACAGCCGATAATTCCTGCAATAGATGCTGACGACTTTTGCCGGATAGTAATTGACGTTCTGCCTGTTGGTCTGGATACCCCAGATTGAGTTTCATCATAAAGCGATCAAGCTGTGATTCGGGTAAGGAGAATGTGCCTGACTGATCTAGTGGGTTCTGGGTGCCGATTACGAAAAAAGGAGCAGACAGGATGCGTGTTTCACCTTCAACAGTGATTTGACGTTCTTCCATGGCTTCGAGTAAAGCGCTTTGGGTCTTTGGTGTCGCACGATTCATTTCATCAGCTAACACACAGTTAGAAAATATCGGTCCAGGATAAAACTTAAATCCCTCAGTTTTTCTGTCATATACTGAGACGCCCAGAATATCAGCGGGCAGTAAATCGCTGGTGAACTGTATCCGGGTGAAATTTAGCCCAAAGACTTTTGAAATGGCATGTGCCAGAGTCGTTTTACCAACACCTGGTAAGTCTTCGATCAGGCAGTGACCAGATGACAATAAACAGCAGACGGCCAGCTTTATTTGCTCAGGTTTGCCCACGACAATTGTTTCTATAGTCGCAATAGCGTGCTGAACGTGTTCCTGCATTGAATCAGAAGATTTTGGTGTTTGGGCTAGCATTAGTGTTTTCCTGCATACTGATCGTTTTATTCTAGCTGCTTTTGACATAAAAAAGCCCGCAATTGCGGGCTTTTATTGTGAAGATAGTGAAGACTTTAGTTGAAAGCCTGTCCGGGCTGCTTACCCAGTTTTTTAAGAATGGTGGCCAGTGGGCAAAAACCAGTGAAGGCGGATTGAAAAAGGTTGAGGCCAACAAAGGCGGTAAAGAAAAACCAGTAAGAGTGATGATAAACACCCAGGGTAACGCTAATAAAAACAAATAGGCCTGCGACGGCCAGTACAATGCGATCTATACTCATATCCAAACTCCTTTAGTCTGATGGGCAAAAAATTTAGTCAATAGTATATTAGAGTTTGCTTATAATCAAGTAATGCACTGTAAAGGCGTCGAGTACCAATAAAAAATTTGTGTGATGTTGTCTAAAATAGGCTATGCTGCACTGCAGCATAATATGTTTTGACTTGTATTTGTGGAATTAGCTATGGCTTATAAAGATATTCTTGTTTATGTAGATGAAGGAGCTTCAAATGAGGAGCGGGTTAGAACCGCTTTTCTAATGGCAAAAACGCACCAGGCCCGTTTGACGGGTATCACTCTGAGTGCGTTAAAGCCGAGCCACTTAAAGGTTAATGAAAGCAAGGCGATCAAAAATATTTGCCTGAAAGAAGCCGAAAAAAGAATGCTCGAATTCTCCGAGCAGGCAAAGGCTGAGGGTATAGAGGCAGATGCTAGAATTATCAAGGGTAACCCTGGCAAAGCTGCCTTACAGCTCGCCAAGATTGCACGCAATTATGACATAGTTATTCTGCGTCAGGCGAATCCGCAAAATCGTAATCATTCTATTACGGAAGTCGTTGCTGAGGAGGTAATTCTGTTAAGTGGGCGACCAGTTTTCTTTATGCCGTATATTGGCGCGCATCGAATTCCCTTTAAAAAAGCCATGATAGCCTGGGATGGAACACCCGCTGCAACACGTTCGGTGCATGATGCATTGCCCATTCTTTCAAATATAGAAAATGTATTTATTCTGGTGGTACAGGAAGGTAAGCAGAAAACAGCTAAAGGAGAGTTACTGGTTAATGATCTGGCCAAACATCTGGAAAGGCATGGAACTAAGGCAAGTATCCGCCGGGTAAATGCAGGAACCTTTGATGTGCCAACGGTGATTTTGAATGAAATTGCGGAAAATGATATCGATATTATGGTGATGGGTGGCTATGGCACACCCAGTTTAAAACAAAAGATTTTTGGTGGCGTGACTCGAACTATTCTTTCTTCGATGATTATCCCTGTCATCATGTCGCATTAATAAATACCCCGGTTGCGATACACTCACAACCGGGATAGTTTCTTTTTAATAACGTTTAGATAGATCTACATATTCTCTGGTTTGAGCACCGGTATAAATCTGGCGCGGACGACCAATACGTTGCTCCTTATCTTCCATCATTTCGAGCCACTGAGAAATCCAGCCTGCTGTGCGTCCCATGGCAAAGATCACGGTAAACATATTCAGTGGCATATCCAGTGCTTTTAGAATAATACCAGAGTAAAAATCTACATTCGGATACAGGTTTCTTTCCAGAAAGTAATCATCTTCCAGAGCAATACGTTCGAGTTCACGTGCGGTTTCGAATAGAGGCTGGTTAGTGCTATCCAGTGCATCCAGCAACTCGTTACAGGCTTTACGGATGATTTTGGCACGAGGATCGTAGTTCTTATACACGCGATGACCAAAGCCCATAAGGCGAAATTCGTCATTTTTATCTTTCGCACGTTCAACATATTTTGGAATTTCATCAGGGTGCTGGATCTCTTCGAGCATACGAATTACCGCTTCATTCGCACCGCCATGAGCAGGTCCCCATAACGATGCAATACCGGCAGAAATACAGGCAAAAGGGTTAGCCCCGGAGCTACTGGATAATCTGACCGTAGAAGTACTGGCGTTCTGCTCATGGTCAGCATGCAGGATAAAAATCAGGCGCATAGCTTGCACAGCAACAGGATTCGGTACGTATTCTTCGGTAGGTACACTGAACATCATGTACATGAAGTTTTCGATAAAATTAAAGTCATTGCGAGGATAGGGCAATGGCAGGCCATTCGCTCGGCGATAACTGTAAGCTGCTATTGTGGGCATTTTGGCTAGTAGTCGATGGGCAGAAATCTCTCTATGTCTGGGATTGTTGACATCTAGCGAGTCGTGATAAAAAGCCGATAAAGCGCCGACTACACCAACCATGATCGCCATTGGATGGGCGTCATGATGAAAACCATTAAAAAAGTGTTTTACACCTTCATGAACCATGGTGTGGCGTTTGATCATGTTAGTAAATTCATCATATTCAACTTTATCTGGGAGGTGTCCATACATCAGCAGGAAACTGGTTTCGAGATAATTACTATGCTCTGCTAGTTGTTCAATAGGATAACCACGATATAGCAGAATACCCTTGTCTCCATCTATATAGGTAATATCACTCTTACAACTGGCGGTGGCCTGAAAACCTGGATCGTAAGTAAACAAGCCAAGTTGGGCATGTAATTTTCTGATGTCAAAGGTAGGTGATCCGATGCTCGGGTCGATAATATCAAAATCTGCTGACTTACCGCTGCGATTATCGGTTATGGTGACTGTGTTTTTGCTCATTGGGTAACTCCTAACTCTCTGATATGGTTAGCTTCTTGGTTTAACATTGGCCCTGGGCCTGATGAGATGTTCTTTCAGGCAGCTGTAAACAGCATATGTTCACTACCAGGAACCTGTCGGATTCAGGAGAATCTACTGCGGAAAAGGCATTTTTGCCTAATCTTCCGACCATTTTCGTTAAATAGGCTCACTATTCGCCTCAAATGATCGAAATATTTGACTCAAAATGCCATTTCCTCGCTACGATCACCTTAACCGACAGGCTCCTGGCGCTAATTATTTCCGATACTATAGACTATGCGACACCTTATTAAACTATTGGTTTTTCTAATTATCACTATCCATCAGGCCTATGCCATTGAAGATGGGCGCTGGCAATTGACCATCACTGGTCAGGATCAGCTGGAATATGACACCCAGATGTTGGCAGGCGGTCTTAATATTGGATGGGAAAGTATACTGGAATTCAGCATAAAACAGGGTCGGTTTGAACAAGGTACCTCTACAGCACGATTATTGCCCAATATGAGTGCATTTTCTCGTCCACCAGAGATGTTTGAATGTGCTCAGGTTTCGGATACTTTTGCCAGCCGAAGTGGCATCAGTTTTTCAACACCACATTTACGCTATAAGGTTTTCCCACTAAGCGGAAAGGTTGTTGAGGGAAGGTACAGTTAAACCCTTATCTGGAGTATCCTGGCAACTACTACGCCATTTTGTATCAATGCTCAACACAAAATGAGCCAGGCGATGTCTGGCTAGAGCTTGCAACGCGAGTCTCACGTGAACTGGGCAAGCGCCAGAAAGCTCAGATAAAAAATGAAGATGGCGTTTTCAGTATACATATCAAAGAGTTAAAAAGTATTCCGCCTGGGTCAACACTGGAGATACCCTTAATTGATGGTTTTAAGATGAGTCTGGAACAGGAAACCGGTGCCAGACAGGTCGAATATCAACTTCAGCGCATCGCAGATAAATAACTTGCGTCAGGGACATGAAACTACGGATTCAGGTGATTACCTAATGCTGGCGTTATGTTCGCCATCCTTAAATCTTAATTTGACCTCATCATTAGTCTTGAGCTCGTTGGCTGAATAAATTAGTTTGTTCTGCAGACTGACTGTGGCGTAACCACGAGCCAAAGTTTTTAAAGGACTCAGGTTATCCAGCTTGCCACTGTTTAATGCCAGTGCATGTGTATGTTGGGTGAGCAGTTTTTGCATCAGCGTCAATAAACCCCTGCTAGATCGCTCTACATTGAGTTTCAACATGGCTATCTTTTGCTGAGGCTGATGAAGTCTAAGCTGTTCTATGTGACGTTGAAGCTGATGATTTTTCCTTTCCAGATTATTACTCTGTATGTGTTTTAGCGTATTGCTGGCGAATACTAACCGCTGTTTAAGCGATTGCATCTGACGTTGTGGATGTAAACGCAATAAGCGCTGTTGTATTGTGTTAATACTGTCTTCATAGCGGGATAGCTTTTTAACCATATGCTGCTGCAGTCTTAGAGCCAATTGATCAATACGCATCATGATTTCATATTGATCCATCGTGACTGACTCTGCGGCAACCGATGGAGTAGGTGCGCGTTGGTCGGCGACATAATCGGCAATAGTCGTATCAATCTCATGTCCTATACCACTCACGATGGGAATCTCTGAATCAAAAATAGCATGAGCCACCGTCGCTTCGTTAAAACACCACAGATCCTCCAGTGAGCCACCTCCACGTATTAGCAATAAAACATCACATTCAGCATGTCGGTTAGCCAGTTTAATCGCATTAACGATGGAGCCCGTAGCCGCTTCACCCTGAACCTGAGTGGGAAACAGGGTGACCTGACTGGAGGGGGAGCGACGCCGAATCACACTAATTGCATCACGAATGGCGGCCCCACTGGCTGAAGTGATAATGCCAATATGACGAGCCTGATCGGGTACTGGTTTTTTATGCTTTTGATCGAACAGGCCTTCTTTTGAGAGTTGCTTCTTGAGTACTTCAAACTCTCTCATCAATCGCCCAACACCGGCTTCTTCCATATGTTCAACAATGACCTGAAAATCACCACGTGCCTCATATAAGGTAACCTGGGCACGGATCAGGATTTGTTGTCCATTTTGTGGGGTGAAAGCTATGCGTTGATTACGGTTACGAAACATGGCAGCACGTAACTGTGAGCGCTCATCCTTAAGTGTGAAGTACCAATGCCCGGAGGCAGGGCTGGAAAAATTTGAAATCTCACCTTCGATCCAGATTGAACCAATCCCTTGTTCGAGCATGGTTTTGATTTCAAAGTTGAGCGCAGATACGCTCCAGATAGCTTCATTGTGTTGCATGGATGAGTGTTGTATGTGCGAATATAAAACAGAGACTTTACTAGAGATGGATGGATTAGTCTTTGGGAAAAAATTTTGTTCAGGTGACGAAGTAGATAATGAACAAAAAGAAGCCGCTAAAAAGCGGCTGTAGTTTGATATCGGGTGAAAATAATTTATTCCCCGACCCTTTTTAGAGTTATCCGAACCATTATCCGGTTTACCGTCCAGAGGTCAATACCTTATAATCGCGCTTTGAAATTGACCCCCGGAGTAAATATGCGCATATCCCAGGAAGCCCTCACCTTTGACGATGTTTTACTAGTCCCAGCCAAGTCAGATGTATTACCTAATGATGCTGAACTAAAAACACGTCTTACTCAGGGTATAGAGTTAAATATCCCTTTGATATCCGCAGCGATGGACACAGTTACAGAATCTGGTCTTGCCATCGCAATGGCTCAGGAAGGAGGGATGGGAATTGTACATAAGAACCTTTCTCCTACCGAGCAGGCCCGTCAGGTGGCAAAGGTGAAAAAATTCGAAAGTGGTGTGATCAAGGATCCGATAACCATCAGGGCCGATACCATGATCCGAGATGTGATTGCATCCACTGAAAAGAATCAGATTTCCGGTTTGCCAGTGATGGGCGCTGAAGGTCTGGTGGGCATAGTCACCAAGCGTGACCTGAGATTTGAAACCAATCTGGATCAGCCAGTAACTTCTGTGATGACGCCGAAAGAGCGCCTGGTCACGGTAGAAGAAGGTGCGAGCAAAGACCAGATTATGGAATTGCTACACAAGCATAGAATCGAGCGCCTGTTAGTAGTAAACAAAAAATTCGAACTCAAAGGTATGATTACGGTTAAGGACATCACAAAATCAACCGTACACCCACTTGCCTGCAAGGACGAACAGGGGCGGTTACGTGTCGGTGCAGCAGTTGGAACCGGTGCAGATACCGATGAGCGAGTTGAAGCATTGGCGAATGCCGAAGTAGACGTGATTGTAGTAGACACAGCTCATGGCCACTCAAAAGGTGTTATCGAACGTGTCGCCTGGGTGAAAAAACATTATCCACAGATTCAGGTTATTGGTGGCAACATTGCAACCGGACATGCTGCACGAGATCTGGTGGATGCCGGAGCCGATGCTGTTAAGGTGGGCATAGGCCCGGGTTCTATCTGTACTACTCGTATTGTCGCAGGTGTGGGTGTACCACAGATTTCGGCCATCAGTAATGTTGCTCTAGCACTCAAAGATACAGGAATCCCCTGTATTGCTGATGGCGGTATTCGTTTCTCTGGTGATGTTTCCAAAGCACTGGTAGCCGGTGCGCATACCGTCATGATCGGTAGCATGTTTGCCGGTACTGAAGAAGCGCCAGGCGAGGTCGAGTTGTATCAGGGCCGCTCCTATAAATCTTACCGTGGTATGGGATCATTAGGCGCTATGCAGAAAGGTTCTAGCGACCGTTACTTCCAGGCGGATAGCTCGGTAGAAAAACTGGTTCCTGAAGGTATTGAAGGCCGGGTTCCTTATAAAGGCCCATTATCCGGGATTATTCATCAGTTACTAGGCGGAGTTCGCTCCAGCATGGGCTATGTAGGTTGTGCCACTATTGATGAATTGAGGACCAAGCCTGAATTTGTCAGGGTAACTGGCGCTGGTATGGCCGAGTCTCATGTGCACGATGTTACCATTACCAAAGAAGCACCAAACTACCGGGTTTAACCACTGATGACACTTAACCATGACCTGCATGATGACAGAATTCTTATACTTGATTTTGGTTCTCAATATACGCAACTGATAGCACGTAGAGTACGTGAACTGGGTGTGTACTGTGAAATCCTGCCCTGGGATATTGAAATGGATCGCGTGATTGGGTTTATGCCCAAAGGGATAATCCTTTCAGGTGGGCCTGAATCAACTCTGGAAAATCAAACGCCTATCGCTAACCTGGAACTACTGGATTTGAAAGTTCCTGTTTTGGGTATTTGCTACGGCATGCAAACACTGGCCAATCAGTTAGGAGGTAAAGTAGAGAATGTGGGGCATAGTGAATTCGGCTATGCACAGGTTCGCGCACACGGCCACACCGAATTACTGAGAGATATTCAGGATCATCAAACTGCAGAAGGTTACGGTATGCTGGACGTCTGGATGTCGCATGGTGATCGAGTTGCAGAGATGCCAGAAGGCTTTAAGCTGATGTGTAGCACCGACTCTGCTCCTATTGCAGGTATGGCGGATGAGACACGTAAGATCTATGGTCTGCAGTTTCATCCAGAAGTTACCCATACACGACAGGGGGCAGAAATTCTGGGTCGATTTATTCATCAAATCTGTGGTTGTGCTTCCGACTGGGTTGCTGAAAATATTATCGAAAACAGTATCAATCTGGTACGTGAACAGGTTAAGGATGGAAACGTTATTCTCGGCCTGTCTGGTGGTGTTGATTCATCCGTAGTAGCAGCTTTGCTACATAGAGCGATCGGGAATCAACTCACCTGTATCTTTGTGGACAATGGCTTGTTACGTCATCAGGAAGGTGATCAGGTAATGGCAACCTTTGCTGAGCATATGGGGGTTAAAGTCATCCGAGTAGATGCCGAACAGCGTTTTCTTGACAAGCTAAAAGGAATTTCTGACCCTGAGCAAAAGCGTAAAGTTATTGGTAACCTGTTTATTGAAATTTTTGAAGAAGAGGCCAGCAAGCAAAATGATGCTGCTTTTCTAGCACAGGGCACTATCTATCCCGATGTCATTGAATCCGCAGGTGCTTCAACCGGTAAAGCCCATTTAATCAAATCGCATCATAATGTGGGTGGCTTACCTGAGGATATGAAGCTGGAACTGGTGGAACCCTTGCGCGAACTTTTTAAGGATGAAGTACGCAGAATTGGTGTTGAACTGGGTTTGCCTCATAATATGGTTTATCGTCACCCCTTCCCTGGCCCTGGTCTGGGAGTACGTATTCTAGGCGAAGTGAAAAAGGAATATGCCGATTTATTGCGTCTGGCGGATCATATCTTCATTGAAGAGTTATGGAAGCACGGTCTTTATGAAAAAACCTCTCAGGCATTCACAGTATTTTTGCCAGTGAAATCGGTAGGTGTCACTGGAGATGGTCGACGTTATGACTATGTCGTTGCTTTACGTGCAGTGGAAACCATCGATTTTATGACCGCTCGTTGGGCACATTTACCGTATGAATTTCTGGATCTGGTGTCTCGCCGCATCATGAATGAAATTTCTGGAATCGCACGTGTCACCTACGATATCTCGGGCAAACCGCCCGGCACTATCGAGTGGGAATAGAGCAGAACGATAATTACTGGATGGAGCTTGCGTTACAGCAGGCTCAACTGGCAGCCGAGCAGGGCGAAGTTCCTGTTGGTGCAGTGCTGGTAGATGAAGGTAATAATTTGCTAGCCTGTGGACATAATCAGCCGATTTCTGCCAATGACCCTACCGCTCATGCTGAAGTTATTGCGCTAAGAGAAGCAGCAAAAAAGCTGCATAACTATCGACTGGTTAATTCAACCCTGTATGTAACGCTAGAACCCTGTGTCATGTGCGTTGGAGCGATGGTTCATGCTCGTGTGAAACGTCTGGTCTATGGTGCAGTTGAATATAAAACCGGTGCCATTGAAAGTGCCTGCCAGCTGCTGCAAACTACAAGTTTTAATCACAGTATAGAAGTGTCATCTGGTGTGTTACAGGAACCATGTGCGACGATCCTGAGTGACTTCTTTGCTCAGCGACGAGCAGCTAAACAGACGCTTCGAGCAAGCAGAAAATAAATTAAAAGCTCGGAGGCATGGCTAGTTCCTTGTCGACTGGCTGTTCAATCTGACTCGGTACTTCTTCGCCGTTTTCGCGTATCTCCATCCAATCCAGCAGATCCGTATATTTTCGGATGTTTTCAACATACTTGACTGGTTCGTGCCCACGAGCATAGCCATGCCTGGTTTTCTTATACCATTTCTTTCGGCTCAGAAGGGGGAGGTTCTGTTTTACATCAATCCATTTATCCGGGTCGCCATGATTCATTTGGGTGATTATGCGTGCATCTTCAAGGTGTCCATATCCCACATTATAGGAAGCCAGTGCAAACCAGGTACGGTCAGGTTGTTGTATACGTCCGGGTATTTTTGCCAGTACCCGTTTGAAATATTCAGCGCCACCCTTGATGCTTTGTTCAGGATCCAGCCGATTGGTGACTTTTAGCATTTTTGCTGTACTTTGAGTCAGCATCATCAAACCACGCACTCCAGTAGGTGATTTGGCTTTAGGGTTCCACAACGACTCCTGATAACTGATGGCCGCAAGAAGATGCCAGTCCAGGCCATGAGCTTCTGCCTCACGTTCGAATATTTCCCTGTAATCAGGCAGTTGTTCACGTACACGTTGTGAAAAGGTCTGAATGTCAGAATAATTGAATTTCTCGACATGGCTATAGTAGCGATGAATTAGCTGATCCAGGCGGCCATCTTTTTTTATGGTTTTAAAAAAATTTTCTAGCGCTTTCTGAATGCTTAAATCATCGGATTCTTGATACGCCCAGCGTAACAGTTTACCTGGTGGCACCTCAAAGGCTATGCGTAGTTCGGGGAAAAAACGTCGCTGAAGTGCAATTTCATGTGAATCTGCCAGGATATAGTCGATCAACCCTTCATCTACCAGTTCGATGAGCTCTTCGCTGGCGATGTCATTGTTACTAACCCAGCTTAACTGCGGTATTTTTTTCTGCCATTGAGTCAGGACTGCTTCGTGACTACTACCCTGAATAACTTCGATAACCTCATTTTCAAGATCTTTTAGTGAGGAGGGAGGTTTCTTAAGTCCTTTGCGGTACAGAATTTGCTGGTGAACTTCATGATATGTTGGGCCGAACATAACTTTAGGTGGAATATTAGCATCCAGCGGTGATAGCCCGGCTGCAGCTATATCGAAGTTTCCAAAAATTAGTTCATTATAGATCTCTGAATAACTGTCAACGGTTTTTATCTGCAGGTCGACACCAAGGTGTTCAGCGAAAAGTCGCGACAACTGGTACTCAAATCCATCGGCGCCATCCGTATCCATGTAATAAGTAGAGGCACCGTTGAGTGTGAGAACCTTGAGCGCACCAGCGTTCTGTATGCGCTGAATATGAGTCAATGGCTTTTTTGAGTAGAAGGGAATAGCCACAAGCAATGAGAAAATTATCAACGCGACCAGCAAGCCGGCGATAACATGTAATCGGTGTGCTCGGGGAGAAAGATCGACCATACTGCCTGTCAATAAAACGCTTAATCAATGAGCAGCTTACGATAAGTTAAGCTGTGATGCTATGCTTTGGGTCATACATTGAATAAAAGTTTACTAACCCTGTGATATTATGCAACGCTGGGGAGTAAGCACTATTGACGACGTGTAAAAACCCAGTTATCAGCTTCAGAAGCAGCGTTATTAAACTGATACCCTTCCACGTCAAAATCCTTAAGTTGCTCAGGATTGGTGATTTCATGCTGGATAATGAAGCGTGACATCAGACCACGTGCTTTCTTGGCGTAAAAGCCAATCATTTTATATTCGCCGTTTTTATAATCCTTAAAAGCAGGTGTAATTATGCGGGCTTTTAAGTTTTTAGTTTTTACTGATTTAAAGTATTCATTAGAGGCGAGGTTGATCAGTACATCAGAATTAATGGTTTTTAATTGTTTATTAAGAGCATCGGTAATCTGTAAACCCCAGAACTCATACAGGTTTTTGCCTGCAGTGGTATCCAGTTTGGTACCCATTTCCAGACGGTATGGACGCATAAGATCCAACGGTCTTAATACACCATAAAGCCCAGATAGAATACGTAAATGTTGTTGTGCAAAATCCAGCTCTTTCTGCTTAAGGGTATAAGCATCCAGACCGGTATACACATCACCTTTAAAGGCAAACAAGGCCTGGCGCGAATTTTTAGTATTGAATGGCGTTTTCCATTGATGATTACGCTCAAAATTTAGCTCAGCGATATTACTGCTTACATGCTGTAGTTCGATAAGATCCAGCACCGATAAATCCTGAAGTCGGTTAATCAGAAGTTGAGATTGTTTCAAATGCGCAGGACGTGTATAGCTATCGGTTGGAAGAGGTGACTCATAGTCCAGAGTTTTAGCGGGAGAGACAACAATTAACATAGGGCGTAGATTCGATAAAAAAGAGGATTCTAACAAATCTACTCAAAGTGAAAGTAAAATTCTGACTATTCTGGCAATAGGCAATATTTATCGATGAAATTAACATAAAAAGCCGCTATAACCATTGATCCTGAACAAAGCATAAGGTAGGCTTCGCACCCTGTTTACAGCAACGTCTGAGATGGCTGGACAGGACTGAGATAAAGGAAGTATTTTATCAAAGAGCACGCTGTGATCCTATGCTGAAGAGCTTATAGATATTGAACGGAGGCAAACAGTTTAAAGAATTGGAGAGATGGTCGCTGTGTGGTATCCATACCACCCGCGACACTTGTACATCCATGTACATCGTCCTAGTGGCTGATAATGAGGTCGGGAACCGAATTAGACATCCTTTAGGATGCCCCGAAGGGGTGAGGGCAGGACGCCCGAATCAACGATCACGACGTGCTCCTTAGCTGAAGAGCATATAGATATTGAACGGAGGCAAACAGTTTAAAGAATTTGGAGAGATGTCCGAGTGGCTGAAGGAGCACGCCTGGAAAGTGTGTATACGGCAACGTATCGAGGGTTCGAATCCCTCTCTCTCCGCCATCTAATAGCCCTAAATCTGATAATTAGGGCTTTTTTTTATTAGCACTTCTATATACGCCTTTTCCTCTTAACTGAGAAAATTCTCTAAAAAAAGTGTCCGGTTGGACTTCATCAGTACAGACCAATTTTGAAAATCTCTATTTAGTCAATAGTGGCCAGTTAAAATCAATGATCGATTCATTCGAACATTTCCTGGTGGATGAGTAACATGATGCATAACTCTAAGAGTGTAGATGTGGCAGACATGGGCACAGAAACCTTTGCGCGTTTCATGAATTCGGAACTTGATTAATACCTGAATTCTGAAAATGGCCGTAAGGTAATTGCTGAGCTATACGTCGGCCTGCCCTATGAAGAGTTGAAATAAGGTCTAAATTTCCTTCAACATCACAACCAATATCAACTGATAGCTATATCGAATCAAAAAAGATTCAGACTGGCAAGGTTCTTGTACACATACATCATTTGTACAAGAATCTGCCAGTTTATTGAATATTTTTATCATTTATTTTGAAATAAAATGGGTTCATCCAACAGAGTATTCGCAGGAATAGAAGAGGAGAGTGATGATGGTCTGGAAAAAACATGACTATGACAATATTCCGGGAACCTATGTTTTCGACGGTCAACGGGCGCATAGTTCTTATGCCCTGAATAAGCTGTTTTTTTCCTTTAACGAGGAACAAAGCCGCAAAGAATTCGATGCTGACCCTGCAGCATATTGCGATAAATTCGGTTTGAGCGCTGAACAAAAAGAACTGGTTTTAAAACAGGATTTTCTCGGCATTCTTCGTGCTGGCACCAACATCTACTATATGGCTAAATTCTGTATTCCTCGCGGATTGAGTGTGCAGGATGCCGGTGCTGCGTTTCAGGGCATAACAAGCGATGAGTTTAAAGAAAAATTGCTGGAAAAAAGAGACGGTCTGGTCGAGAGACTCGAGAAAGAGGGAGGATACTGGAATGGCTAAAATCATCGGAGGTATCACCACTTCACATATTCCAGCTGTGGGTAATGCAATTACCGATGGCCTGACGCAAGAGCATTACTGGAAACGTTTTTTTGATGGCTATGAACCGGTAAAGGCCTGGTTGGATGAAAAGCAACCAGATCTTATTATCGTCGTCTATAACGATCACGGTCTTAATTTTTTCCTCGACAAGGTGCCTACATTCGCTATCGGTTGTGCCGATAGTTACCAGAATGCTGATGAAGGCTGGGGACTTAAACCAACTGCACCGTTTAACGGGGATGCGGAGTTCTCCTGGCATATTGCGGAATCCCTGATCAACCAGAATTTTGACATGTGCACCTGTCAGGAGATGCTGGTTGACCATGGTTTCGTAAACCCCATGAGAGTATTGTTTGGTGATCACGAAATCTGGCCTGTAAAGACCATTCCTTTCGCTGTAAATACTGTACAACATCCATTAACCAATGCCCGTCGTTGCTATGCTCTGGGTAAAGCGCTACAAAAGGCAGTTGAGTCTTATCCGCAAGACATGAAAGTTGTAGTAGCCGGTACCGGTGGCATGTCGCACCAGTTACAGGGCGAACGCGCAGGAATGATAAACGTTGACTATGATCTAGCCTGCATGGAAAGCATTATCAACAACCCAGAGTGGTTTGCGAGCCAACCCAATGCTGAAATTATTAAACAAGCGGGAACCGAGGGCATAGAAACCATTATGTGGCTGGTAATGCGTGGTGCTCTGGGAGACAAGGTGAATTGCCTGCACAAACACTACCATGCGCCTATTTCCAATACTGGTGCTGGTGTGTTATTGCTAGAAGGGGCAGAATAGGCGAAATATTAAAGCCTCAATTGAGGCACTGAAAACGATCAGTGCCGTTTCCACCGGGGCCATATTTGCTATGACGCCTTTTCTCACGGCCGGATTTGCCTTATCTGGTGCTACAGCAAAAATCTTCCCGTTATGTGTTGTTTGCCTTAATCACCGCTGCACTCGGCGCTGATTTCGACATTTGGGGTTCTTGCCGGTGGCTCCATACCGCTTTTGCTGGTGAGTTTCCTCCGGCTTGTTACGATTGATTGGGCTGCTGTTCCAAAGATTGTCTGGATAACTCTGATGTACATGGTGGTTTTTGCGACCCTGATAATATTCGTGCTGTTGCTAAGTGGCAACAAGCATCTGCCGGGTACCAGGGTCATGGTTTACATCTATTCATACCCAGTTGGGTTATAGTCTGGGATGTCGTGCTCGGCCGTGGATGGGTTGAGACGAATATTTTATTGGGCGTTGGTCTGACAGTTTTTGCCATGTTGATGTTACTGCTTAAGGGCTGCTGATCACCTGGGTTTGTTTCACAATTAAATCCGCTCTACTCGAGGAATATTACCTGGGTTTTATATCGGCAAGTAATTCTTTCATTTGTTGCCAGCTAGTCCGTTCGTGACATACTCTTAATGCTGTAAAAGTACAATTATTAGCTATTAAATTGCATTTATTAATCAGGTGTTAGGCAATAATATGTGGTTAATTATACAATTCTGGCATAGTGATGCAGCGATCGATTCCCTACATGCAAATTCGTGGTGGTAGCTCTAAAGGACTTTATTTTAGGGCCGACGACCTGCCTGGAAATACACATGCCCGGGATCAGGTCCTGCTCGATGCCATCGGTCGAGATGCCCGTCAGATCGATGGGCTCGGTGGCGCGCATCCGCTCACCAGTAAAGTTGCGGTGGTCAGTGCATCAAGCCGCGAAGATGCAGATATTGACTACCTGTTCGTTCAAGTCGTTGTCGGTGAAAACCGAGTCGATACCACGCCAAATTGTGGCAATATCCTCGCCGGTGTCGGCGCTTTCGCTATCGAAAGCGGCCTGTTACCAGTACAGGGTGAAACCACTACAGTGAGGGTTCATATGCGTAATAGCGGTAACCTCTGTGAATTGGTCGTGCAAACGCCGAATGGACAGGTTGAGTATCAGGGAGATGCCAGTATCGATGGCGTACCCGGCACAGCTGCTCCGGTCATATGTAATTACCTGGATATTGCGGGCTCGGCTTGCGGTGCGCTGTTACCCACAGGCCAGGTTCGTGATGTTATTGATGGTGTAGCCGTGACCTGTATTGATAACGGCATGCCTGTGGTGGTCATTCCTGCAACTGCATTCGGAAAAACCGGCTATGAGAGTTGTGAAGACTTGAGTGCAGACCAGAATTTCAGGCAGAAGCTAGAATCTATACGCTTACAGGCCGGGCAGATAATGAACCTGGGTGATGTTAGCAATAAAGTCGTACCAAAGATGAGCTTGATCAGCCCACCCATGCACGGCGGTAATGTTTCCACCCGAACGTTTATTCCTCATACCTGCCATGCTGCCATTGGTGTTCTGGGTGCGGTATCCGTTGCCACCGCCTGTATTGTCGAGGGTTCGGTTGCTGAAGGTATTGCTGAAGTCCCGCAAGGGCCCAACAAGAATATGTCTGTAGAACATCCCTCTGGAGAGTTTTCGGTGGATCTGACATTGAATGATCAGGGAGAAGTCGAGAAAGCGGGGCTGTTGCGTACGGCCCGACTTTTAAGCAAGGGCGAACTTTTTATAAAAGAGAGAAATATATGAGTACTTCCCGCGTGGAAAAACCAGGTTGCATGCCGCCTGATAATGATACGAAACAACCATTATTTAAGGCGCCGCCAAAATCCTGTGATGCCCATTGCCATGTTTTTGGGCCACATGAGATTTTTCCTTATTCTGACAAGGCTTCCTATTGGCCGCCTGATGCGGATAAACATGCATTGAAAAGAATTCACGATAAATTGGGAATAGAACGTGCGGTACTCGTGCAGGCAAGCTGTCATGGTATAGATAATCGAGGCATGATCGACGCAATTAAAAGTAGCAATGGCGCTTATCGCGGGGTTTGTATTGCCAACGATACTTTTAGCGAGAATGATTTTCAGGATTTACATGATGGCGGAGTACGCGGAGTTCGCTTCAATTTTGTAACTCATCTGGGTGGTGCTCCCAATCTTGAAAAGATGAAAATCGTTTTGGATCGCGTCAAACCCCTCGGCTGGCATCTGGTCATTCATGTTAATGCAGAAGACATCATCCAGTACGAAGAATTCTTCAACCAGATCGACCTGCAAATCGTAGTCGATCATATGGGGCGTGTACCAACGTCAGCAGGAGTAGCGCAGCAGGCCTACCAGATTCTCTGTGATTTCATGCATCGTGAAAACTGGTGGGTCAAGGTCTGTGGATCTGAACGCATAGCCATTGCGCCACCTTTTTACGATGCCATCCCCTATGCGCAGGGGCTGATTGAAATCGCACCCGATCGAATTTTATGGGGTACTGATTACCCACACCCTAACATCAAGAAACACATGCCGAACGATGCCGATTTACTCGATCTGATACCTTTGATCGCTCGAGATGAAGCGACACAGAAGAAGATATTGATCGATAATCCAGCGCGTCTGTACGGTTTTGACGACTGAGGAGCAAACAATGATTTCACATAGCGTTCAGGGCGTAGCGGTTAAAAATATCGAACGTGCCGATAGCCAGCAGATTGATGAACTTGGTCGCTTGGGTACCGCGACAGTACACGAGGCACAGGGCCGTATCGGTAATCTTGATCCCTATATGCGGCCCATCTATGGTGGTGCACGAATTGCCGGCAGTGCGGTAACGATACTCGCTCAACCTGGAGATAACTGGATGCTGCATGTTGCCATCGAGCTGTGTCAACCGGGAGATATTCTGGTGGTAGGTACTACTTCTCCCTGTACCGATGGATACTTTGGTGATTTGTTGGCAACCTCTGCACAGGCGAGGGGGGTACGCGGCCTGATTATCGATGCTGGTGTACGCGATATTTGTGACCTTAAAGAGATGGATTTTCCTGTCTGGTCTAAAGCTGTTTCCATCAAGGGAACAGTCAAGAACACCCTGGGTTCTGTGAATGTTCCGATCCAGTGCGCCGGTCAGCATATTGTGCCCGGAGACATCATTGTTGCCGATGACGACGGTGTCTGCGTGGTGCCACGTTTGAATGCTGAGAAAACCCTGAAAAAAGCGCAAGAGCGCGAAGCCAATGAAGAAGAGAAGCGTCAAAAGCTGGCTGATGGCGTATTGGGACTGGATATGTACAACATGCGTCCGCGCCTTGAGGAAGCTGGATTTAAATACCTCGACACCCTGGATGACCTGTGATTAACGGACGACACAGACACCTTATCTTTAAGTTTTATATCGGAGAATAGCTATGAGTGATAACAAAACCGCATTGATTATCAGTGCCCACTCGGCAGATTTTGTCTGGCGCTGTGGTGGAGCAATCGCATTACATCAAAAATTGGGTTATGAGGTGAGCATTGCCTGTCTTTCCTATGGAGAGCGAGGCGAATCCGCCAAACTTTGGAAACAGGAAAACATGACCCTGGAAAAGGTAAAGAGTGCTCGCCGCAAAGAAGCTGAAGCTGCTGCTCAAGCATTGAATGCACATGATATCCAGTTTTTTGACTTTGGCGATTATCCACTGGAGATTGATAAAGAAGGCCTGTATCAAATTGTTGATTTGATCCGTAAGGTACAGCCTGATTTTATGATGAGTCACTCTAAATGGGATCCTTATAACACGGATCATATGTATGCAACCGAGATTGCGATTAAGTGCCGTATGATTGCCCAGGCCTGGGGGCATAATCCGGGAGAGAAAGTACTGGGTGCTCCGCAGTTATATTTATTTGAACCGCACCAGAGTGAACAGATGGAATGGAAGCCTGATCTTTTCCTGGATATTTCTGAAGTTTGGGACAACAAGAAGGCCGCAATTGAGTGTATGCAAGGACAAGAACATCTGTGGAAGTTTTATGAGAATCTGGCAGAAAATCGAGGTAACCATTTCCGTCGTAATTCTGGTGGTCAGGCAGGCGGCAAGAATTGCCAATATGCCGAAGGTTTTCAATCACTTTACCCTCGTTGCGTAGAATCCTTATAAGGAGCGACAAGTAGTGCCAGTAGAGTTTTTTTGAGGGATACACGACAGGTCTTCAGTCGATTGACTGGATTCACGACTCATTCAAGTCGGCCTGATTTGGAGTACATATTTTTAAAATTTCGGGAGTAACACATGAAATTATTGATGATCGGACAGGGTGCATTTGGTCATAAGCATCTTGATGCCTTGCAGAATATTGAAGATGCCGAAGTGGTTAGCATTGTAGGTGGCAGCGAAGACAGCACCCGTGAGGCTGCAGAAAAATACGGCATTCCTCATTGGACGCTGGATCTGGAAGAGGGTCTGGCTCAACCGGGTGTAGAAGCAGCCATCATTACTTCTCCCACGCCGATTCATGCCGAACAAGCAATTGCAGTCATGCACGCAGGCAAACATGTGATGATCGAAATCCCAATGGCGGATACCCTGGCTGATGCCCAGGCAATCTGCGATGTTCAACAGGAAACCGGATTAGTCGCAATGGCGGGGCATACGCGCAGATTCAATCCCAGCCACCAGTACATCCATAACAAGATCACTGCAGGAGAATTAAAGATCCAGCAGATGGATGTACAGACCTATTTTTTCCGCCGCAAGAACCTCAACGCACTGGGTGAGCCCAGAAGCTGGACCGACCATTTGCTCTGGCACCATGCCTGCCACACGGTGGACCTGTTTGCCTATCAGACTGGGGAAAAAATAGTCCAGGTGCAGGGTATGCAAGGACCCAGGCATCCTGAACTCGGTATTGCGATGGATATGAGTATCGGCTTGAAGTCAGAATCAGGCGCAATTTGTACGCTGTCATTGTCTTTCAATAATGATGGCCCGTTAGGCACTTTCTTTCGCTATATCTGTGACAATGGCACTTATATTGCGCGTTATGATGATCTCGTTGACGGACGTGAAGAACCCATTGATGTCAGCAAGGTAGCTGTTTCTATGAATGGTATAGAACTGCAGGATCGTGAGTTTATCAGTGCCATCAAGGAAGGGCGTGAGCCCAATGCCAGCGTGCAGCAGGCATTGTCAGCCATGCAGGTGCTGGATCAGATTGAACAACTGCTGGAAGACTGAGTAAACGCATGAGCGTATCACGTCAAATAGCCGGACAGGAAGTGAGTCCAATCAGCCTGGGCTGCATGAACCTTTCGCATGCCTATGGGACACCACCGGGTGAGGCTGAAAGTATCCATCTGCTAAATCATGCATTGGATATGGGCTACAACATGCTCGATACTGCAGCGCTTTACGGCTTTGGTGCCAACGAGCAACTATTGAATAAGGCTGTGATGCATCGCCGTGACGAATTTCTGCTGGCGAGTAAAGGTGGCATGTTTAAAAATGCCGAAGGTAAGCGCGAAATCAATAATCATCCACAGGTCATCCGACAGCATTGTGAAGATAGTCTGACCCGTCTAGGTACCGATTGCATTGACCTGTATTACCTGCACCGATGGGATAGACAAACACCCATTGAAGACTGTGTTGGCGAAATGTCCCGTCTGGTTGAGGAGGGTAAGGTAAAGCAACTGGGGTTATCAGAGGTTTCCGGCAACACCTTGCGCAAGGCCCACGCCATTCACCCTATCGCTGCCCTGCAGACCGAATATTCGCTATGGACTCGTAATGCGGAAATTGACGTGCTGCAGACCTGCGAAAAATTGGGCGTCGCATTCGTGGCCTTCAGTCCTTTGGCCAGAGCCTTTTTGACCGGCAAGTTGACGGATGTATCGGCTCTAGAGAAGGGTGACTTGCGAAGAAATTTGCCGCGCTTCGACACAAACAACTATGTAAAGAATTTGGCCTTGTTGACAGAGCTTAAGCCTGTCGCGCAAGAGAATGGTTGTTCCTTAGCGCAGTTGGCATTGGCATGGCTACTGGACAAAGGCGAACACATTATCCCGATCCCGGGTACTACCCAGATTAATCATCTCGAAGAAAACTATACTGCAACAGAATTTATACTGGATAGTCGCTCTGTTGCCCGCCTGGATGAATTGATCAACCAGAATACCGTCCATGGCAATCGTTATAACGAGGTCACCCAGGCAGAGATCGATACAGAGGAATTTGGGTAAGCTTGATAAAATAATGAACAATCAGCTCACAGTCGCGGTGTTTGGTCTGGGGGAAGCCGGTAGCTTAATAGCCGCTGAGCTGGCTAAAAAAGGTGTTTAAGTTCATGGCTTTGACCCGCGAGATGTGAGAATACCTGAACAGGTAATCGCCTATCAGGACCCCAGGGAGTGCGTCAATGGTGTTGATATCGTCATTGCCCTGACCACTCGCCCAAAAATGTCGCCCTGTGAAATTTCGTTTCACCTGCACATAGTCTCTGAATATTCGTATTGCTCACTTACCTTTCAGAAGTCCAACTGTATTTGCAGCACTAAATTTTGGCGGTATTATCAATAACATGTGAACATGATCACCCATCGCATGGTCTTCCACCAGTTCAACCCCTGTCTGACGATATAGGTCACGAAATATTCCTCCTATGTCTTTCCTCAAAACTCCGTAAATAGATTTCTTACGATATTTTGGAACAAATACAATGTGATATCTGCAATAATGTTTAACATGAGCTTGGCTTTGCCACTCTCTCATCATGGCCTCCTATAAACTTGCCGGTTTAAAAGGAAGTCATTATGTTCTTTGCACGACGTAACGGCAGAGCCCTGTCGTGTCTCACCGCCTGAGGTGCTGGTTTACCTTAATTGAATGAAATAAGCTCAGAGCTGTTGATCAAGTATTTCGACTAAAAGAGAGCTATTATTATGAATAGAAACGAGACGTTGATTTTTAAATCGTGACTACTGACATACCACATTACTTCCTGTACGGCGAAACAGCGGCCACTGAAGCATTGGACTATATCAATGTATCTGCCCTGGAAGAATCCCTGCCCAAACATAATTGGGAGATTCGGCCTCATCGTCATGACAATCTACATCAGTTATTAGTCGTTGAAGAAGGAAAAGCACTAATACGGATGCGTGATCACAGCAGCGAGGAAAAAGGGCATTGTATCCTGTCCATTCCTCCCAAAGAGGTGCATGGTTTTATTCATCAACCAGGCGTAAAGGGCTATATAGTCACCATTGTTGAATCATTCCTGCATGGGGTGTTTGCAGAATCTGAACGTCAACAGTTCACATTTCTCTTTAATGAGCCGTTAATTATTCGATTAGATCAGGATAGTAAAGCCTCGTGGGATTTCGAGATGCTGATGCGCCAGATCGTCAGAGAATATCGCCAGCAGAAACAAGGTCAAAGCTGTGTTATTGGGGCGTACTTAAAGATCCTTTTTGTCTTGCTCGGACGCTCGGCCCATCACACACGACCTACCGAACAGAAATTTGATGCAAAGATTAAGCTCTATGAAGATTTTCAGCGTTTGTTAGAAGAACACTTCATGGACCATTGGGCTGTGAATCAATACGCCAGTGAAATAAGCTTGACCAGTGGCCGATTGAATCGCCTCTGCCAACGATACGCTGGACAAAATGCCATGCAAATCATTCATGGACGTGTAGTGACAGAAGCTAAGAGAAAGTTAATCTATGCAGATTTATCCATGAACGAGATCGCTTACGAGTTAGGGTTTAAAGATCCCGCCTACTTTTCACGCTTTTTTACCAAACACTGCAACGAACCACCCGGGAAATATAAGGCCAGGATGCGGGAACAGCCGCTTTCATAGTACATCTTTGGACAGATAGCAGCCTGGAAGCCCGCAGCAGAATGTACATTCAATTTATTGATTCAGAAGGGTTAATGATCTGATTTCGGTCGGTGAGGGTTGATATTTAGAAGATTTTCCCTGTATTTTCCCGTTTATCAGGGTATTTTAGGATGAGAGAAGTTAGCAACAGACTGCTTCCACCGCCATTAACAAACCACGCCAGCGCCCTGACTAATTCGCCTGGAGCGAATTAGAACATCTTTAGGCCTGTCGAAGGGCGGAGATAAAGATGGTCGAAGGAACGGGTGAAAACGCGGGCTGCAACCACGGTTTCAGTCCATCCCATTTTAATACGCCAAGGTTAAAATCGAAGCCCCGCCTTAAGAGAGTTTTTTATTTCAAAGTTTTTGCTGATTACACCTGAAACTCAGCTGATTTAGAACACGTTAAAAAACGCTCACTACAGATTAGGGCTGGATGTCCATAATTTGAGCAAGGCAGTATGCCTAAAAGGGGTATTGATGGATCCTCCATGCAGGCACGTCCTCGCAATGAACAAATGAATCTGAGGCACCTTAAAGTTAATATCCCTCCTAAAAAGCTTAACCATTTATAAAGAAGAGCATCAAGGTAAAGAGAAAGAAGGTAATCTCTACAAACTAGTTCATGGGTTTAGGGTGTGTGATTATCAATTTGAGAACTCCATCGTCTATATGACTCCAGATTATCTCTATAATATATCAGGTCGTACTCCTGTAGACATAGAGTTCGATAATGCACTAGAACTTATGTTTCAAAACGGTTATAAATTGGTATCATATATTGATTATGGGTCTCGAGTGACCAATATCAAATATGTAAATAATTCAGTTACGCTCGATACAAGCAGCTTTGGAGTATATTTTTAGAATGGGTTTTAAAATTGATGAGCGCTTATTCGCTAACTGCAATGTGCTGCAGGAGCAGGATGAAATAAGCTTTCTACTACATAATAATGCTGATGTATTGTGGTTCATTCTGATTCCGCATACCGAGGCGGTAGAGTTTTACCAGTTATCTGTGCAGCAACAGCACAACCTTTGTGCACAGATTAATCGCATCAGTGAGTTGATCAACAACAACTTCCAGTTTGATAAGCTTAATGTTGCGACTATAGGTAATGTGGTTTCTCAAATGCATATCCATATCATAGCCAGGAGAAAAGATGACCCTTACTGGCCGGGTGTAGTTTGGGGACAGCCTGTACGAAATCAACATAATGCATCCTTTATCGACCAGGTACGCAGCCTGATAGAAAGTAGTTAACTGCCTGTTTCTGTTCCTGTTTTACATTGACATTTGACTGTCGAAGTATACAGATAGACCTTAAATGTTTCTCTAGAAGTCAATTTATATGAATTACAATATACCCAATATTTCAACGCTGAAGCGATTACGTCCCCTTAGTCAGTTTTCTGACGAGCATTTGCAAACACTTGCCAACCAGCTTGAGCTTAAAACAGCGCGCAAAAAGGAGAAGCTTATCGAACTGGGTTGTGCAGATGATTACAGCTTGTTTGTGATTGAAGGTGAGGTGACTCTGAAAGCTCGTGATGGAAAAGTTCAGGAGCTTAGATTCGATCAAGAACAGGAGCTCAATCCAATAGCTCAGCTACGCCCTTGCATGTACGATGTGATAGCAAAAAGCGAGCTTAGCTATTTGAAGATAGACAAGCGCTTGCTCACTCAGTTTGCACAGCTAATTGAGCAGGGGATTGAAGGGGAGGATATCAGTGTACATATGATTGAAGGTGATGCTGATACTAGCGGCTTAACCATGCATCTTTATCAGGACCTGATACAGGATAAAATTACGCTACCTAGTTTGCCTGAGGTCGCGCAGAAAATTCAGAAGGTATTTAATAGTGATGACGTTAATGCCGATAAAGTAGCTCAGATATTGCTGGCTGATCCAGCGATGACGGGAAAACTGATCCGGGTAGCCAATAGTGCTCTGTATAGAGGTGTAACTGCAATTGATACCTTACCAGCGGTAGTCGTTCGGCTGGGTATGGATACTATTTATAAGTTAGTGATGACCTATTCAATGAATGAGCTGTTTGAAAGCCACTCTGAGTATGTCTCAAAACGTATGCATCAGCTATCGATGCACAGTCGAAAGGTAGCGGCAATCAGCCGTGTGCTGGCTGAGAATACTAAAAAATTCGATCCTGAGCAGGCTATGTTAGCTGGACTAGTACATGACCTGGGTGTCATTGTTATCCTGCATTATATTGACCTTCATGGTGAAGAACTATTGGACAACCAGCAACTGGAACAAGTCATTTCGACCATGCGCCCGCAGATTACCGGTATGCTGATGCAGAAATGGAATTTTACCGAAGAGATTATTCGAGTAGCCGAAGAGAGCGAGGACTGGTTTAGAAATCCAGGGGATGAGGCAGACCTGTGCGATCTGGTAATGATTGCTCAATATCATAGTATGATAGGTACGCCGGAGAAAAAGTCATTACCGCCGATCAACACAATACCTGCAATGGTTAAGCTCCAGATGGGGCCAGCGGAAAGTATCGAGCTCATCAAAAAGTCACGTGAGAAAATCGCCCAAATAGAGAAATTATTGCAATAGTTCGTCAAAATAACCCCAGGGAACCTATGATCAATTATGTTATATGTCTGCGAGTCCTGAGGCGTTCAGCAACAAGTAGCGCTTGTTAGAAAAAGGACCTAAGTACTTTATAAGAAGTGTAAGGTCATTGATGTGAGCTTCACACTCAATGGGGCCACAACGCTGCACTGCACATTCTGCATCGCCTAAGCGAATTTAGGTTGAACCAGAGATACATTATTGATTAAAGAGTAGTAGCTCATACTTGATCTGACAGAACCAAAAAGTACGATCCAATTTTGTCTGACAAATTCTATGTCTCTAATGTTGATAAAGCGGTCATTCGCTTGAGTAGAGTATCAATGTCTCTGACGTGCCAGGAGCTGTCATTCACTTTAGGGGAACATGGTAGTATTCTAGGTGGCGAGGAAGCAGATATTCATTTTATAAAAGGCAAAGAGATTGGCAACAATATAACTTTTTGTTTTAACGTGTACCTGACCCTAATAAAAAATATAAAAGACACCCACTAATTGAAAACGTTATTAAAGCTGAGCTATTGAGACGTGGATTCTGTTAAATGTACAGGGAATGATGAGCTAAATGAAGGTTTTTACAGCTCGTATCGGGTATTTTCACTCTGGAGGTTTTTTAAGAACAAAGTAACTCACAATCTAAGTTATCAGATTGAATTTTTTAAATTGAGAGATGGGTGAAATCTACGTGTCAGGAAAAACTTCAGCACAGCGCTTCATACCGTGCACCCAGTTCTTTCCCATTTGCTCACAAGCTCGTTTTATTCTGTAAGCACTACCTACCAGAGATTTAAACGGGCTTTCAAAATCTTTTGTCAGGTAAACCCAGTGTCTGGGATCGATATTCAGTCGGGTCAATATGTCTGGTAGATGTTCAGGAATGTATCCTTTTTTATCATCCCTCAGAATACGTCCGGTCCAGTCCACCAGTTCCAGATAATCGGTATACCGAAAGGGTAGACCTTTTGGCATGTTGTTACGTGGATAGCCTGCAAATGGTAATAACTCTTTTGGTTGAGCCCGTATTGCTTCTGGGTTAACCGGGCTAGTCTGGGTTTGATGATGGATGCGTTGCTTTACTGAGGTGTGATCCGATGTTTCAGGTGTTTCTGCTATACGTGAGCGAATTGGATTAAGATCAACATAGGCCATGCAGGCTGCCAATGCTTTTTCATCTAGCAGGGCCTGTGATTTGAATCTGCCTTCCCAGAAACGGCCTGTTGCCTTATCTTCCTGATTAGCCTGGCGAGCAATAGGCTCATTCAGGCAGCGCATAAACCAGCTGATATCCGTTAACCGTTGTCGCCATTCTTCTGCTTTTAGCGCTAACTGATCTTCTTCAGCAGGCGACAAGGGTTCTCCTGCCAGATAACGATTGGACAAGCTAAACCCTGAAAACAATTGATGCCAATGCGTACAGACCTCACGTAAAGACCAGGCTTCAGCTTTTTGCTGATCGATATGCAGTACGACATGATAGTGATTGCTAAGAATCGCGTACGCTGTGATATCGATAGCAAAGATATTGGATAGTGAAAGTAATCGATCTTCAATCCACTGTCTTCTGTGTTCAAAGTCTTGACCAGATTGCAAATCCTTACCGCACAAAAAGGCTCGTCGTACACAGCGGGAAATGCAGTGGTAATAAGGGGTGGCTTCGATAGAAACTTGGGTTTTCCTGGCTTTAGGCATAATGCGCTCCATGCGATTTGATGAGGGTTTAAAAACTACGACTTTTACCTGCACTTGTCAACGTTCAATAGGTGGGTGTCTCTAATTAATTTTGTTATGTTAAACCTGGAATCCGCAGTTGGACGAGTTGTAGTGCGTTTGAGGTGGTGTGGATCAAGGCGTGACGATGCGGTATAGCCAGCTATTCCAGGGAGTTACAAGGCTGTCGCGTCCTGGTCTCGCCCCTTACCTATGTCCCTATAGGCAAAGCAGAGGTTCGCCTGCTGTGTGAAAAGATAAACCGATTGTTATGCTCTACGAAACAGTGGGTTAACTTTCAACCCGAGCGGTCAACTGCGGAATCTAGGATTAAAGTTTGGAATTTCCCAGTAAAATGAGCATTCTAAGCGTTAAATCTTAGGTTTTAGGTGGGCCGAAATAAAATTCAAAGGGTTATGTAGGCGACCCCGTAGGTTCCTGATTATTCTCCTGATTGCTTTTGCTTAATCAAAGTAATAGAAATATTCTTCAAAATATTTTTTTGATATTTCCGAATTGCTTAAACTAATTAGAAATTTATCCACAGATTGATCGAAAAAAACTTTCTGTTCAGGATTAAGAACCAGGGATTCAGGTTTGCTTTTCTTATTCCACATATTAGAAACATCGGTCATGGGAAGCTCATACTCAAAAGACGCTACCGATTCATTCCGAATCAATAGATCATAACGGACCAGGAATACTTGATTTGAAACAACTGGTACAAGGCCTAGAGTAACTGCGGCAAGTAATCCTGATGTTGCCCTGGAGGCATCCTGTTTTTCAAAAATACCGCGTAAAATGCGCAACTTTATTGGCCTTCCTGGCATGTTTGAACTGACAGATTGGAATGCCTGGTAATTTTTTAGCTTTTCTTCAAACTCATCCAGAGCAAAATTTGCCTTCAGCATCAACGGCGGATACAAATTACCTTCGTGGATATACATTTGTGTATCCTGATTATCGTTGGAGGTATCAGGTTGTTCACTTTCAGCTACTCCGGAAATGATTATAAGAGCGGGTAGAAGCAAACCAATAATCTTTTGAAAATTCATTTGTATTCTCATCTGTAGCATAAGATTTGGGTAGAATAATCAACCGATGATTTGGAAGATTCTTCAAATGTTTTGGGCGCTAAAAGTGAATATTCAATATCATTTTTATCCAGAAATTTAGCTAGCAATTCAGCTCCAATACCAAAATTTAAATTCTGGGTACTATTTCCTGTTTTACGCATAAACTCAGACTGGTTAATTGTAGAGTCAACCACACCGATAACATTCCCATTAAAACTCACTACTGGGCCACCACTATTACCCGGCTGTGTTGGGGCTGTAAAGCTAAACTCTCCAATTGATCCCTTAATGCCACTAAGCGAGCTTACACTCCCTTGAGTAAGGCTAGGATTATCCATGAGAATACCTGAGAGTGGATATCCGGTCGTAAAAACTTGCATGCCTAATGATGCTGTAGCATTTTTTCCAATGCTTGCAAATTCTGGATTCTCAATAGATGAGTGCAGTAATGCGAGGTCAATGACCTTACTTTGATCAACTAGCTCGATTGGAATATCCTGCCCATTTTTCTTTGCCTCAATAAACATGCAATCATTGATAACATGAGCGGCTGTAACAATATCACCGTTTTTGTTGACGAAGAACCCTGTACCACTTTCTGTTGGTTCGATATCTCCTAGTACTGTTCTCACTTTTTTCGGTGAATCAATGACTTCATTAAGATTGTTATTTAAAGCATTAATTGAGAAATTATTATCATTAAAACTGTTTAGAAAAAGGATAATTGCTTCCTTGAGAGCTGTCGCATATGCGTTTTGATAAGCGTTTTTGTCAAATACAACACCTCCACTGCTTGAACCAACCGTATCAACTTCGAAACGTTGCTCTCCCTTTGTATTCACTATGCGGGTATTTAAAGAAACAGTATATTTCCCATCTAGATTTGTATCAGCCTCACTCTTGAAGATAAACAAGTAGTTAATATCTGATCCGAGTGACAATTGCTCCGCATTTTTGAAATGTCCAGGCATAACAAGATCAAGCGCTTTTTGAAAGCCATCGCCAGGGTATAAATAACGAATTTTGTCATAAAACCGGACCACCTGAATCTGATGTAAATCCTTAAAGTCAGCGTAATAGCCTATATCAAGTTCCACGGGTAAAGGTATATTATTTTTTAGCGTATTCTCAGTTTTGATATTGCCGATACTTTTTACTGCTGTGGTTTCACAGGCGGTTAACAAATAAACAATCAATATTACGGCGGTTAACTTCTGCATTTGTATTTGAATCTGCTTTGTTATTTGATTTTAAAGTGATCTAACCAAATTTTGATTTAATTTGATTTTTTGAAACAACTTAATACCAGACGAGAACTTAGGAGTGTGGAGAATCAATCCGTTGTCGATCTGATCCAATTGATAAGTATGTAGTATAAACACAGCTCGGTGTTCTGACAATCCTTCTAAGTTTAGGATAAACATGGACATATATTAAACAGGTGAATGAACATTGACAGATGTAAGCAAAAGTCGTCTCTTTGGCGTGCTTATCAACTCGCAAAGGAGCGGATTATGCCTAAATCCGGGAAAACTCAGATTTATAAATAAAGCTACCCCTTATTATCTTTGTATTTCCTGCTGTATACGCTGTGCTTTCTTGATTGCAAACACCCAGTGCAAGTTGTTCTATAGAGGCTGGGTTTGAATGATGTATAGATTGAGAGTACCCATTATTGATGCTTTCAATAGACAAAGATTGTGTCAGGGCTCTCTATACGGTTTATTCACAAAACTTCACTTTATAGAATTAATGGCGGTAGTATTCATTATTTTTTGGCCTCCTCAGAAAAATATATGGGTTGAATTATTCATTTAGAAGTGCAATTTATTGAAATAGAGAGACATTCAGATAGTAGTAGTTGATTATTTCAATGCTCACTTTTGAATAATCAAAACCAATTTATGAGTTGGCAATTCACAGAACAAATAATTTCACACACTAAATGCTTTCCTTGTTCCGTAACTTCTTCCTTTAAAGTGTGCGAGTTACTTTTTTCTACAGCAAAAAAAGTAACCAAAAAATGCCGCCCTCAATCCTTTCACCGACAAAATGGCATCCAGAGCGCGGTCAGCTCAGACGCGGGTCCAACCGCGCTGAGCCTCAAATGACATCCCTGTCATTTGACCCCGCTCTGAATACCATTTTGCCGCAGGCTTGAAAGGGGATGTGTATCTGCTAACAATCCTGAGACACGGGATATTGAGAAAGCAATTTACCCACTAATTTTTCTAAAGAGCCATTTTTTGTTCCTTCCTTCCTGATGTTCCACAACATGGGTTTTATTCCTGATTATGTATAGCTAAAGAGAAAATTGGCAAAGGATAAAAGACAATTTGGAGTCAGATGAAAACTTGCCAGAGATTGGTTTCATCTGTCTCCACTTTCCAGTTAATGCCTTAATATTCGTAGGGGCTGACCTGCGATTGTTTAGCGTCGATTTTGACGAGGTATTCCGCATTCGGATAGCTGGGAATAGTGTCAATATTATTTTCGTTTTTCTCCGCCTGAATTTTAAACCGGCTGCCGTTGGGCGCGATACGCATTGAGGTTTGGTAAATATCGGCATTAATATCGCTACTGGGGCGAACCAGAACTACTTCAGCCTGGTTGCTTTTCATAACCAGTTCAGTTTGCGGCAAAAACAACAGGCACTGTTTGTGGCGCAACACCAGCGGCTGTGCCGCCCTGGGCGTTGTGGCAAGGCCACAGTTCCACGCCAGAGTGGATTTATCATGCCAGTAAATCACTACCTGTGCCTGTTCTATACTGAGTGAAACAGGACCATCCCAGCTTACGCTTTTCCAATCAGATGAATTCAAGTTCAGAGCGGCATTGTTCTCATCGGCATAATTGAAGTCATCGGTACTTATGGACCAGGTGATAATAAGCCCAATAACAATCAGAAGCATGACTATGGCCCCAAAAAATCCAGGCGCACCCATACCGAGGCGAGCCAAAATACCAGGCTGTTTTTCGGGAGCCTGCTCAAGGTATTGGTTCGCAAGTTCTTGCGGTGATCCAAAACGATCAGCTATCTCAACTCCAGGACAACCGCTGTCTATTATCAGGGACTCTATTTCCTGAAGAATATCTTTTCGGCTCTTACGATCTAGCTTGTGTAGATGCTTCTTTAAACTGGTGAGGTATTGTTGTTTATTCATATCAGCTCCAGAAAATTATCAAAACCTGCGCTCAACAGTTTTTAAGTTGCTCAAGAATTTCATGATTGGTATCGAATGCCGCTATCATTTGCGGGACTAACGATTTGCAATCTCCTTGTAAGCGATAAAAACGGCGCGGATGGCCGCTGGTTTCAGGGGTTTGCCACTCAGATTCGAGCCAGCCATTTTGCTGCATGCGGTTTAGTAAAGGGTAAAGTGTACCCTCGTTCACTTCGAGACCAGTACCAGCCAGCGCCTGCAAGATCTCCAGCCCGTAGGCAGACGTACGCTGTTGTAAGTACACAAGCACGCAGAGCTCGAGATAACCTTTCCTAAGCTGGGTCACCCACTTTTGATAGTTCGTTTTATCCATGCCGTGAATTAAAACATAAATACTTTGTATAACATAGTGTTATTTATGAATTTATGCCTGCTAATAATATAAGCAACCTGGAGAAGCGTAGATTATGCCATTAAAACAATGACTTACAGGAAGTAGAATGCCCGAGTTCCGAATCAGAGAACAATTGTTTATAATGTTGTGATTTTAGTGTTCCGGGGGTAGAAGGAACTCCAATGTCAGCCATGAGCAGTTCCCCGTTAATAGGCAGCAGTAAATTGTTTTAACTTTCTCAGTTATAAAATTGTTGCCATTTTTTTATTCAGTTTTTGTAAGGCTAACATTGTTTATGATCTGACAAAAATATGATTGTCAACAATAAGTATCCTTATTACATCGCCCATTTTTACTGGCCCATTACTACATTAGCGTTTTATAGATTAAAAAGAAAAGATTTGGTTTTCTTTGGGGTATGGTAGAAATGAGCATGTATGTCGTACGCTAAAAAGCTTATATGATTTTCTTATCTACGCTGTTTTGCTAATTGTAAGCTGGCTGTCTTTCATCTAAATTAGATTTTTTTTAAATATTATAATTCGTAGTGTCAGTACAAATAACAGGATCAAGTTTTTTTGATTGTCAAGTCTAAGGCTGATCCTGAGTTACGTACTATTCTTGTTTATGCTATACGAGTAGAGAATTTAAAAAGGGGACATTGCAATTACTTAAAGCAATTTTGTATATTGTTTTATGCATCATAATGTTGCTACTTACTTCTCAGCTTTTTGACAACTAAAGCAAAAATGTAACATGTCGCTTCTACGGATAATTTGTTCGCTGTCACTCTAAAATTTTAGTAGAGCTTGGCGGTATACCCACATAGGAAAGTGAAAATGAATAAAATCTATCTAACTGCATTGGTTGTACTTCTACATTCGTCAGTTGTTTTCGCAAAGGATTGCAAAATCCCATATTCTGATAATCCATTTTTAAATCATTCCATACATCCTGGTGTTTCCTATAAGTGGAATCCTGATTTGAGTTATGCGATTAATCCCAATGTCACCTATTCAATAAATCCAAATTTAACAGAAGAGTATAATCCTGATTTAACTCAATCAATTAATCCAGTTGAGACTGTCAAACTGAATCCACATATTAGCAAGTGGAATGGATATAATGTTTGCACACCAAATGGAGAGCTTGTTGGTGCCAGCGTTATAGCTAATAAAGATGTTATGGTTGTTTTTACAGGCAAGGATTGGATTGGTAATTTCATAACTAATAAAAAGAGCGGGTATAATTTTTTCAACCTGAAAAAAGAATGGAAAGGATTTCTTGTGCCCACGAAATCAGACGGTTATGCTTTTTTTAATCGTGAAAACAAATGGGTGTTATCACTAATAAAGAAACATCTTTAACCAGCGACCTGATTAAAGTGCAGAATAAAATTACTAAGCCCACTCAGTCCCATCTCTCACCATGGCATTAAGCATGTTGATCAGTTTTTTCATACAGTTAGTAATAGCTAACAAACTCTTCAACGTAAATTTGTTCGCAACTGACCGCTCGTATTAGAGGCCAGTAAACAACAGATTATTGTATCTATACCCCTGAGTATTTTGATCTTTAAGCGCGGACTGAAATCAGTACTATACCGATACGCCAAAAAACCTTCCAACACCTGCGGTAACTAGCATTGCCAGCGCACCCCAGAACGTGACCCGAATGGCGCCTGAAATCATGGGTGCACCGCCGGCTCGTGCGGCAATCATGCCTAGTGATGCTAAAAATATGAGTGAAGAAAGGGCGATAGCTGGAATTTGGCTGGTACCTGATACTAGCCAGGCTACGACCAGTGGTAGTGCTGCACCGATGATGAAGGTTCCCGCTGAAGAAAATGCTGCTAGTACCGGCTGAGTATCGGTGACATGGGATATTCCAATCTCGTCTCTAGCATGTGCTCCCAGTGCATCATGTTCCATTAACTGTTCAGCGACTTGAATGGATAACTCTCTGTCTAGCCCTCGCCCTCGATAAATTTTAGCGAGTTCATGTTTTTCAAACTCAAAATCATTTTCCAATGATATCCTTTCAATCTCTAAATCGGCTTTCTCGGTATCCGCCTGAGAGCTGACCGACACATATTCACCGGCTGCCATAGACATGGCCCCCGCAACTAAACCTGCAATACCAGCAAGTAGAATGTTTTCCTGTGTAGTGCTTGCAGATGCGACTCCTATGATCAGGCTCGCTGTTGAGACTATACCATCATTGGCACCCAAAACAGCTGCACGTAGCCAGCCGACTCGATGTGAGCGGTGAGGTTCATGGTAACTCATGGAATACCTGTTAGATTATGTTGAAGGTAAATGATTTTACTCTAGCTTTTTACAAAAGCCAGGTTAAATATATGGAAACAGGGGGTGGTTTAATCTTCCCCCTATAAACTATATTTTTGACTAATGTCAGAAATCTTTAGCATCCAGAATAAAAGTATATGCACCTTTTCCTTTTGTGCTGTTGTTATATACATTTGCGGCTACTTTGTGAATCTTTTCAATATCCGCATCAAACACGGCTAGTAATTCAGATTCCTGTGTGCCGGCTTTTTTGTCGAGCCGTTTAAGTGCCTCTGCGCCTATGAAATAGGATACTTCGATGGTTCTATCGTAACCCCAGAAATTGATACGACTTTTACTGTCATCAAAGCTACGGCTACTATTGGGAAATTCTAATGACATTATTTGTTACCTTCTGCATTCATTCCCTTGAGGAATTTGAATAGATCGCTCTCTGTACTCAAAACCAGTGTAGTGTCTTTGGCGATAATCGTTTTATAGGCTTGCATGGTGCGGGTGAATTCATAGAACTCAACCGATTGAGGGCTCTTGTTATAAGCACGAGCATAGATTTCTGTTGCCTTTGCATCAGCAAAGCCACGTATCTCTTCAACTTTTTTATAGGCTTCAGATTGTATCTTGTTCAAGTCACGTACACGGTTACCGCGAATTCTGGCAGCTTCACCATTACCTTCGGATAAAAAGCGTTCTGCAATCTGTCTGCGTTCACTGATCATACGGTCATAAATTTTGGGGCGTACACTATTGTTGTAATTGATGCGCTTAAAACGAATATCAAGTAATTCGATACCAAATACCTTTACCTTTTCTGCTGCTGCGCTGTAGATTGCCTGCTCAACAAGTTTACGTCCTTTTGTAATCGGTAATAATGCTCCAATATCCTGTTTACGTTCTGCTTCAGTCAGTAAGGCATCACGTAATGGTTCTCTTCCCTGAGTGGTTCGGATGATTTCTATGAGTTCATGTTTGGCTACTGCATTTCTGGTTTCACTGCCCAGAATATCATCAAGACGTGATTGAGCACTGCGCTCATCACGTAGACGCAAAAAGTATTGTAATGGATCAACTATACGCCAGCGTGCAAACAGATCGACCGAGATGTAAAGTTTATCTTTGGTGGGCATATCTGAAGGGCTGCCATCCCATTCCAGTACCCGCTTATCAATCGGATTAATTTCCTGAATAAAGGGGACTTTGAATTTTAACCCAGCCTCGGTAACGGGTTCACCCACGGGTTTACCAAACTGAGTAATGATGACCTGTTCAACTTCGTTTACTGTATAGATTGCACTTCCTGTGGTATAAATTATCAGGATTCCTGCTACAAAAATTAGTATTTGCATGATCTTCATAGCTTTGACTCCTTTTTAGAATCCAGATTGAGCAATGGCAAAATACTTCGTGCCTGCGAGTCAAGAATGATCTTGGAATGAATACCGGGGAGTATATCCTGCATAGTCTCTATATAGATGCGACGTCGGGTGACTTCAGGTGCCTTGCTGTATTCAGTCAATAGTGCTGAGAATCTTGCAACATCACCTTCGGCTTCGTTAATGCGTTTCAGTCTATATCCATCAGCTTCACGTATACGCTGATCCTTTTCACCTTCTGCAAGCGGGATGACTTTGTTGTATTCACGTCGTGCCTCATTGATCAGCTTTTCTTTTTCCTGTTGTGCCTGGTTAACTTCATTAAATGAAGCCTGTACCGGGGCAGGGGGGTTAATATTTTTTAACTGCACCTGATCGATACTGATACCCATGGCATATTTGGTGGTTAAAGCCTGCATCCTGGTGAGCGCTTCCATCTCAATTTCCTGACGACCAATGGTAATTACTTCGTCGACTGTTCTGTCACCGACCACTTCACGCATCACCGACTCTGAAACATAACGCAAGGTTGCGCTGGGTTCTCTAACCTCGAAAAGATATTTCTGCGGAGCTGATATGCGGTATTGAACGACCCATTCCACTAATGCAGCGTTAAGATCTCCAGTCACCATTTCGGTTTCCTTTTGCCCATCTGTAGGGCTCTGATATGGATCCTTAGCGCCAGGTGTCGAGAAGCCAAATTCCTGCTTAAGTTGTCTTTTGACGGGTACAGTAGTAGCGATATCAACACCCAGAGGAAGTTTAAAGTGTAGCCCTGGTGGTACTTCTCCGAGGTACTTTCCAAATCGCTGAATCACGGCAACAGAGTCACTGGGTACGGTGTAATAGGATGTCCACAGGCCAAGACCTATAAGGATAACTATCAAGATACTAAAGATGCTATATTGACCACCACTTGGTATCAGATTACGTAAATGCTGTTGTCCCTGACGTAATATATCATCAAGATCTGGTGGAGTAGAGCCACTCGCTCGACTATTCCAGGAAGAGGGCGAATTATTGTTGCTATTATTGGGTGACATTATTGAGTCCTATAATTTGATTGTGATTTAGATGAATTTATACCTGGATTCTGTAGTTGATCACTCACATTGAAGGGTATCCCTCTGTTTCGTAGACCATTACAGTCGATTTATCTTTTAACGCTCCTATGCATCGGCTCAGGCATTCTGATTCGCTCTAGACAATTGCTCCCTGCATTGTTCTCGACAATAGCTCCTGCATTGTTCTCGACAATAGCTCCTGCATTGTTCTACCTTCGACCATCCATAGTCTCGTACCTTCGACCATCCATAGTCTCGTACCTTCGACCATCCATAGTCTCGTACCTTCGCCCATCCGTGGGCTCGTACCACCTACGTCCATGTAGGCGTCCATGCATTCGCGAAATAACAGCATCCATGCTGAAAACCCAGCAGGTAAATCCCGCTACGAGCTGGATTGCACGTTTGCGCTGGCGTATCTCTGCGTTACCTATAGGGACATAGGTAAGGGGCGTGAGCAGGACGCGGCAGCCTTGTAACTCTTTGGAATAGCACGTTTTCAGCGTAGTCATGCCTTGATTTACACCACAGCAAACGCACTACAACTCGTCCAGCTGCGGATTCCAGGTTGAATCATCTAAGGTATCTCTGATCTGTATGCTTCAGGGCTCCCCTTACGAGGCACATAGGCTAATCCGAACTCTGTGTCACCTACACGGATAATTTAGCTGAAGGGCAGTATCTGGATGCGCTTAGCGTTGCAACTTCTTGTCAGGCAGACAGCATGCCTGAGAAGTTGCGCCTTAATTGCTCATCAGCCTGTAAGCCTGAGAAACAATTTAATTGGTCAGAGATGCCCTTGTTATAAGATGGTGCCAGATCTATTAACGACCTACACAAAATAAAAGTATGGGTGATTGGCTGATATGAAGAGCGTTTCTCAGTATGCTCCTTTTCAGGAGTGATAGCGACTCATTATTTTATGTATCCACCAGTCTCTCATATTAACTGGGTAATTTTGTGAAGACTCAAGGAAAAAACTTCGAGAGCTTACACAGTGAGCATTAACTGGCGTTTATTTAGCTGGTTGCAGGTATTAATACCCCGTCTGCTTGCGACGGGGTAGTTTATTTCGTCATTGTTATCGACGAGCCCAAATATTTATGCCTGCATCCTGAGCATATTTATCAATATCAGATAGTTCCTGAGAGCTGAATGTTCGTTGCTGTAAGGCAGATACGCTATTTTCAAGTTGCTTAACCGAGCTTGCCCCAATCAGGGCGGAAGTGACTCTGGGGTCTCTTAAAACCCAGGCTATAGCCATTTGAGCCAGAGACTGCCCTCTGGTTTTAGCTATTTCATTTAGAGCCTTAATATTGGCCAGATTATTCTCACTGAGAAATTCAGGATCAAGGGATTTTTTCTGGGATGCTCTACTATTTTCAGGAATGCCATTCAGGTACTTATCACTTAGCATACCCTGTGCAAGTGGTGAGAAAACAATGCTCCCAATTCCCAGCTCTTCAAGGGTGCTTAATAACCCATCTCCTTCAATCCAACGATTAAGCATCGAATAACTGGGTTGATGGATGAGGCAGGGCGTTTTCAACTCATTCAATATTGCTACTGCATCCCGAGTTTGTTGTGAATTATAAGATGAAATGCCGGCATATAATGCTCGTCCAGAGCGTACGATCTGATCAAGTGCCATCATGGTTTCTTCCAGAGGTGTATTGGGGTCAAAGCGGTGTGAATAGAAGATGTCTACATATTCCACACCAAGTCTTTTCAGGCTTTGATCGCAACTGGCGATCAGATATTTGCGACTACCCCATTCACCATAGGGGCCTGGCCACATATCATAACCGGCTTTTGAAGAAATGATTAATTGATCTCTATAAGGCAGGAAGTCCTTCTTTAGAATACGGCCAAACGCACTTTCCGCAGAACCGGGTGGAGGCCCATAGTTATTAGCTAGATCAAAGTGCGTGATGCCAAGATCAAACGCACGACGACAAATAGCCTGCTTGCTTAGATCAGTTTTGTCATCACCAAAATTATGCCAAAGACCTAATGAAATTGAAGGGAGTAAAAGTCCTGATTTACCACAGCGCTGGTAAGTCATGGCCTGATAACGATTGTCGTCAGCTTGCCACATGATTTTTCTGGTCTCCAGTTAAGCGAATAGTGAATATATATGAAGTAGTCAAATAAGAAAACTCTAACTACGATATGTATCTTCATCAAACCTTAAATTGGTTCACCAATTGCTGCAAATCCACCGCCAGGTGAGATAGCTCTTCACTGGCTTGAGCTGTCTGAGTTGAACCTTTAGCAGTACCGTCAACGATTTCATTGATATTCACTATAATTCTATTGACCTCTTCGGCTACTGAGCTTTGTTGATCAGCAGCGGAAGCAATGTGTTTGTTCATATCTTTAATCTTAGATACTGAATTGGCGATAATTTCAAGCGATATATTGGCTTTATCGGCCTGTTCCACGCTGTTATTGGCTCTAACCTGGCTTTTGTCCATTACTTTAACCGCACTTTGAGCACCACTTTGTAGCTTTTCAATCATTTGCTGGATTTCATGAGTGGACTGCTGTGTTTTGCTGGCAAGGTTACGAACCTCATCAGCTACTACTGCGAAACCTCGACCCTGTTCACCTGCACGTGCGGCTTCAATCGCGGCATTCAAGGCGAGCAAATTTGTTTGCTCGGCAATGCCACTGATGACATCCAGTACAGATCCGATATTTTCGCTGTCTTTCTCAAGTTGCTCAATCACATTTGCAGCAGAATGAATTTCCTCTACAAGTGCTTCTATTGCCTGCATCGTTTTAATGACGACCTGTTTCCCCTCAGCAGAGGCTTGATCAGCATTATTCGCTGCTTCTGCTGCTTCATTTGCATGGCGAGAAACTTCCTGCACAGTTGCTGTCATTTCATTCATAGCAGCAACAACCATGACTGTTTCAGATTGTTGTTGCTGAGTAGCTCGGGTGGTTTCTTCGGTGATAGTGGACATTTCAGTCGCAGCAGCAGCGAGTTGTGAAGTTGAACTGCTGACCTTGCTCACTGTGACACGGATTTTTTCAGCAAATTGATTAAAGGCTTTACCAAGGCGGGTTATTTCGTTATCACCTGATTCATCAAGACGACGAGTGAGGTCACCTCCCCCTCAGCGATTTCATTCATTGCTTCAACGGTACTGCCTAAAGGGCCAGCAATCAGACGTCCGATGAAAGTAGTGATGATTAAACCAGCCACTAAAGCTACCACGCCTATAAGTATGGCTTTGTTTCTTGCATCAGTGATGGTAGCAACATAATGGCTGCGGTCCATAGCTATTTCGAGGACACCAATCGTATGGCCGGTGTAATCGTTAACCCGGTATCCATAGACTGCCAGCTCCTGTCCATCAACTGATAGATCCTGAATAACAGAATTTTTCATAGCTGTCCCAAGTTGCGCAGATGTTAATAGAGCCCCATCTTTTAGCGTAGAAGCAAACTTTTTGAACTCTGTCCCATTGTTCAAGTAGAGTGAAATATCGACATTATGACGTTTTTTAAATTTTTCAAAAAAGGGTTGACCAAAAGACATACCGAACTCTACGGAGCCGATATGTTGACCTTTTAAAAAAACAGGTGATATACCTCTAATACCGAGTCCCGCAACCCCTTTCTCTAATCCTACTACATTCTTTTTGTCCTTATTGGATGCAATCACCGTTTTACGGAAGGAAGACAGGTCGTCACCGAATTTTTCGGGTTTGTGCAGACGAAGAAATGAAGTTGCTGGTGGCAAGTGAAATTGGAATTGTCTTGCATTAAAATCTCTTTTTAAGACCTTAAAAACTCCTACAAGATTTTTTGACAAACCTTGTCTATTCTGGTTGGCGAACATTTCGCTGAATATATCGATATTGGCTATCATCGATGCTAATGCGTTTGCCAGGTGACCTTCTGCTTCAAGTTCTATGGTGGCCGTTTCAAACAACGTTTTAAGTTCACGTTCTTCAGCTGATTGTGTAACTGAGTTAACAGTGGATATGACAACAGGTATGTTAACTAATGTCACTATAAGTAAAACAATAGTAAAGCTTAGGCCAAGTAAGGTGCCGATATTGATATTCTTTAACATTATATTATCCACTTATATGAAGTTGACAGGGTTCCGGACGGCTAACATTCCTATAATTAAGTGCAGAAGTATTTTATATCTCTTTGTTTAGTACATAATGATCCTCAGTCAAATCATTCCCTGAGATATATACACTGTAATGGTCAATGAAACAGTGAGTTAGCCTCTAATACGAGCGGTTAACTGCGGAATACAGGATAATATTTTCCATGCAGCAATCTTGAAACAGAAGGTCAGGGAATTCAATATCTCATAGTGATTCTTCCTGCGGTTCGTATAAAATTAAGTATGGGTAAGAGTGTAAAAGGCATATGAATTTATTAACGTTGAATATCATCGGATGTGGCCACCTTGGAAAATCACTGGCAAAACTCTGGTCAAATCATCAATGCTTTGAAATTGGTGGCGTGTTAAATCGATCTATCGAAAGTTCGCTTAAGGCAGTAGATTTTATTGGGCGAGGTGTTGCGGTTAAAACATTTAATGAAATGCCCCCCGCACAGGTATATCTAATTGCTGCGCCTGATAATGAGATCATTAATGCATGCCAGTCTCTGGTTGATTCAGCCTTGCTTAAACCGGGTGACATTATATTTCACTGCAGTGGGGCACTTTCTTCCGAGGCCTTAAATATGGCGAGGACTCATGACGCTTTCATCTGTAGCATGCATCCTGTTAAAAGTTTTGCCGATCCAGAAAAAGCTATTGAAAACTTTGCTGGTACTTACTGTGGAGTGGAAGGTGATCAGCAGGCTCTGGATATTATTGAAATAGCGATGCAGGAAGTTGGTGCCAGCTTATTCCATGTACAGGCTGACAGTAAAATCTTTTATCATGCGGCTAGTGTTATGGTTTGTAATTATCTCACTGCATTAATGGAAGCAGGTTTACAAACCTATCAAAAGTCCGGGTTAGAGCGCGAAATAGCAATGCAAGTCATGCAGCCAATGGTGCGTGAGACTCTTAATAATATTCTCAGCCTGGGTACAGTTGATGCTTTGACAGGGCCTATAGCTCGGGGTGATGACATGGTGGTTGAAAATCAGCTGTTGGCGCTTTCTCAGTGGAAACCAGAATATGCCAGTCTATATGCCAGGCTAGGGGAGGTAGCGTTGCTGTTATCCGAGCAACAGGGTAATGCTTCTAGCGAAGCCTTAGCGCGAATTCGTGATTGCCTGGCGGATAATTAGTCTGTGACCTCCCTGGAAATGGAATATAAAAAGTAAGTTGGTCAAAAAATTCTGTAAAACTTGTAACGGGTTCTCCAGCAGCGCGATAGTAATTATTTTCAGCTTCTGCATCTTCGTATTCAGTCACCGTAGCGCAAACCAGGATTTTGTCGTTAGCGTAACCTGGAAATTCCCGAACAAGTGGGAGTTGGCCACACAAAAATAGTCTACGAAACAATGGTTTAGCATTCAATACGAGCGCTCAACTGCGTAAAATATTGAGCTATGAAACACTCAGGCTAGCCGCCTGTTGCGGCGAGTCAGATGGTTCGATCTCCCAGGTTCTAATTAGTGCGTTGTTGAAGGCACTAATGATAGGGTCATTGGCCCTTTTTTTAAGATAGATAAACTCCAGTCTGACAGACGGAATATCGACAGGTGGAATATAGAAATAGCCACCCTTTTCTCCCTGCAGAGCAATATCCTTACGTACAATTCCAATACCGACACCCGCCTTGATCATACTGTGCAGAGCATCTTCCTGATCGGAAACCAGCACCTTATCGGGATTGCAACAGTGTGCCTCGAATAGCGACTGGATGGCATCAAAGTAAGGACAATTCTGAGAAGTATAAACCCAGGGCAGTTGTGCTAATTGTTCTATCGAAGGGGAAGGAATTTTATTATGCCAATCTATGGGTGCAGCAACACAAAGCTGGACTTCTGTAAGTGGCAGCGTCTGCATCTGCGGGTCATCGCACTCACCAGAGATAAAAGCACCATCCATACGACCGACACGCACATTCTGAATATTGGTTTCGGTCATCCCTGATAGAAAATTCAATTCAAGGCGAGGGTAATGGGAGGTCAGATCACGTTGCAGCAGCGGTAATTTTAAAAACTCGGCGTCATTGTTCAATCCGATACTGATTTTACCTACCAGTTCATCCTGCATACCTTTGGCAAATTGTACAAATTCACCTGCAGCCACCAGAGTTTGCTCAGCACGCGGTAAAAGTTTTTCTCCCGCTGTCGTGAGTTGCATGCCTTTTGGTGTACGGTGAAACAGGGTGATGTCCAGCTCTTCCTCTAACGACTTAATATGGGCACTAATGGCGGGTTGACTGGTAAATAATCGGTCAGCTGCACGTGTTAGATGGCCTTCCTCGGCCACCGTGACAAAAGTTTTCAGGTGGTATAATTCCATCTCAGGATTCTCGCTCGTATTCTTTTCATGACACTACGCCTAGTACACACGAATTTGTCGGATTTCGCTATCACATTTTCTGATCAAATGAATCTGATAAATCTATAGACAGGTTCAAAAGACGTATTCAGATATTCATTCAGCTATATCCTTAATTTCTCAAGAATAGTTAGAATTTTAGCGATTCACTGATGCCAAAATTTTACGTAGCTGTCTTCCATGCACGAGCTGATGTATTGCAGACATAATGAGCCACTGATGGGGATTTAAAGGACCAAACCAGGGATGGGCATGATAGTTATGGGTATATTTATCTTGCAAGCTTTTCTCAATGGTTGCTTTGTAGCCATTCAGAAACGATGCATATTTACTAACAATATCAGGGGCAATTTCCACAAATGGCTTAAAGCTTTCAATCTTCACGACGAAATCGATATGCTCATTTCTACTTAAGCTAATAATGCCACTTTGTATGGTTTCTCCAACATAAATCAGGTGCCATAAAACCATTGCTGGGGAGTAATACCTTGAGTTGTCTTCAATGCCGAGAACTTTCGGTATTAATACTTTTTTGAATAAAGCATTATCATCTAGTTGTTTAACGTCGTTTAATATCTTTTGTCCCTCATGCTCAAATAGTTTCATTGCTAAATCCCAGGAGACAAATTTTTTAAGTAGAGGGAAGCCAATGCGCTTTAAAAAAAAGGCTTCAAAAACAGGTAAGCCTTTCCCTGCGCTATCCAGTTGACTTTGAATTTTCTTATCTTTTTCCGTTTGTATGTTGGTCACTTTTCAATAATCTGTAGATCCTGGTTATCGTTAAAGTAATCCACAATGGGCTGTATCAAAGGCATGCAGTCTTTCTGTATTTCCTCAACATCTAAAACACTATGCCTGATACCAGATGCCACGGCAAAAACAGGGTCAGCCATCGATGCATACACCTTGTATAATTCCCTGGCTGTCTCATTGTGAAACTCATGGATTTTGTCGTTTAAATCCCATACAGAAATTTCACCACTTTCCCATTGATCGAAATTGCTTTTCAAATCATTTAGACAACGGGCAAGATCTCTTTCGTATGCGATGCCCGTCAGTTGTCGTAGGTGTTTCTTTTGCGCCTTAGATAATTTCATATTCATCAACGTGGCTTTATATTATGGATTAAACATATCCAGATCTTGTGGAAATTCGGCAGGGCCAGGGTAAGATTTACGGATTAAACTCAGGGTTTCACCCTTGCGGTTGATAGTTCTTTGCATGAGATGAGTAAGGAGTAATCTTTTAACCTTTGCTCTAGACGCCAGTTGGCCGATGTAAGTTGGTTTCATATGTAGTAGCGCTGGAACACCTGTAGCATCTTCAGGAATGGCATTATGTGCGACCAGAATATCAGATCCTGCTGCCAGATTAGGAAAGTTATCAAGTCGACCACTCATATCTCCACTAAAGCTAATAACACAGCCAGCCACTTCAACACGATAGCCTTGAGCAGGGAAGGCACCATGATGAACTCCTATCGTTTTTACTACAAAGTCATCCTGCTTGAATACCTCTTTAATCGTTGAATCTTTAAAGCTCCAGGGTATGGTTTGCATCTCAATCTTGTAAGCGCTATTGGTTTCCTTATCGATAAAGCTGTTCAAATATGGATAAACACTGTTTTTACCTATTGAGCGCGTAACAAACTCAGATGCAGATGTGACAAAACTGGTGCCACTGGGTCCGATGACATTTAGAGTGTTAGTCCTTTTACTAAAAAAACCACCCTTGATATAAGCTGAAAAGTCCGCGCTGTGGTCAACATGAAAATGAGTGAATAGCATCAGCAGCACATCCTCATATTTAGCACCGCTTTTGGTAAAGTTTTGCACTGTACCGGGGCCGCTATCGATGATAATCCGCGCTTTATCATCCAGCCATATCAGGTAACCGGTAGACGCATGAGCATCTAACAGTTCCGGACCACGAGTGCCAAGCATTTGCAGTTTAACTCTCTCAGACTGACAGCTGTCAGCCTGAGCTTGCCCAGCAAATGCCAGATAACTAAGGAGTAGAAATTTGGCCGTACAGACGTATATTTTTTTCATTTAGACCGTGCTTATATAACACTTACAGGGCGAGAGAATATCCGAAATCGCTGGATCTTAAAGGAAATTGATTTATATGATAACCATATGACTGCTGGCTCCGAAAGAAAAAATATTCTATTACAAAACTTCAGATGCTAGTGGCTATAGCTTTGTATATTCACTGACCGTATCGAGTAACCATTCGTTTACTGACGCATACCTGATACCTGTTAGGGTTTCATTCCTGTCAAAAAAGTAAATTTCTCCAGATTTAGTAGAAACACACAAATAGTTAGCTTTAAAATCCTGTGTAAAAGGTACCCAGTCTGGTTGCCAGTTATTTGTCGAAATGACACCAACCTCAGTGGAATCCTGAAGCGTTTCTATAGCTTCAGCAGAGTCTTCCACTGACATTAGCATGTCATTATTTTTGGGGTGGAAATAACCCTGATAGTCTACAGATTGACCATTATGCCAGAACCATAAGGCTTTCAGATCATCTGGAAGGTCTGGATACAATTCGCCCAATTCAGCCTCCAGGAATACATCTGGTACACCCGGCTCCAGTTTCCTGTAAAGTTCAGGGTTTTTTTTCTTGATCAGCTCGTCAAGTTCTTCTAGATGTTTATTCATGACTCTCTTGATATTATAAGTGATGGAAGAAATCCATTATTACAGATAGTAGGAGGATTCCGTTTTTGTCAATGCTTTTTTGTCAATAAAAACAATACTAGTTTAGTGGTTACAGGGTTGTCAATGCACTATTTTGCACTGTTAATCATTGACAGAACAATTACTTATTAGCTCATTTTCATGAGAATTCTACTATTAAATCTGTTTAATGAAGCTTTCTCGATTAACAAATAGAATAAATCTATCAAGATCACTCATTCTGCCGCTTAGCTTTGTACTGCTTTTTTCTATTCATTTTTGTCTCGTCACTGACCAGAGCAGCCTGCGTGGCACCCACTCGAGTAGCTTCTACCAGGCTGGGGTATGTCTGCAAAGTTGCACTTTTATTATGTGCATCAACCAGTAAGCCAGAGATACATCTTAATTGGCATGAGGTGCCATAGTTAAATGACTAGAAGCTCGGTCGATGAAAAGTCCTGTGTATAATATTGCTACGGCGGATTGGCTGAGATGAAGAGCTTTGCTCAGTTTTCTCCTTATCAGGAGTCATATAGACTCAATATTTCGCTGATCAGTTTAACTGATTCGCTATTGCTGGAAAGCAGGTGTAAAGTGGGTTTAGGGCAATCTATGTCCGTTGCTTAGGAGCAAATATAATGAGTAAAGAAAAAAAAGGTAACAAAGAAGATAAAAAGAAGCCGTTAATGACTGCGAAAGAAAAAAAGACAGCAAAGAAACTCAAAAAGACAGCACCCAGTTTATTTGAACATAGTTGATCAGGTGAGAGCTGTATAATGCGCAACTATAGTCTTCAGTTGCGCAGATGATTCTATATTAACCACAATAAGCTGGCAGTAAAGTGGCTTAACTATTTTTAACAAAGTAATTAGTTTCTTAAGTAAAAGGCAACCAGCTTCTCCTGTTACAATTAGTTTCCTCGACAAAGAAATCTTAACAGGTCGTCCCATCCAGCATGACAATATCTCGAATTTGGACGAAATTAATCATAGGTTTCCAATTATCTTTCCCTATTTAAATCCTGTATAGATTTAAGCGCAACAAATGCCTGTAGCGTTATTGACTTCACCAGATGGGTTAAGAGAAATTCATTAATTGGTTCAGTAGGTCATCTCTATGCGCCAGAAATATGCGCTCAACTGTGTAATCCAGGTCACTACTTTCAGGGTTCAAAAGCTGCGATATCAGATAGTTATTCAGATTCAGGAAATTTCTTTTTTCAGAGCACCAATGGTAGAGGATGAAGCAGCTTTTTTAGGAAGTTGCTAGAAACATGGAATGAGTTTTCAGATAAAAATCATAAAAACGCCAAAATAAGGTAGATAAATTCTACCTGGTAATAGGCGGATACCTACCGTTAGAGTGGATAATCCCCTATAACATAGATCAATTGGCAGGCGTATAGTTGATGAAATTGTGAGAATTATGAGCTGCCTCATTAAGTAAGCAGCATTTAGAAGGCTGATCTTTAATATTCCAGGGGGAATAAATGAAGATTTTTGCAAAAGTATTATGGATGAATTTATTCCTCGCCTTGATACCTGTTGCTGTGCAAGCGGCAATTGGTGTTAATGGTGACTCATTCAGTGTGCCAGCAGATGGTTTGTTGGTAGTAGAGGCTGATGGTGTGATTGCCAATGACACCATGAATGATGTCGATAATTCCCCTCAATTCGTACTAGATATTGCTACGAATCATACCCTGACAGTAATTACCCCCCCGACAGAAGGAACCTTGAAGTGTGGTAGTGCAATTAATACCATTTGTGCTGATGGTTCTTTCGACTTTACTGTTTCTCCAACCACGTTTAGTGGTGTAGACAGTTTTACCTATCGTCTTGAAGTTGATAAAGGCTTAGCTACCTATGAATTTGCCGATGCGACAGTTGTTTTTAGCGCCTGCTCCACAACTGGCACTGTCACAACTTGCTGGAGCGAGGGAGCATTCTTTGATGCGCTAGCTTCAGTCGCTGATCCTAATAATCCCTTCTATGTAAAGCACGAAGGCTTTGAAGGCTCTGCATGGGACACTTACCGCTCTTATCAGGATGCAAACTTAAACTGGATATATAGCGGAGCAACCACTATAACCAGTAAAGGTATCGCCTGGTCTTCCAACCACCCCGCCACCAACATTCTGTCAACTTCAACGGGTGGAACTTATACAGGAAGTTATGGAGTGTTCGACCCGGATCACGGTCATGCAACTAATACTTCAATTGGAGAATGCCAGGCACTCGAAACAGCCAATAATGGCGTGGTTCCAGTAGAATGTTTGCCCTACGATGGGGTCAGTGGAACTTCTGCCACAACTTTGTATGCAGCAGGCGGCTATATCAAGGGCAGCAATAGTGCGGCCAATATCGAAATCATCATTGACGGTGGCCTGCCCAATAATATCGGTAAGTTGGTGACACCTGCTCACCAGTTTTACGGTGTTATCAATACTACAGGTTTCAACAGCTTCCAGTTCCGTGATGTCGATGGTAAAACAGGGCAACCGCTATTCATTTTTGGAGATGATTTTTACCTGGTATCACGCGATGTGGCGGATGCAAACAAGGCACCGATAATAGGAGCAGTAGCCGATCAAACAGTAGTTGCAGGAGGAGTATTCGATATTACTGTTACAGTCAGTGACCCTGATGGAGATGCTCTTAAATCCACTTTTAGTGGTATTCCCGTAGTGGCTAATAATCCACGTTTTTTTGAAAATGATGGCAGCGTCAGGATACGCTGGTTTACGCCAACAGATGCTACTGGAACTTACCCGGTAAGTATCACTGTTACAGATAATGGTTATCCAGGATTAACTCAGGTGTTGAATTTCCAGTTAACGGTTACTCCGCCACCGCCACCAGCACCAACATTAAGTTTACCAGGCAACATCACGGCAGAGGCGACCTCTGCGTCTGGTGCTGCTGTGAACTATACATCAAGTGCCAACGACGTTACTGATGGAGCTCTGCCATCGGGTTGTGCTCCTGCTAGTGGCAGCACTTTTGCCCTTGGCATAACTACGGTAAATTGTAGTGTGACTAATAGCAACAACCAATCCACCACTGGAAGCTTCACGGTATTGGTTAGAGATACAACCGCACCCAGTGTGACGGCTCCTCCTGCGATCATTCGTGAAGCGACGGGAGTCAGTACGGTCGTTATTCTGGACAGTACCAGTGCAGCTGCCGCGAGTGACCTGGTGAGTGGAGCACTAATACCTTTACCGAGTTATACAGGCCCTTTTACTGTGGGTGTGCATACCATTACCTGGAGCGCTACTGATACAGCTGGCTATACCGGCAATGCTACTCAAACGGTAACCATAACCGACACCTCTGCACCATCTATAAGTTTACCCACGAATATGACTGTAGAAGCCACAGGGCCCACTGGAGCCCTTGTGAGTTACTCAGTAACAGGAGTTGATACGGTTGATGGAAATATTAATGGAGTCTGTACACCTGCCAGTGGCTCTAATTTTGGGTTGCTTATTACCACAGTCAATTGCAGTGTGACTGACAGCGCAAGTAATTCGACATCAGGTAGTTTTACGGTCGAGATTGTTGATAGCACAGCCCCCGTTGTGACAGCTCCACTGAATATCACAATGGAGGCTACAGGTACAACTACAGCCGTGAACCTTGGCAGTGCCTCAGCCAGCGATGCGGTCAGTGCAGGTTTGATACCAACAGCAAATAACTCTGGCCCATTTGCTGTGGGTCTACACACTATCACCTGGAGTGCTACTGATGGTGCTGGCAATACAGGTACCTCCACTCAAACAGTTACCATCACGGATAATACCGGGCCGATGCTAAATTTACCCTCCAGTTTCAATGCTGAAGCTACATCCTTTACAGGTTCGACAGTCAATTATTCCGCAACCGCAAACGATCTGGTTGATGGTGTTAGAACCGTGAGTTGTACACCGGCAAGTGGTAGCAACTTTGGGTTTGTAACTACTCCTGTGAGCTGTAGTTCCAGCGATACTAAAGGCAATATATCAACAGGTAGTTTCAATATCACCGTTGTCGATACCATTGCGCCTGCGGTAACCGCTCCTCTGGATATCACGATGGAAGCAACTGGTACGATTACAGCTGTCAACCTCGGTAATGCAAGTGCCAGTGATGCCGTGAGCGGGAATTTGACAGCTTCAGCAGATAATACAGGTCCCTTTGCTGTAGGCACACACACCATAACCTGGAGTGCTACCGATGCAGCTAACAATACTGGGTCTGCAACTCAAATTGTTACCATTACCGATACGGGATTGCCGACTCTGATATTACCGAACAGTTTTACTTTTGAAGCCACCGCTGCTACAGGTGCATCAGTAGTCTACGCTTCCTCAGCTACTGATATTGTTGACGGTAGTCTGCCATCAGGCTGTACGCCAGCTTCAGGTAGTACTTTTGTACTGGGTATTACTCCGGTGAATTGTAGTGTGACCGATAGTTCCGGCAATATAGCAACAGGCGGCTTTAATATTACTGTTGCCGACACTACGCCGCCTGCTGTTACAGCTCCACTGGATATTACTACGGAAGCTACTGGTGCGACTACTGCGGTAAGTCTGGGTAATGCCTCAGCGACTGATCTGGTTAATGGCACATTGACTCCACTAGCAAATAACACAGGTCCATTTACCGTAGGTGTCCATACTATTATCTGGAGAGCTACTGATTTAGCCAATAACACGGGTATAGCCACTCAAACCGTAACCATCACGGATACAGTAGCACCAACCCTGAACCTGCCTGCGAATATCAGTCAGGGAGCAACCTCAGCAGCCGGAGCTATTGTTAACTATAGTGTCACTGCAAACGATGTCGCTGATGGCTTTGTTGTCACCAGTTGTTTGCCAGTATCTGGTAGTAACTTTGCACTGGGAACAAGCACCGTAAACTGTAGTGCAAGCGATAGCGCTAACAACTCGGCTTCCGGTAGTTTTAACGTCACCATCACCGATATTGGCGCGCCAACTTTAAATTTACCTGCCAATATTTCTACAGAAGCTAGCGCTTCTACAGGTGCGATAGTGACTTATATAGCCACAGCAAGCGATGCCATTGATGGTGTCATTACAGCAAACTGTTTACCTGCATCTGGCAGTAGTTTTGCTCTGGGAGATCATGTCGTTAACTGTAGCGCACAGGATCTGGAAGGAAATATATCGAATGGCAGTTTTATTGTTTCTATAGTCGATACCACAGCACCCAATGTTATTGCTCCTCTAAACATCACAGTGGAAGCTACTGGTGCTGCAACGGCTGTAGCTTTGGGTAGTGCCTCAGCAACAGATCTGGTTAGCGGTACTTTGATACCAGTAGCAAGTAATAGTGGCCCATTTACTGTAGGTATCCATACCATTACCTGGAGTGCTACCGATGCAGCTAACAATACAGGTACTGCTACTCAAACTATTACCGTTACTGACACGGGTGCACCCACCTTAAATCTGCCGTTAAATATCACCCAGGAAGCTACCTCAGCAGCAGGCGTAGTCGTCAACTATAGTGCTACAGCCAGCGACATTGTTGACGGTGCTCTTGCAGCGAGTTGCCTGCCTGCATCGGGCAGTACCTTTGCCTTAGGCAGCACAGCCGTCAGCTGTAGTGTGACCGATAGTGCAAATCTAACTAGCACAGGTAGCTTCAATGTCAGAATTGTTGATACCACCGCACCAGTGGTTACAGCCCCAGCCAATATATCAATAGCAGCTACAGGTTCGACGACTGTTGTAGCGCTGGGAAGTGCGACGGCAAGCGATCTTGTCAGTGGTGTTTTGCCAGCAATAGCTAACAACAGTGGCCCCTTTACTGTAGGCGTGCATACCATTACCTGGTCAGCAACCGATTCCGCTAATAACACGGGAAGCGCAACTCAAATCGTTACCATTACCGATATCGGTTCACCAACCTTAGGCTTGCCTGCCGATATCACTGCAGAAGCAACTTCAGCAAGCGGGGCCGTTGTCAGTTACACAGTCAGCGCCAGTGACGTAGTCGATGGCGTGTTAACAGCATCGTGTCTACCCGTGTCTGGTAGTGCGTTTGCGTTGGGTAATACCGTAGTGAATTGTAGCGTTACCGATAGTGCGGGGCTAACAACTTCTGGTAGCTTCAGCATTGCTGTGCTAGACACTACAGGGCCAGTTTTAACATTACCAGCAGATATCAGTGTTAACACGACTTCATCGACAGGAGCTATCTCAGATTACATCACTACCGCAACTGACGCTGTTGATGGACCTATCGTGCCCAATTGTTCACCCGCCAGCGGTAGCAATTTTTCATTGGGCTCTACAATAGTGAACTGTAGTGCAAGCGATAATGCAAACAATACGACGACGGGTAGTTTTAACGTCAAAGTGGTTGATACCACAGTCAATGGCCAACCGGTTGCAGATGCAGGTAGCCCACAAACGGTATCCATTGGAAACAGCGTCACGATAAATGGCAGTGCTTCCAGTGACCCTGATGGGGATGCATTATCGTACCAGTGGACATTGGTATCTAAACCGCAGGCTAGTCTGGCAGAAGTGGTTAAAGCTACTATGGCAATTGCATCTTTTGATCCTGACCAGCCAGGTGACTACGTAGCTCAACTGATCGTTACTGATATTAAAAATTTAAAAAGCCTTGCCAGCCGGGTAACCATCACAGCCGTTAATGATGCTCCAGTGGCTCATGCTGGTACTGACCAGAACGTATTGGTAGGTGACCTCGTCACACTGGATGGCATCCTGTCCAGCGATGCTAACGGAGATACAATCACTTACCAGTGGACCCTTGGCGTACCAACTGGCAGCTTTGCAGTATTAACCAAAGCAACTTCGGTTAACCCCGAGTTCACTGCTGATGTGGCTGGTATCTATACTGCACAGTTGATTGTAAACGATGGTTTGGTTGATAGCGTATTCGTGGCAAGCGTGACTATCACTGCACAGGCACCCCTTGATATTTCACCCTCAATCACTGTACCCGCTGATATCAGAGTTCCCTCAAGCGGTTACCTGACTCCGATTGCTCTGGGTGTTGCCACAGCAATAGACCCTGAAGATGGCGTATTGCAACCTGTTGCGGATAACACTGGCCCCTTTACAACTGGCCGTCATGTAATAACCTGGAGCGTAAGCGATAGTGGCAACAACACCGTTACAGAAACCCAGATTGTTGAAGTGTTACCGATGGTGAATTTCCAGCTTGATCAGCAGGCCGAGGCGGGACAGTTTATTCAGGTTAAATTGAATATGAATGGATTAGCGCCACAGTATCCGGTAGACCTCAACTATGACTTAACGGTTAATGGATCTACCAGTAGTGACACTCTATCCATTGCCAGCGGAAAAACTGCAGTCATTGATTATCAGATACCAGCAACTGCGAATGCAGGTGACAGGATTAATTTCACCTTAACAAGTGCAGTGAATGCTGCGCCTGGAGCAAACAGTACTCATATCATTACCCTGATCGATACTAATGTTGCTCCAATAGTCGAAATAGAAGTGAAACAGAATGGTGTTTTGACAAAAAATCTACACAGCAATGCTGGGCCAGTTACCGTCACAGCTATAATCCATGACGATAATCAGAACGATACACACACTCTGGACTGGTCAACAACGGACAATAATCTAACATCTCCAGGTTCAGTAAAGGTATTTAGCTTCGATCCGGGGAATCTGCTCGAAGGTAATTACAAAATAGGAGTCAAAGTAGTGGATAGTGGCGCACTGGAAGCAGAAAATGAAATATACGTGCATATCACAGCACAGGATTTCACACCGGCTCCAGGAGCAGACTCCGATAATGATAGTATAGAAGACGCTCTGGAAGGCGACCATGATGACGATAACGATGGCGTACCAAACTATCTGGATGCTATTGACGAACAGTCCGAAATGTTACAGCTACGGGCAGGTGAATCAAACAAGTGGATTATCGCAACCCAGTCAGGGCTGAGTTTACGCCTGGGTAAGACGGCACAACTGAGTGGTCGATATGGTGCCAATATCACGCTAGTTGAATTGGAGCAATTTGCCGGTTTAGGGCGTGTCACATCGCCTGCGAATACTACTGACAGTGACTTCACTTCAGCAGATGGATATCTGGATTTCACTATCCACGGTCTTACAAAACCAGGGTTATCCGTAAAAATAGTAATCCCACTGTTATCAGCTATTCCTGATATGGCGGTTTATCGTAAATATAGTGCAGATGCAGGTTGGATGAACTTTGTAGAAGATGCAGCGAATAAATTATCTTCAGCTCTGGGTGCTGATGGGGTCTGTCCTGCACCTGGCTCGAGCGATTATCAGCCAGGTTTAGCTCTCGGTGATTACTGTATGCAGATCTTAATTGAAGATGGTGGTCCGAACGATAACGATCTGCTCCGCAATGGAGTCATCACAGATCCAGGCGGTTTGGCTGTAGCTAAAACACCGGCAACAACGCCACCAGGCCCAGTCCCGACTACAGCACCTGCAACATCAGGTAGCTCAGGCGGTGGTGGTGGAGCAATTGATTTTCAGTTGTTACTCGGCATGATAATGTTGTTGACTCTGTCGCTACGATATCGGCAGGTATTAATGCGGAGTAAATTTGGAGGGGGAAGATGAGGTAAGGGGAAGATAAGGAAATTGATTATAAGAAGAAAAACTTGCCCTCGGCCATTTGGTCGGGGGTTTTGTTATCAAGGAATCCTCAGTAAAACGGAATTTTCAAAAATTCCTGTAGTGTTAGTGGGTTCACGCCCCTTTGCTTCCGCGAAATAACAGCATCTATGCTGAAAAATCAATGGGTGAGAAAAATCCATAAATTGATCCAAAACATCATTAGCTTACGTCAGATATTAGGGGGGCAATAGCGGAATCAAGGTTATACCTTCTCTACATCTAACCCTTGAGCTCGCAACAGCTAAATCGGTTTATGGTACAGGCGCTTTGAATTAACCTGACTCAGCATGCTAGAACAATCGTCCTTTGCAATGACGAATGAATCAGATGTTCTTTACCTGATCCCAGAAAGACTGCAACAAGCTTTCATTATTTGGTTCAGGTTGATCAGTCGTATAATCCAGGCAAGTAGTACCGTCAAGAATTAGTAATTGATCGCTATGTTTGACGGGTTCTTTAATATTATCAGTATCTTCAATAGTTGAGTCTTCAATATAAAACATCACGGATAGTTCTCGAATTGCAATGGCTTAAAGAATATTACACTGCATTGTTAAAAGCTGGTAGGGGGTCACAAAAAATTCACAAAAACCAGATACCTGATAAAACAGTAAGTAGCTGGGTTCAATAAACAGCCACTAAAGTCAGCTCTCTGCTGCGCTGGTTAGCCCTCGATCAGGTTTTACCTCATGTCGCTTCAAGCGTTGTAAACGGGTCAGGTGAAACAGGCGTAATAGCGGGTTTTCCTCATCAATCATCCTCTGATAGACACGTCTATTACGCCAGATCATGGTCAAATCTTCAAAGCTGGCATCACCATGCGGAAACAACTGATGCGCAATCGACAGCAGCTGTTCATCCAGTGTGAGAGCACAGGGCAAAAGGTTTTCAATCAAATGCTGAAATCTGGGGTCGTGTTGTACCAGCTTGATAGTTTCCTCCTGTAAACACCGGTAAACCGCCCGATTCATCCGAATCTCTTTCAGATACACCGCAGCAACTGCCTGAGTCAGTACGGCTTCCATCCATTGACCGGGCAGTAACTGGTTTAAAGCAACCTGGCAGGGAATCAATCGGGTTTGCGATTTTCCAACATACAGAAAGCTGCTAAAAGATTTTGACGGCACATGTCGCTGGTATTGAATACAGTCAAAAACACTAATTTCCCGAACTGAGTCTTTTTCAACAATCTTGATTGGCTTAAGCAGATGTGTGTCGAACCACTGTAACAAAGCAGCCACTGCCATCATCATTAACGATTCGTCGAATTGATTACCCCTGATCTTCAGGCATTTCAGAGCGATACGGTTACAGTTAAGTGAAGAGTATAACTGGCAAGCTCCAGAAGGTGATGAAATCAGATTTTGATTAGAAAAGAACGACTCCAGGTTTGAATGGGTATCACTATGGTTAGTTAAAGTATGCATGACCAGCCTCACTAATGTCAGAAAATAAGCGACAATTTAAAAAACAGGACAACCCGTCCTGATCAATTACGGCTAGTATAGAGATGAGGTGGCTCATGACGTGAGCCTGTAAAATATTTTTTCTGGTTACATCTGAAACTCGGCTAATTTAATACAGAAAAATAACTCACCACCGATTAGGGCAGGATGCCCATAATTACGAGACTATCGATGGAGATAATATCTTTAATGAAGTTTTAGGTACCGATGGAAGTATCACTCTGGAATCCACAGTTGGACGAGTTAAAGTGCGTTTGCGGTGGTGTAGATCAAGGTGTGACGACGCGAATTGGTAAACATGAGACCAATAAAAGTTCCATAAATGCACCGCTCGGCTCGGTCACTTTTGCTATTGTCAAAAAGCGGTTTTGACATTTGATGCTAACGGATTAATAGGGGGCGATGTAATGAAATGAATATTCAAAATTTGTGCAATCTTTGTGTGTCCGTGTTTATTTTTGAAAAATTTATAGAGATGGGTGCCTGAAAAGAACTCGAAAAACCACTTTAAGTGTAGGGCCGTTGAGGATACAATCGCGTTCATAACTTGTAAAAACAAAACTAACGGACTAGAGGACTGGCTTTATGATCCCACCAGCTAAAAAAGATCTTTTGATCTCAACCCACAAAATAGGCAAGGAAGTGAGCTTTGCCCCCGCACTTAAACAAGAGGCGTTAATATTAAAGAGTGCCGAAAGAGCAGGGTTCTTTTACCCCGTGATGGCAATGAAGCATTTAAAGGCTTTATCTACGGGGTTGAGCGGCAAAAATAATGTGTTTATTCCCAATCTTAACGACTTTAAAACCAACACTTTTCAAAAGGTCGTGGTGTTTGTTCCTGGTATCAAGGCCACAGTGGAGCGCCGCGCGAATGACAGCCTGGTGGTCACCGCACTGGAATTAAGCGATGAGTATAAAAGCATTGCTCGCGGGAGCCAGGAAAAGCCTGGGGTTTATAGCGTCAAGAAAATCCGCAACGATGTCGATGTGAAATATAGGCGTAGTGGCCGTATTACACCTGAAAACAATATAAATGTGGCCATAGCAGATACCGAATATGTCTCGCCACAGGTGGCTGCGGAAGAGGTAGCAACAAAACTCGACGACATGTTTGGCAGTAGTGCAGCTTTAAAAGGCGATTTTGATTTGTTTTACTCTCCGGTCGGTAGCAGCCTGGGGGGCATGCGCAATTACAACTCGTCGATCCTGACAAAAAGCTATGCATTTGCTGGCCTGTTGGCGGATGCCATCGAGCAGTCAAAAGACCAAAATGGCGTGGAATGGAGCTCGGAGGGGGCGGGATCGGTGGTGCTCACCCAGGGTTTGATGGCGCTTTCCGGCAAGAGCCTCTCGTTTACTGAGCAAAGGCATATCGTTAAAATGTGCTGGCCCACGACCGATCCAAATCCGACCTATGCAGCCGCTACACAATTGGGGATGCTGGCCGATAAAAACCTGCTGAAAGGCAATGGCAACATCAGGGCGAGCATCAGCGCCCTGTTGACCAATGCCTCAAGGGCGCGTAACCGGGAAGATCCATACACATGGAATGATTATGGAAGAGATATGGCCAATGGTGCGATGACGACGAATAATGTTGTGGGAGTTAGCGCTCTTGTAGGTGGTGCTGTAATTGGCTCACCGATATTGACCACCGTTGGCACCGTGACCGGCGCGATAGGTGCAATGCAATTTGCCTATAACGTCATAAAAAAGCGCATGGAAAGGGGCTGATCCGGATGCTGGACTGGATTAAGTTCTTTCCCTTTGCCAGTGGGAATGCTCCCAAACCCACCGAGATTCGTGGGCCTTATTTTCCACGTCCTAGAAAGAATAAATGGTTCTTTGGGGATTCTTTGTTTTATTTTGCAGCTCCCTGGGCAAACCCGATTTTTAGCATCTCTCGTCGAGGGCGGACGGTGGATGCGATATCACCTGGATCGACCAATATACTTACCGCCAACCTGGAGCGGGTTTCTGGTAGTTCCAATGCACCTCGAAGCGCCTGGGATTGCCACCTTTTTTATAACAAGAACTGGTATTTTGTCGGACCCTGGTTTACCGGAGAAAAAGCTCGCTTAAAAGCTAGCGCTTTATTATGTTCAGCAGATGAGCGCTTATCTTTTGCCGATACCAACTTGTTTCATCCCCAGGGGTTTGAGTCTGCCATCGCCGATTTTCTGGATTCTTCTTACGGGTACGAGCGTTCGGGTAAAAAGCCCCATTATCGTGGCCCGTTAAACTGGCGCGTATTGCCGCTATCCCCCAGCATACAGGGCGTTGTCTGTGATATCCATTGCATCGGCAATTCCAGTAAAGAAAACCCTACGCTCCATCGAACCGTGTTTTTCCCGATTTCGCCAAAACAATTCATCAGGATTAATTTTAATTTTGTAGGCACCGCTATATACCAGGATGAAATGCGCGCTCCGCCCTTGTTTAAGCTCTGCGATTCCATTATCAATTCCATGCGTTTACAGGTGGGCAAGTCCACCCAGGCGGAGTGGGACAAGGTGAAAGCCATTTGCCCGGATATGTCCATCACAGAAACCTTTGGTGAGCTGCCCTGGCCGTTGATCAAAGAGAAACCGTCGAAAAAACCGAAACCCGTGGATATTACACCCGCCGCAGAAGCGCCCAGGGCTGTATCATTCAATCGGTAATTTGTGCAAAGGGGAATGCGTAATTACTACCCGGTGATCCAGGCAAAAAAGCAATGGCAATATCAGGGCGAGCATCAGCGCCCTGTTGACCAATGCCTCAAGAGCGCGTAATGGGGAAGATCCTTACACATGGAATGACTATGGAAGAGACATGGCCAATGGTGCGATGACGACGAATAACGTTGTGGGAATTAGCGCCCTTGCAGGTGCTGCAGCTACCGGTTCACCGATATTGGCCACCGTAGGCACAGTGACCGGTACGATAGGTGCTATACAATTTGCCTACAACGTCATTAAAAACCGCATGAAAAGGGGCTGATCCGGATGTTGGACTTGATTAAGTTCTTTCCCTTTGCCAGTGGGAATGCCCCTAAACCTACCGAGATTCGCGGGCCTTATTTCTCTCGCCCGAGGAAAAACAAGTGGTTCCTGGGGGACTCTTTGTTTTATTTTGCAGCCCCCTGGGCAAACCCGATTTTTAGCATCTCTCGTCGGGGGCGCACGGTGGATGCGATATCACCTGGGTCTGCCAATATACTCACCGCCAACCTGGAGCGAGTCCCTGGCAGTTCTAACGCGCCACGAAGCGCCTGGGATTATCACCATTTTTATAACAAGAACTGGTATTTTGTCGGACCCTGGTTTACCGGAGAACAAGCTTGCTTGCATGCTAGCGCTTTATTATGCTCAGCAGATGAGCGCTTATCCTTTGCCAATGTCAACTTGTTTCATCCCCGTGGGTTTGAGTCAGCCATCTCCGACTTTCTGGATAATTTTTACGGTTATACCCGGTCAGGAAAAAAGCCTCATTATCGCGGCCCGTTAAACTGGCGCGTATTACCGCTATCCCCCAGCATACAAGGCGTTGTCTGTGATATTCACTGCATTGGCAATTCCAGTAAAGAAAACCCTACACTCCATCGCACAGTGTTTTTACCGGTTTCGCCCAAGCGATTCATCAGGATTATTTTTGATTTTGGAGGAACTGCTATATACCAGGATGAAATGTGTGCTCCGCCCCTGTTTAAGCTCTGCGATTCCATTATCGATTCTATGCGTTTACAGGTGGGCAAGTCCACCCAGGCGGAGTGGGACAAGGTGAAAGCCACTTGCCCGGATATGTCCATCACGGAAACCTTTGGCGAACTGCCCTGGCCGCTGATCAAAGAGAAACCGTCGAAAAAACCGAAACCCGTGGATATTACACCCGCCGCAGAAGCGCCCAGGGCTGTATCATTCAATCAGTAATTTGTACAAAGGGGAATGCGTAATAACAACCCGGTGATCCTGACAAAAAAGCAATGGCAATATCCGGGCGAGTATCAGCGCCCTGTTGACCAATGCTTCAAGAGCACGTAATGGGGAAGATCCTTACACATGGAATGACTATGGAAGAGACATGGCCAATGGTGCGATGACGACGAATAACGTTGTGGGAATTAGCGCCCTTGCAGGTGCTGCAGCTACCGGTTCACCGATATTGGCCACCGTTGGCACAGTGACCGGTACGATTGGTGCTGCCTACAACGTCATTAAAAACCGCATGAAAAGGGGGTAATGCAAATGCTGGATTGGCTAAGGTTCTTTCCCTTTGAACGGGCAAATGCTCCCAAACCAACCGAGATTCGCGGGCCTTATTTTCCGCACTTGCGGGAGAACAAGTGGTTCCTGGGAGACTCACTGTTTCATTTCGTGGCTCCCTGGGCAAATCCAATATTTGGCTTTTATGGTTTGGGCAGTAAGGTAAATGCGGTATCCCCCGGATCGGCCGATATACTCACCGCCAACCTGGAGCGAGTTCCTGGCAGTTCTAACTCGCCACGAAGTGCCTGGGATTATCACCTTTTTTATAACAAGGACTGGTATTTTGTCGGACCCTGGTTTACCGGAGAACAAGCTAGTTTGCAAGCTAGCGCCTTATTATGTTCAGCAGATGAGAGCTTATCTTTTGCCAATGTCAACTTGTTTCATCCCCGGGGGTTTGAG
>JBNKMF010000002.1:46746-171195 GCA_050292965.1 Gammaproteobacteria bacterium | reverse complement strand
TGATTTTCAAAACCAATCACGAAAATATAAATCTGGTATTGATAAGATCTGCCGATGTACCAACCTATGTTCAATATGGGGCTGCTGATATTGGTATCGCCGGCAAGGACGTACTGCTGGAACATGGTGGTGAAGGACTGTATGAGCGTATCGATTTGCATATAGCACCCTGTAAACTCATGACCGCCGGCTATGCCGACAGGGAATTACCAGCCGGTCGATTGAAGGTGGCCACCAAATATACCGCGATTACTCGGGATTATTTCCTTAAACTGGGTCGTCAGGTTGAGTTGATCAAGCTGTACGGATCAATGGAACTGGCACCTATTGTTGGCCTGTCCGATCTGATTGTCGATCTGGTTGATACAGGTAATACACTAAAGGCCAATGGCCTGGTTCCTCTGGAATTTATTATGGATATCAGTTCGCGCCTGATCATTAACAGGGCTTCATTAAAAATGAAGAACCGGGCGATCAAGCAGGTTGTAGAAAAAATTGAAGCAGCAGTGGAAGAACCACTCTGTTAAGAGACTATGATGAAAATTGAAATCAAACAACTCAGCAGCCAGAGCGAAGATTTCTGGCCGCAACTGGAACAATTACTGGCCTGGGATACGGTTTCCGATGAGCAGGTTATGAATACTGTGATTGAAATCCTGTCCAGTGTTCGCCATCAGGGTGATGCTGCCGTACTGGATTTAACAGCTCGTTTCGATGGTTTGAAAGTCGACAGTATGTCAGATCTGGAAATGCCTCTGGAAATCCTCAAACAGGCATTCGATAGCTTACCTGCTGACCAGAAAGAGGCGCTCGAATTATCAGCAGATCGTATCCGTCGTTATGCAGAAAAACAGAAAATGGACTCCTGGGAGTATACCGAAGATGACGGTACGATTCTCGGTCAACAGGTGACTGCTCTGGATAAGGCTGGGCTTTATGTGCCGGGTGGCAAAGCAGCCTATCCTTCGTCGGTATTGATGAATGCAATTCCTGCCAAGGTGGCTGGAGTAAAAGAATTAATCATGGTGGTGCCTACACCGAATGGTGTGGTGAATGACCTGGTACTGGCCGCCGCGCATCTATCCAGTGTGGATCGAGTTTTTACCATTGGTGGAGCACAGGCTGTCGCCGCGCTGGCTTATGGTACAGAGACGGTGCCTCAGGTAGATAAGATTGTGGGGCCGGGCAATATCTATGTGGCAACAGCCAAGCGTATGGTGTTTGGTACGGTCGGGATCGATATGATCGCAGGGCCTTCAGAGATACTGGTTGTGTGCGATGGCAAAACCAATCCAGACTGGATCGCGATGGATCTGTTTTCACAGGCTGAGCATGACGAAGATGCTCAGTCTATATTGGTATCACCTGATGCAGCGTTTCTGCAACAGGTGAAACAGAGTATCGATAAACTTATTCAGGAAATGCCTCGTAAAGCCATTATCCATACCTCTATGACAACTCGTGGCGCCTTGATTCATGTGCAGGACATAGATGAAGCGGTGCAGGTAGCCAATTATATTGCGCCAGAGCATCTTGAGTTATCGGTAGAGAATGCCAGGGAAGTTGCTCGCTCAATTAAACATGCTGGTGCAATCTTCATGGGTCGTTACACTGCAGAAGCATTAGGTGATTATTGCGCGGGGCCAAATCATGTCTTACCAACCTCGCGTACTGCCAGGTTTTCGTCTCCCCTGGGCGTGTACGACTTTCAGAAGCGTTCGAGCCTGATTGGTTGTTCTGCTGAAGGGGCATCAGTGTTGGGTAAGGTTGCATCGGTTCTGGCGCATGGTGAAGGACTCACTGCGCATGCCCGTTCTGCTGAGTATCGAATAAAGTCCTGATCTAAGGCTGTTGCTCCATACAAACTCTGTTAAGCGAAATGTTTAACAGGGTTTTCGGTATATAAATAAAGCCCCGTTGCGTATCCACTACTATACTTTAGTTTAAGTTTCATACTGTGACGTGGTTTTTATCAGGATATGGGGGACGGATTATGCCATATCGGAAAAGGCTGTACAGGTTGGTTCCAGATACGCGATATCCTGAAATCCAGGATTATGCTTAACTATTTAATTACAGGGTGTACTAAGTTATGACAATGATGTTTCGTTTGCTAATACTCGTCCTGTTAGCAGGGCTTGGAAATTCTGCGACAGCAGAAATTTATAAGTGGGTGGATGACAGGGGGACTATACATTTTTCCAGTAGCCCACCAGAAAAAGGAAAGGTTGAAAAGATTGATGTTCAGGTCAATTCTATTTCAGGCTATTCCCCAAAAAAGGGTTCGGCAAAATCACAGTTTAAGTTTGACCCCGGCCTTATTAGCAAACGCAAATTCCCTTCTAAAGATGTCATTATGTATAGCGCTTCCTGGTGTGGTTACTGCAAACAGGCACGACGTTATTTTAAAAAAAATAAGATTGCATTTGACGAATACGATATCGAGAAATCCAGCAAGGGGAAAGCCGATTATCGTAAATTAGGAGGCAATGGAGTGCCTCTCATCCTGGTCGGTAAGCAGCGCATGAGTGGGTTTTCTGAAGCAGGTTTTAAGAAAATATATCAGCGCTAGCAGCCTGTCGGGTTTAGGTGGTCGTAGCGAGGAAATGGCATTTTGAGTCAAATATTTCGATTATTTGAGGCGAATAGTGAGCCTATTTAACGAAAATGACCGGATTGTTGGCCAAAATGCCTTTTCCGCAGTAGATTCGTCCTAAATCCGACAGACTCCTGGTCACGAGCTCAAGCTTGGCGTAGCTCCTGCTTTATTGCGGTCTTTCGGTTGTGATCATCGCTAGAGATATGGATTTACCATCGCGCAGAATATCGATGCTGACCTCTTCACCGGGTTTATGCCCTGCAATGATTTCCAGTACATTACGTACCTTGCTAACTGGTTTGTGATCTATTGCAGTGATGATGTCCCCGGTTAAGATCCCCGCCTTATCTGCCGGGCTGTCGATGAATACACCAACTATTAACACTCCCTGTAAATCCGGATTGCCCGAGTTGATCGCTGCCTGAGCAGTGATATCTGTACCTTCAACACCTAGCCAGCCCCGGCTGACGTGACCATATTTGACGATTTGCTGCATCACATCCAGCGCAAGAGAAATGGGTATGGCAAAACCTATACCCTGTGATCCACCAGACTGGCTGAAGATTGCACTATTGATGCCGATTAGATCACCGTGCGCATTCACCAGTGCGCCGCCGGAATTACCGGGGTTGATGGCGGCATCGGTCTGGATGAAATTTTCAAATGTGTTCAATCCCACTCGGTTACGACCAGTGGCGCTGATGATCCCCATGGTGACGGTCTGCCCCACATTGAGTGGATTGCCAATGGCGAGCGCTACATCGCCCACTCGAATAGGGTTGTGGCCGTTGGCAACCTGAATATTTTTCAGATTATTGAGCGGAATACGTAACACAGCTATGTCGCTTTCACGGTCTTCTCCAATGACTTTAGCTTCACTGCTGCGGCCATCGGAAAGGGATATCAGGATTTCGTCGGCACCATCAACCACATGCTGATTGGTCAGAATATATCCATCACTAGTGACTATGACGCCAGAGCCGAGGTTGGTTGAAGTCTTATCGCGCTTATATTTTTTTAATTGATCGCCAAAAAGCTGATCAAATACCGGGTCATTGAGTAAAGGGTGTACACTCTGTTTAACAGTTTTACTGGTATAGATAGTGACTACCGAAGGTGCAGAGGTTTGTACTGCTTCAGCATAGGAGAATGGCCCTTGAGGGTCGGGTAAGGAAGGTGCTGCAGTTTTAATTTTAGGGCTTGATTGCCATGCGCTGGGTAACCAGCTACTAATGGTTGCCGGCACATCTGGAGATTGCCATATCAGGTAAGTAGCACCCAGTATTAGTCCAATAAAGGCAAACTGAATCAGGAACAGAAATAGTTTTAAAGTTTTCATCCAATTACTTTATCATAGCGACTCAAAATTAAGGAGGTAGAGATAATAATGCAACTTGATGAGATATGTCATTTTTGCGATGACTATCTTTCTATTGATGAATTCGATGATTATTGTCCGAATGGTTTGCAGGTCGAAGGGCGGGCCGATATGCATCATCTGGTAACTGGCGTAACCGCCAGCCTGGAATTAATTGATGCTGCTATTCAGCAGGGAGCTGATGCACTGCTGGTTCATCATGGATACTTCTGGAAAGGAGAGGCTGCACCATTAGTGGGGTTTAAGGGAAATCGTATCCGTAAGCTGTTTCAGCATGATATAAGTTTGCTTGCTTATCATCTGCCATTAGATGCGCATCCAACAGTAGGCAATAATGCGCAACTGGCAAAGCGTATGGGCTGGCTAGTGACAGGGCAGCAGGGGTTGCTGTGGTTAGGAGAAGTGGCCAATAGTTGTACTGTAGATCAGGTACTGGAAGATCTGGGAGAGATTATTGATAGTAATCCCTTGTTAATACATGGTGGTGATCATCCTGTTCGTCGCATCGCCTGGTGTACGGGGGCGGCACAATCATATATAGAACAGGCATTTAAGCAGGGAGTTGACCTGTTTATTTCCGGTGAGATTTCTGAATCCACTGTACATTTTGCACGCGAGTCAGGAATGCACTATATCGCCGCAGGGCACCATGCTACTGAGCGTTACGGCGTTCAGGCTTTAGGGGATCTTTTAGCGGGACGTTTTTCTATTACGCATAGTTTTATCGATATTGATAATCCGGTTTAACTGCATTCCCCAGGGCTGTTTTTCAAATCAGGCGGCGAACTTGATATAGCTCCTGTTAGTCGGCTTTATTTTGGTTTAAGCCTCGACGAAATAAGAAAATTAGTATATTCTTGCGCCCGTTTTTTTGTGCAGATTGCGTAGTTTAACCGAGGTTAAACAGGGCGATCTGTGTCCGATTTCTTAAGATGGAGAGAGATTCAGATGTCATCTGAAGGTATAGATAAATCCCGTCGACGCTTTCTCACCGCTGCGACCAGTGTGGTTGGTGGTGCCGGTGTAGTAGCTGCGGCTGTCCCATTTCTTATGACCTGGAATCCCAGTGCTAAAGCCAGGTCTGCCGGTGCACCGGTAGAGGCTGATATTGGCAAACTGGAAGAAGGTCAACAAATAATCGTTAAGTGGCAAGGTAAGCCGGTATGGATTGTGCGTCGTGGCGAAGAAGCCCTGGCAACACTTCCAAAGGTAGCTGACAAATTGCGTGATCCAGACTCGAATGAAAGTATACAACCTGCTTACTGTAAGAATGAGCATCGCTCAATCAAACCGGAGTATCTGGTTGTAATTGGTATATGCACTCATTTGGGTTGCTCGCCATCCTTTCGCCCAGAAATCACCGCTGACTGGATGGGTGGCTTTTTCTGCCCCTGCCATGGTTCCAAGTTTGACTTTGCTGCGCGTGTACATCAGGGCGTTCCTGCACCGACCAATCTGGTGATTCCAAAGCATCGTTATGTGAGTGAAACCGTCGTATTAATCGGCGAAGACGGAGAAGCATAAAATGAGTATGGGTAATGATTTATTAGGTTGGGTAGATGCGCGTTTTCCACTCACTAAAATGTGGGAAGACCATCTGTCCAAGTATTATGCACCAAAGAATTTCAACTTCTGGTATTTCTTTGGATCTTTAGCATTACTAGTGCTGGTGCTACAGATAGTTACCGGTATTTTTCTCACTATGCAGTACAAACCGGATGGTGAGCAGGCGTTTGCTTCGGTTGAATACATCATGCGTGATGTTGACTGGGGCTGGTTGATTCGGTATCTACATTCCACTGGCGCGTCTGCATTCTTTATTGTGGTCTACCTGCATATGTTCCGCGGCATGATGTACGGTTCCTACCAGAAGCCTCGTGAGCTGATCTGGATCTTTGGTATGTTTATCTTCCTGGCACTGATGGCTGAAGCTTTCATGGGGTATCTGCTGCCATGGGGTCAGATGTCTTACTGGGGTGCTCAGGTTATTATTTCACTGTTCAGTGCAATTCCTGTCATTGGTGATGATCTTACGTTATGGATTCGTGGTGACTTTGTTATCTCCGATGCGACTCTTAATCGTTTCTTTGCATTGCATGTTATCGCAGTGCCTATCGTTCTATTAATGCTGGTGGTGATGCATATTCTGGCGCTGCATGAAGTGGGTTCAAATAATCCTGACGGTGTTGAAATTAAAAAGAATAAGGATGAAAATGGTATTCCTCTAGATGGCATTCCTTTCCACCCTTATTACACGGTGAAAGATATTGTCGGTGTTGTGGTATTCCTCATGCTGTTCAGTATTGTAGTGTTCTTCATGCCTGAGATGAATGGATATTTTCTGGAAGCGGCAAATTTTATTCCGGCTAATCCTTTCAAGACTCCACCGCATATTGCACCTGTATGGTACTTCACACCTTTTTACGCCATTCTACGTGCGGTCCCCGATAAGTTGATGGGTGTTATTGGTATGTTTGGTGCTATCGTTTTCCTATTCCTGCTGCCCTGGATGGACAGAGGTAAGGTACATTCAATACGCTATCGCTCTGCCGCCTTCAAGGTGTTGCTGGTGATGTTTGTTATTTGCTTTATCGGTCTGGGTTACCTGGGCGCATTGCCTGCGACCACAGAACGTACCTGGTTTGCTCGTTTATTTACATTAGGATATTTCGGATATTTTATTGGTTTGTGGTTTATCAGTAAGAATGAAAAAACTAAGCCAGTTCCAGAGAGGGTTACATCATGAAGAAGTCGTTAATTCTTGTCGCAGGATTGTTATTTCCTGTTCTGAGTCTGGCAGCTGGAGGTGAGGTAATCTTTCCTAATGATGATATTTCTATCGACTGGAATGATAAGGCCGCAATGCAACGTGGTGCAGCTACATTCTCAAACTACTGTCTGAGCTGTCATGCTGCGAGTTATTCTCGATATAACCGTGTAGGTAAGGATTTAGGGATTTCCGACGAGCTAGTGTCTGAAAATCTGATTTTCACCACTGACAAGTACGGCGAAAAAACCAAGGTTGGTGAGTTGATGAAAACTACTATGAGCAAGGAGTATGCCGAAGCTGCTTTTGGTGCTGCTCCTCCTGATCTGTCACTGGTTGCCCGCTCTCGTGGGCCTCACTGGTTGTATAACTACCTGCGTGGTTTTTATATTGACGAGACTCGCCCTTTTGGTGTCAATAATGGCGTTTTTCCTTTAGTCGGTATGCCTCATGTATTATCTGAGCTGGAAGGCCTGAAAAAGGTTATCATAGAAGAGCAGGATGATGGTCATGGCGGCAAGCATGAAGTCATGGTCGGTTTTGAGCAGGTAACTCCAGGCTCAATGACTGCTGAAGAGTACGACCAGACAGTGAGAGACCTGGTTGCTTTTCTTGACTATTTAGCCGAGCCTTACAAACAGAAGCGCCAAAATGTGGGTACAGGCGTTTTGATTTTCCTCTTTGTTTTGTTGATACTGTCGTATCTGCTGAAGAAAGAATACTGGAAAGACGTACACTAAACACTTAACCTGAGTACATAACTATATGTCAGCTGTAGCTAATCGTCGTTCGGTGATGACCTGTTTTTCATCTCCAATCGACCCGCAATGTCATCGTAGTCGTATCGTTCTGGCAGAAAAGGATATCACCGTCGAAATCTACGATGTTGATATGGACAATCTGCCTGAAGATCTGCTCGAACTAAATCCCTATGCCACGGTGCCAACTATGGTTGATCGGGATCTGGTTTTGTATGATGCTCGGGTTTTGATTGAGTATCTTGATGAACGTTTTCCTCATCCGCCTTTGATGCCGGTAGATCCGGTTTCTCGAGCTAAAAGCCGACTCGGCCTGTTTCGAATAGAAAGTGACTGGTATAGCCTGTTGCCCGATATCGAACATGGTACTGATAAGAAAAAAGCTCAGGCCAAAAAAGCGTTGACCGAAAGTCTGGTCAATTCTGTTGAGGTATTTGGCGCAATGCCTTACTTTCTGTCCGAAGAGTTCAGTTTACTGGATTGCAGTATTGCTCCAATACTCTGGCGTTTACCTTATTACGGGATTGAGTTGCCGGCTTCTACCAAGCCGATTGCTGATTACATGAAACGGGTATTTTCAAGACCTTCTTTCCAGAAAAGTTTGAGCGAGCAGGAACGTGACATGATGGATTAAGACAATTTTGTTTTAATCTGGCCGTTACCACTAAAGGCCGCTATCATATTTACCGATAGCGGCCTTTTTTATTGAGAGATGATATGACCCCGAATAAGCCTTATCTCATCCGAGCCCTGTATGAGTGGCTGGAAGATAACAATGCCACCCCTTACATCATGGTGGATAGTACTCAACCAGACGTGGAAATCCCTCCTGGTATAGCTAAAGACGGTAGAGTGGTACTGAATATCGCTCATCGAGCTGTTCAGGGCCTTGAGATTGATAATGCCTATATTGCTTTTTCTGCACGCTTTTCAGGAGTGTCACAAAATCTTTATATTCCTATCCAGGCTGTCATGGCGATTTACAGTATGGAGGATGGTGAGGGAATGATGTTTGCTGATTCTGAACCTGCAACAGCTGATGATTCTGGCGATTCAACAGATAAAAATAAACCTGCTAAGAAGGACGACAAGTCCAGGCCGGGATTAAAAATAGTAAAATAGTGCAGCACCTGGTAAACAGTCACTAATAACAGCTGCTTTCAAACGCGCTTTGAATCCACTCAATCTGTGTCGATTTTAACGGATCTGCCGGCTGAATAAAAACAGCGTCAAAGCGGTAGGGGTGCTGCTGATAAAGTGGTTTTCGCGAAATAAAATGTAATGCGGTTTGAATGATTTTTCTCTGCTTGGAAGCGGTAATACTATAGGCTGTGCCACCAAAAGCATCATTCTTGCGAAACTTTACTTCGACAAAGCACAGGCATCCAGCATCCAGCATGATTAAATCGATTTCACCGTATCTGCAGTGATAATTTTTTTCTAGCGAGGCTAAGCCTTGCTGAATTAAATAGTCCTCAGCCTGTTGTTCGTAAAACAGTCCCTTGTTTTTGGCAAACATTGATTATTCGACAGTATCTACGCTTTGTTTAATGACTTCCGCATGTCCTTTTTTGTAGGTGGCCAATAGCAGCTCTCTATGGATGCGGCCCTTATTGTCGAGTGTGATGTTTCCTGTGTTAAGTTGCAGGGCGGGAATTTGCTTGACCATTAGTCGGCGTAAAGCGGGGATCATTTTGTAAGCGTCTATACCTAGAGCGATAAATTTGGCATAGCGCTGACTCTGCGCGGGCCACAGTTGACCAATGTCTGAAAAATCTGGATTTTTTTCAGACTGTAGAGCCCAGGGGGTATCCACAAACTGGATTTCATCCAGGTCCCGATCGGCATCGGGGCTAGATGTGCTGGATGAGATACTAGAAGTGGCATATACCTGCAGATCCTTGGCATGATGAAATTTGAGTTGTGGTTTTATCAGCCGAGCCTGACGTGGATTGCCTGTAATGAAGATCATATCCACATCCTGTCGTCGGCGTGGAATAAACTCACTATTCTGATTTAGTACACGATCAAGAATGGCGTGCCTACTCTCCGAATCTTTGATATTCAATAGATTTTTGATGGTTGAAGAATAGTCATTGTTGGCAGCTGGATAGCTTGCAGAATCGACCACCTGACCGCCCAGGGCTTCAAATCGTTTGGTAAATGCGCTTTCCAGCCTTTTACCGAGAGGAGTATCAGGAGTCAGGGTAATGGCATGGTAATGAGCATTTATCAGTGCATAATCGGCGATCTGCTCGGCTTCATCTTCAGGTCTTAGACCAAACTGAAACAGGTTGTTGACGCCGTAGGTATCATCATCAGCATAATTCAATGTCAGAGTAGGTGTTGTTAATGCCTTATTGAGTAACAGCTCATTAACCAGCTTTTTATCCAGCGGTCCGACAATAAAGTCAGCGCCATTTTGAATAGCCTGATTGTATTGCAGATAAAAGTCCTGTGGATTACTGCTGACATTAATAATTTCCAGCTCAGGCTTTTCAGGGTCGCTATAGTAAGCGTGAAGAAATCCATTCTGAATAGCCTCTGATACATTGTGCAACTTGTCATTGAATGGAAGCATAAGCGCAATACGAGTTGGTTTGATAAAAATCTGGCGGCTATCTGAGCGTAGCTTTTCAACAAAAAACTGACCTGCCTGATGCTCAGGATAAAGTTCTGCCCATTTTTGTAGCCAGGGCTCTATCTTGGCAGGGATCATGTTGGAGCGACGCGCTATCAGATTAAGTTCCAACCATCCACGCAGATCTTCGGGTTGTTGTCTGGAAAGGCTCTTGATGATATTGGATTCACTAATGCGGTTGATTGCATCCCATATGAAATCTTCATTTTGACGTTGTTCAAAGTCGCTAGTGAGGTACTGACCGATCTCGATTCGTAAGCGTGCACTTTCTAGTGGGTTTCCTATTGCCAGTACACCACTGGAACGAATGCTAAGTGCCAGCACCTTGTAGACAGGATCGCTAATTGTGTCCAGGTCTGGCAGGTATCCAAGCCCCTGATATATTTTTCCCTGATTTAGATAAACTCCGGCGAGTATGATGTTCTTTTGCTGTAATTCATTTTCTAGTAAATCATCTGCTTGCAGACTTTCGTAAAAAGCTTCGATTTCATCGCTACGGCCCGCTTTATACAGCATTAAAGCAGTTTTTTGCAGATACTTAGATTTATCAGGCTGTTGCGATTGTTGCGCCATGTATCGATACATTTCGGTAGCAATATCCCATTGCATATCCTCTTCGTAGTGTCGTGCTATTAATATATCTTCAGCTGTCGTTTTGCCGACCGAGCCCGGCTTGCTGATGCTAGTTGTCTGGCAAGCAAACAACAGGGAAAAGGTAAAAATTATGAATGCGCCTTTAAGCAAGCTGCCGAAATGTTTTCTTAACATGATGACCTGTTTGGGGTTGATGTCGCGTAGTCTGATACAATTCACAATCCCTAAGTTTACATGTATCAGGTATTTAATGGCAGCTGTACTTTTTATTATTGCAACGCCCATCGGTAATCTTGATGACATCAGTCGACGTGCGATTGATACCTTATCCAGAGTTGACCTGATTGCGGCTGAAGATACACGGCATAGCCAGCACTTGCTATCTCATCTCGGATTAAAGAAAAAGATGCTTTCCTTACATGATCATAATGAGCATGATCGAGTGGAGCAGATAGTGAGTTATCTACAACAGGGGATGTCAGTGGGACTGATTTCCGATGCGGGTACACCACTGATTTCTGATCCGGGCTATAAGCTGGTGAATGGTGTGATTAATGCGGGATATCAGGTTTGTCCAATTCCTGGAGCCAGCAGCATTATTACTGCCTTATGCGCCTCAGGACTTGCTACCGATATTTTTACTTTTCATGGGTTTCTTTCGCAGAAAAATGCTGAGCGCCTCACTCGACTGGAGTCTATCAAGACACAAGCGGGAACTCAGATTTTACTGGAGTCAACGCATCGTATCATTCGACTCATGCAGCAGCTAAATGAAATTATGCCGTTAGCCGATGTGGTGTTGGCGAAAGAGCTGACCAAGCGTCACGAAAACTTCATCCGTGGCAATGCCGCATCCTGTTTGGCTCAACTGGAACAATCCCCGGAATTGCAGAAAGGTGAATTTGTTGTACTTTTGTCTAATAAATCTGAAACAGATATCGAACAGAATGCACAGGAAAGTACACGATTGTTAAAGATCTTACTTGCTGACATGCCGTTAAAAAAAGCAGTCAAGCTGGCAGTTGAAATTACTGGACTGAAGAAAAATGATCTGTATCAGCAAGCGTTGAAAATATCAAAAGAGTCATCTGCTTAACTGACCTCTGTATTACGCTCAAAAATTTCTTTATGGAAGCAACTATCCCCCAGATAGTATGGTTTTTTTTGAAATTTACTGTATTATGCGCGCAAGTCAGCCAGATAATCGCTGGTACCATCAGGTGCTGGAGGAAAGTCCGGGCTCCACAGGGCAGAGTGCCAGGTAACGCCTGGGAGGCGCGAGCCTACGGAAAGTGCCACAGAAAATATACCGCCATGTCTGCATGGTAAGGGTGAAATGGTGTGGTAAGAGCGCACCGCGCTACTGGCAACAGTAGTGGCAGGGTAAACCCCACTCGGAGCAAGACCAAATAGGAGAGCTATGGTGCGGCCCGCACTGCTTTCGGGTTGGTCGCTTGAGGGTCATTGGTGACAGTGATTCCAGATGAATGATTATCCACGACAGAACCCGGCTTATCGGCTGACTTGATTTATAAAAAACTACGCGTTTGAACAAAACTACCACCTCCTGAAAGTTATTATTTCTCAAAAAAAAAACAAAATAAGTAACTCTTAATGTTTTACTTTAACTTGCCTCGATTAGTTTCTGTTTTCTAAAGACTATTAAATAATGTTTCTGGAAAACATTGCTAAGTCATTGTTGTTATTAAAGAAACTCTATTCCTAAATGGCTCTTTTTACTTGACTTGTGGTGTTTTGCGACGATACTGTGTTCATTAGTGGTGAAAAGTGTCACAAAGTGGGTATTAAGGGCTAAGCCGGTGTATAAATTCAGAGGTGCGTCAAATTTATCGATCGATGCGAAAGGCAGGATGGTTCTGCCTGCGCGCTATCGTGAGCGCCTGTCTGAAATTTGTGAAGGCCAACTGGTTGTAACTATAGATACCGACCAGCCCTGTCTACTCATTTATCCTCTACCTGAATGGGAAATTGTTGAAGAAAAAATCAACGCCTTACCTGGGTTTAACAAAAAGGCTCGTCTAATCCAGCGCAAATTAATAGGTTATGCCACTGATATTGAGGTGGATGCCAATGGTCGTATGTTGCTCTCCTCGCCGTTGCGTAGCTATGCTCAGCTACAGAAAAAGGCCTTGTTAATCGGACAGGGTAACAAGTTTGAGCTATGGGATGAACAGTTATGGGACAAACTATGCATGGATGAGGGTGATGATGACGATGAAATTCCGGCGGCGTTAGCGGAGCTTAGGTTATGAGTTCGCAGCTAGTTCATCAGCCGGTTTTATTCAATGAGGTGTTGCAGGCGATGCAGGTCAAACCTGACGGTGTTTATGTCGATGGAACCTTTGGTCGTGGAGGGCATGCAGCAGCGATATTGCAGCAGCTAGGTGAGCATGGGCGCTTGATTGTGATGGATAAAGATCCTCAGGCGGTAGCGTTTGCGCAAGCAAAACATGCAGGTGACCAGCGCGTCACCATTATTCATGATGATTATGCACAAATGAAATATCATATTTCACAGCAGGGCCTAAGCAGTCAGGTAGATGGCGTGCTGTTAGACCTGGGGGTTTCATCCCCGCAGCTGGATGATGCGTCTCGTGGCTTTAGTTTTCAGCAAAATGGTCCGCTGGATATGCGTATGAATACCGAGCAGGGGGAAACTGCCCAGCATTGGATTATGAATGCGAGTGAGAAAGAAATAGCCGATGTTTTATGGCGCTTTGGCGAAGAGCGTTTCTCGCGTCGAATTGCGCGCAAAATCGTTGAATATCGTCAGCAAAATCCGATCAATGATACCGATACTCTGGTGTCTGTCATTAAGGGCTGTGTACCTGCAGGCAAAGAGAAAAAACATCCTGCAACCCGAAGTTTTCAGGCGATTCGCATGCATATTAATCATGAGCTGGAGCATATCGAACAGGTATTGGAGGATATCTTTGATGTGTTGAAAATAGGTGGTCGGTTGCTGGTGATTAGCTTCCATTCGCTGGAAGACCGTATTGTTAAAAGATTTTTTAAACAGCAGTCAACGGCACCGTCAATACCACGTGGGTTACCTGTTAGAGAAAGTGATTTAACGGTTTCTATACGACTGCGCACGGTCGGCAAAGCCATTAAAGCCGGAATGGAGGAATTGGCTAAAAATCCGCGATCGCGTAGCGCGGTATTAAGAATAGCAGAGCGCGTCACCTGATGAATCGGCTTTACTGGTTGATGCTGCTGATTGTTCTTGTAACCGGCAGTGCGATGACTGTGATTTATGTGAAACATAAAAGCCGTGTGCTGTTCTCTGAGTTGAGGCAGCTTCAAAAGCAGCAGGACGAAATTGTGATTCAGTGGAGTCGTCTGCAAATACAGAATAGCACCTTGATTACGCAGGCGAATGTTGAATCCATGGCGCGTAAAAAACTGGGCATGATTTTACCCGAAGATATTCAAATAGTGACCTTACCTTGATATGAGTAAGTCTAATCAAACATCATTTTTTTCAGTAAGACATTATTTTGTGCTGGCTGTATTGTTGCTGATGTTCGGCGCATTAATTGCGCGTGCCTCTTATCTACAGGTGGTTGATCAGGATTTTTTGCTGGATGAGGGAAGTCAACGACAGTTAAGAACAATTGATACGCCAGCTTATCGCGGCGCTATTGTAGATCGATTTGGGGCTCCTCTGGCTATTAGTACTCCCGTTGATTCAGTTTGGGTTAACCCCAGGCTGGCTTTACTGGACAAGCAAGGCTTAAAAAAGGTATCAAAGACATTAGGCTTGAGTTACTCAAAGGTCCTGGCTAGTGTTACTCAACGTGCTAACAAGGAGTTCGTGTTTTTAAAAAGGCGGGTTGAACCAGACCTTGCTCAAAAAGCAGTTGAGGGTACTCAGGGTATTTATTTGCAACGTGAGTACAGCCGCTTTTATCCTGCAGGTGAGATTGTGTCACATGTGCTGGGGTTTACTGATATAGATGATACCGGAAGTGAAGGCATGGAGCGTGTGTATCAGGACTGGTTAAAAGCTACCCCCGGTCAGCGCCAGATATTACGTGATCGAAAAGGTCGGGTAGTCGAGGACATTGCACAGGTTTCAGCTGCAAAACCAGGTAATGATTTGCAGATGAGCCTGGATATGCGTTTGCAATACATTGCTTATAGAAGTCTGGCAAAAGCAATTAAATACCATGATGCTAAATCAGGTAGCGCCGTATTGCTGGATGCCAGAACAGGTGAAATTCTGGCATTGGCTAATTTTCCATCTTATAACCCGAATAGCCGCAATAAACAAAAAGCCGAACTGCGTCGTAATCGAGCGATTACCGATGTTTTTGAGCCGGGTTCTTCAATCAAGCCATTTACCCTGGCTGCGGCTATGGACAGGCATCTTTACAACAGGAAAAGTCAAATCAATACATCACCTGGCTACATGAAAGTAAGCGGCTACCCGATAAAAGATTTTAGGGATTATGGTGTTCTGGATCTGGCAGGCATATTACGTAAATCAAGTAATGTCGGAGCTTCCAAGGTTGCTTTGTCTATGAAGTCTGAAGAGCTCTGGCAATCTTTTTCTAATTTCGGTTTCGGTGAACCTACCGGGGTAAGTTTTCCTGCTGCTTCATCTGGTTATCTAAGCTACTACAGCGACTGGCATCCACTTGATCACGCCACTATTGCTTTTGGATATGGGCTCTCAGTGAGTGCTTTGCAGTTAGCCAGGGCCTACACCCTGTTCGCGAATCAGGGGAAATTATTGCCACTGAGTTTACTCAAGGTAGATGAGGTGCCAGAGTCACGTCAGGTTATGACTGCTTCAACGGCTAATAATGTTCTTCAAATGATGGAGCAGGTGGTAGGCCCTGGTGGTACAGCTAAGCGAGCCGCTATCAAAGGTTATCGAGTTGCAGGTAAAACGGGTACCGCGAAGAAAAGCGCTGCTGGTGGGTATATGAAAGACAGTTATATTTCGGTTTTTGCCGGTGTGGTTCCTGTCAGTGAACCACGTTTAGTGATGGCAGTCATGATTGATGACCCCAGGCAAAATGGTTACCATGGTGGACAGGTTGCTGCGCCGGTATTTAGAGAGGTACTCGGGCACGCCTTACGTCTGATGAATATCTCCCCAGATGATTTGCCGGCGATTCAACGCATGGCAAAATCTCAGGAGACAAAGGTGTGATGATGGCTCATCAGAATCTCCCTACTACGATAACACTTAAGCAACTTTTGCAGGGCTTCGCCGACGCTGAATATCTAAGCGATTTAGCAATACAGGGTATTTCTAGTAACAGTCAGATGGTCAATCCGGGGGATGTATTTGTCGCACAGCAGGGAATGCAACATCATGCGATTGACTTTGCTGTTGATGCGGTCAGAAAAGGTGCTATTGCTGTTTTGTATGATGCAAATGACTCATATTGTATGCAGCGAATAGACTTGCTGGAAAAACAGATTAATGCACAGTGGGTACCTGTTGCAGATTTAAATCGTATGAGTAGCAAGATTGCCAGCCGGTTTTATGGTGATCCTGGACGTATGCTTAAATTAATAGCTGTGACTGGCACAGATGGCAAAACCAGTGTGACACATTTGCTGGTTCAGGCGCTGACTCGACTGGGGAAAACAGCTGGCAGTATCGGCACGCTAGGATATGGGGTTGCCAATCGTCTAAATATGCTTGGGTTTACAACGCCGGATGCCATTTGTGTTCAGTCGTTATTAGCTGAATTGCTAGAGAAGGGGTGTGAATATGTGGCAATGGAAGTCTCCTCTCACGCTTTGCAGCAGTATCGAGTAAGCGGTTGTGAGTTTGATATTGCATTATTCACTAATCTGGGTAGTGATCATCTGGATTATCATGGCACTCTGGAGCAATATGCAGCTGCCAAATCTGAGCTTTTTGAATTCACCAGCTTAACAGGCCGTGTTTTTAATACAGCTGATGAAGTAGGTGCCAGACTATTCCAGCAATATAATTCGAGTTCCGCTTTGGCTGTTAATGCAGACATTGCTATGAGTGAAAATAATTCAGTATCCTTAAAGCAAAGCAGGATGAACGAACAGGGGCTAGAGATTATTGCGGCAACTTCGTTAGGTGATATCAGAATTCAAAGCGCCTTAATCGGTTCATTTAATATCGATAACCTGCTTTCCTGTGTTGCCGTGTTGCAGTTGCTCGATTTTGATAAACAGCAGATTGAGTTTGCTATGCAGCAACTAAAGCCCATTCCTGGTCGCATGGAATATTATCCAGCACAAAATGGATATCCCGCAGTCGTGATCGATTTTGCACATACTGAACAGGCGCTGAAAGCCTGTCTGACAGCGCTTAAAGGTAGCTATCAGGGCGCTCTGTATTGTGTATTTGGATGTGGTGGTGACAGAGATCAAAGTAAACGTCCAAAAATGGCAGCGGTAGCGGAATATCTGGCTGATCATGTCATCCTTACCGATGATAATCCGCGTTTTGAATTAGCCCAGAAAATCATGACTGATATCGTGTCCGGACTAAAGAACCCCGAGTTAGTAAGAGTCATCCATGATCGCGCGGATGCGATAAAAACTGCAATTAGTCTTGCGGATGAAAATGATCTGGTCGTTATCGCTGGTAAAGGGCATGAGCAATTTCAGATTATCGGCGAGCAGAAAATTCCTTTTAGTGATAGAGATCTGGTAGTGGAAGTTCGACAGGAGCAGTCTTTATGATCAGTCTACACTCTGATGAGTTATTGAAATTATTTCCCCAGCTCTCTGAGGTTTCAGAGTTTTATTTTAATGGGGTTGTTATCGATACACGAAAAGACTGTGCGGGTGCTTTGTTTATTGCCATCAAAGGAGAAAACTTTGATGCACATGATTTTGTGACTCAGGCACGAGATAAAGGTGCTGCAGCAATTTTGGTCGAGCATGTTGTTGATATCGATATTCCTCAGCTGATTGTTGAAGACTGTCGTTCAGCGATGGGCAAATTAGCTAATTTCTGGCGACATAAGGTGCCAGCAAAAGTTATAGCGATTAGTGGTAGTAATGGAAAAACAACCGTAAAGGAAATGCTGGGACGCATTCTCTCCAGTGAGCATAGAACGTTGATGACACTGGGTAATTTAAATAATGATATTGGTGTACCGTTGACTTTGTTTCGCCTGACGCCACAACATCATTTTGCAGTGATTGAAATGGGCGCCAATCATCCGCATGAAATCCATAACCTGTTGAGCATTGCTGAACCGGATGTGGTGTATGTGAATAATGCTCAGAATGCTCATGTTGAAGGTTTTGGTTCGCGGCAGGGTGTGATTCGAGCTAAAGGTGAGATGTATCAATTTTCTTCACCAACAGCGATTGCGGTATTTAATGAAGATGAAGATGCCGTAGATTACTGGAAATCTATCGCGGCAAGTTCATTGCATATTAGTTTTTCATTAAGGCAGCATAGTGATATTACCGGCGCCTTTGTGCAGCAGGCTCATACCCTGCATATTGAAGTAACGCAGGGACATAACGAAGCGGATACAGAGATACAGATGCAGGGCTTACATAATGTTCAAAATGCAGTAGCTGCAATTACTCTGGCGACAGCCTGTGGACTTAGTCTTGAACAGGCAGCTGAGGGTCTGGGTGGTTTTACTACTGTCAATGGCCGCCAGAAATTCTATCCTGGCGTGAATAAAAGCCTGATCATTGATGATAGTTACAATGCAAATCCTGGTTCCTTAATAGCTTCGGTGAATGTGTTATGCGCACAACGTGGAGTTGCCTGGTTAGCTCTGGGTGATATGGCTGAGCTAGGTGCAGATGCACAAAGGTTACATGAACAGGCTTTGACTGTAGCAAAAGAGAACGGAGTTGTTAAATTTTTTGCACTCGGTACTTTTAGTTGTAAAGCAGCAAAACTTTTTGGTGATGATGGTCATTGTTTTGAAAATCATGAAGATATGGCGCGCTATATCAGCGCAAGATTACATAGTGGGATTAATCTTTTAGTTAAAGGATCTCGTAGTGCTCATATGGAAAAACTGGTTACAGCATTAAAAGAAGCATCCACCAATAATGGAGAAACTGATGCTGTATAGTCTGGCTGAATATCTGACGCAGTTTTATAGTGGGTTCAATCTGTTTCAGTACCTGACCATGCGTACCATACTTGGTGTACTGACAGCCTTGATGATTTCTTTAATGGTTGGGCCGAGGATGATCCGATATCTGAGTAGATATAATATCGGGCAGAATGTGCGTGACGACGGTCCGCAATCACACTTTAGTAAAGCGGGTACACCTACTATGGGTGGCGCGTTGATATTGGTGGCAATCATAGTCAGTACGCTGTTGTGGAGCGACCTGTCATCACGCTTTGTGTGGATTGTAGTGATGGTAACCGGAGGGTTTGGCATCATTGGCTGGGTTGACGATTATAAGAAAATTGTTTTCGGAAACTCCAGAGGTCTATCTGCCAAAGCCAAGTATCTATGGCAATCTATTATTGGATTGACTGCTGCTTATATTCTTTTTTCAACCGCTCAGGTACCTATTGAAACTCAGCTGATCCTGCCATTCTTTAAAAACGTTGTGCTTGATCTGGGGTGGTTTTATATCGTGCTTGCATATCTGGTTATCGTCGGTAGTAGTAATGCAGTTAACCTCACCGATGGGCTGGATGGACTGGCCATCTTACCTACCGTGCTGGTGGGTGGGGCACTGGGCGTATTTGCCTATGTAACTGGAAATACTAATTTTGCCGGATACCTCGGTATTCCTTATGTACCGGGTGTGGGCGAGATGGTGGTTTTCTGTGGTGCAGTGGTTGGTGCTGGTCTGGGTTTTCTGTGGTTTAACACCTATCCTGCACAGGTTTTTATGGGCGATGTTGGTGCTCTGGCACTGGGTGCTGCGCTAGGTATAGTTGCCGTTATTGTGCGTCAGGAACTGGTGTTATTTATTATGGGTGGGATTTTTGTGGTTGAAACCATTTCGGTGGTTTTACAGGTTGCCTCTTATAAGTTAACCGGTAGACGTATCTTCCGTATGGCACCACTACATCACCATTATGAGTTAAAGGGCTGGCCTGAGCCGCGCATCATCGTGCGCTTCTGGATTATTACAGTAATCCTGGTGTTAATCGGATTGGCGAGTTTAAAAATACGGTGATGCAGATTATGAAACAACAACGGCTTATGCATCTTGATCAGCGTTACCTGGTTATCGGGTTGGGGCTGACAGGGTATTCTGCTGCCTGTTATCTGCTGCGCAATGGTTATCAATGTAGCGTACAGGATGATCGTGAAAATCCGCCTTATCTTGATCAGTTGCTTGCAGACTTCCCGAATACCAGTGTGCTGTTGCAACCATTATCCGAGTCTCTGATTGATCAGTTTGATTGCTGGGTTGTTAGCCCAGGCCTGTCTATTCGAAACCCTCTGATTCACAAAGTGGCGCAGTCAGGTGTACGAGTTATTGGCGATATTGAATTATTTGCTGAAACAGTGGAAAAACCGGTTATCGCTATCACTGGCTCTAATGGTAAAACAACAGTGACTACCTTAGTTGGTCAAATGATCGAAGCAGATGGAAAGAAAGCAGCAGTAGGCGGAAATATCGGCGTACCAGCACTAGATCTGTTGCAGCAGGATGCGGATATCTACGTGCTTGAACTATCAAGTTTTCAACTAGAAACCACTGAGAGCCTGAAACCTCTGGCAGCAACGGTTTTGAATGTCAGTGAAGATCATATGGATCGTTATGATGATTTACAGGATTATCAAACCAGTAAGAAAAAAATATATCACTATGCAAATCATGTTATTAGTAATGCAGACGATGAACTGACGTCAAACTCAACAGAAGACAGGAAGTTTTCCCTGCAACGTATTGATGTGGATTACCACATTATTCAGCAGCCGCAGACCATGCTTGCAGTAAAAAGTGAGGGCTGGATAAACACCAGTGAGCTTAAGCTGAAAGGAAGGCATAATTGGGCTAACTGCCTGGCAGCCATGGCGTTAGCCCAGATCGCAGGAATTTCTAAAACTGCAATCATTAAAACACTAAAACACTTCCCCGGGCTGCAACATCGTAGTCAGTGGGTTGCAGAAATTAATGGCGTTAGCTGGATAAATGATTCTAAAGCTACCAACCCTGGCGCAACTCTTGCAGCTATACAGGGAATTGACGAACCAATTATTCTGTTAGCAGGTGGACAATCTAAAGGGGCCAATATGCAGCCGCTTTGCTCTGCTATCAGAAAAAAGGTTAGTTGCATTTTTTTATTCGGTGAAGATGCTTATAAAATTGAAAAATCGCTTCAGGGTTGTTGTCGGATAGAACGGGTAGATAATCTGGATGAAGCAGTAGCTCGAGCACATCAAATCGCACAATCCGGAGATCTGGTTTTACTATCACCGGCCTGTGCCAGTTTTGATCAGTTCAAAGGCTTTGCAGATCGTGGCGAAAAATTTAGTAAGCTGGTGAGGGCTCTGTCATGACGGGTCAGGCAATTCGCTCATCAAAACGGTCAGAAACAGAAGCTCCTCTGGTTTCAAATGCACTGGACACCCAGATTTTATTGATCTATGGATTGCTTGCTGTAATTGGTTTAATCATGGTGACATCGGCATCTATCGGTATGGCAGACCAGCAAATGGGTGACCCATTTTACTTTGGTAAGCGGCAGTTCTTACGCCTGATTCTGGGTGTATTGCTGGTGTGGCTGGCTTATCGAATACCAACTACGCTGTGGCGTAATAATGGCATGTTGCTAATGCTAGGATCTATTGCATTGCTGGCACTAGTGCTGATGCCGGGAGTGGGGCGCACGGTGAATGGGTCCACTCGTTGGCTGGATCTGGTACTTTTTACCGTACAGGTATCTGAGATCGCCAAGTTGTTTTTGATTATTTATCTGAGCGGTTATCTGATTCGGCGTTCTGATGAAATTAAAACTGATATGAAAGGTTTTCTTAAACCCATGATTATCCTGGCTGTTGCCAGTGGCCTGTTATTGATGGAACCAGACTTTGGTGCTGCTTCTGTATTGCTGATGACTGGGCTTGGTATGATGTATCTGGGCGGAGTGCGCTTTGGCAATTTTCTTTTGTTCGTGGTCGGAACCCTGAGTTTGATGGTGATGTTAGCGATGGCTTCTCCTTATCGTATGGCGCGTGTCACTTCTTTTCTTGATCCCTGGGCAGATCCTTTCAATAGCGGATTCCAGTTGACTCAATCATTAATCGCTATAGGGAGTGGTGGGACGTTTGGTACAGGCCTGGGAGGTAGTATCCAGAAGCTGTTTTATCTCCCAGAGGCACATACCGATTTTCTGTTTGCCATTTATGCCGAAGAACTGGGTTTGATGGGCATAGTTTTTCTTGTGGCGATATATGGCTGGTTTCTATTGCGATGTTTCAATATCGGCAAGACTGCCCTGTTAAAAGGTCATGCTTTTGGTGCCTATCTGGTTTATGGCGTAGCGTTGTTAGTTAGCATACAGGCGCTTATCAATATGGGTGTGAATATGGGAGCACTCCCTACCAAGGGATTGACCCTGCCATTCATTAGCTATGGTGGCAACAGTATCCTGATCATGTCTTTTGCGATAGGTCTGGTGCTTCGAGTGCATTATGAAAATGTAGTTTCATTAGAACAACCTGCACAAAAAAATCACGTAGTAAAAAGGTGGACAATTCATGACTGCTAAACGTCCAATTATGGTAATGGCGGGTGGTACTGGTGGACATGTTTTCCCCGCACTTGCTGTTGCGGAATTTCTACGCCTGCAGGGTGAAGCTATCGTATGGATGGGAACCCGCAGTGGAATAGAAGCAAGGCTTGTTCCAGAGGCTGGTATCCCGGTTGAATGGCTGGATGTTCAGGGGTTACGTGGTAAGGGAGTATTTACTATAGCTCTAGCACCATTGAAGCTGATTCAGGCCTGCTGGCAGGCGATGAATATTCTACGCAAAAATCGTCCACGTGCGGTACTGGGTATGGGGGGATTTGCTTCGGGGCCTGGCGGATTGATGGCCTGGGTTTTAAGAATTCCACTAGTTATTCACGAGCAAAATGCGGTGATTGGACTGACCAATAAATTACTTAAAGGCTTGTCGCGTATCAGCTATTTTGCCTTTCCTCAGGCAGCTGCAGGAATTGCTAATAGCGAAGTAGTCGGTAATCCAGTAAGGGCAGAAATTCTTGCTATAGCGGCACCGCAGATCCGCCTGGCTGGGCGCGAGCAGAATCCTCTAAGGTTGTTAATAATCGGAGGTAGTTTGGGAGCTAAAACACTTAATGAAGTCGTGCCTGTGGCTATACAACAAATTCCACTACAGCAACGTCCACAAATTAAGCATCAAAGCGGAGAGAGACATTTAGACGTCTGTCAGGATCTGTATCAGCAATGTGAAGTTGAAGCTGAGGTGGTTCCTTTTGTAAAGGATATGAAGGCTGCTTATGAATGGGCCGATCTGGTGCTTTGTCGTGCGGGCGCGCTAACGGTGTCTGAACTCGCTGCTGCGGGTATGGCATCCATTCTGGTACCTTATCCTTTTGCGGTAGATGATCATCAATATATGAATGCTGGATTTCTCGAGTCAGCCGATGCCGCATTGCTGGTAAGGGATCATGAATTAACCGCAGATAGATTGGTTGAAATTATTTGCTCATTATCTAGTGATAGGGCGAAGTTATTAAAAATGTCATTGAATGCTCGCTCGGTTGCATACACAGAGGCGACTAAACTGGTGGCACAGGGCGTATTAAAAGAGGCACTAGTATGACTCAGTCCAATAGAAACCTAATGCGAAGAATTCGCAAGATCCATTTTGTAGGTATCGGTGGTGCGGGTATGAGCGGCATTGCCGAGGTATTCCATAATCTGGGTTATAAGATCAGCGGCTCCGATATTAATGAAAGTGCTGTAGTAGAACATTTACGTGGTATTGGTATACATGTTGAGCTTGCTCATCGCGCAGAGAATATCTCAGATACGCACGTAGTTGTTGTTTCCACTGCAATTGATGATTCCAATCCTGAGATCCTGGCTGCCAAGGAGCAGCGCATTCCCATTGTAAGACGTGCAGAAATGCTGGCTGAGTTGATGCGTTTTCGTCAGGGTATTGCGGTTGCAGGAACGCATGGAAAAACCACCACTACCTCGCTACTGACTTCAGTGCTGGTTGAAGGTGGTCTGGATCCTACCTATGTGATTGGTGGCAAATTGAACAGTTCTGGACGCCATGCGGAATTGGGGGCCAGCGAATACCTGGTAGCAGAAGCAGACGAAAGTGATGCCTCCTTTTTGTATCTGCAACCAGTGATGGCGATCGTGACCAACATAGATCAGGATCACCTGTCGACCTATGAAGGTGATTTTGAACGCCTTAAGCAAACCTTTGTTGAGTTTTTGCATCATCTACCTTTTTATGGACTTGCGGTAGTGTGTATCGATGATGATGTGGTGCGCGAAATTTTGCCACAGGTTTCTCGCCCGGTACTGACTTATGGTGTGTCAGCAGATGCTGATGTGCGCATCACTGATGTCAGGGCAGAAGGATCAAAAACTTATTTTAAAGTCACTTTTCCAGATCAAAAACAGGTCAATATCAAACTTAATCTGGCAGGTCTACACAATGTGCTGAATTCAACGGCTGCACTTTGTATCGGTTGGGAATTAGGAGTCAGCGGTGAGCAAATGCAATCTGCCCTGTCTGGTTTTGCAGGAATTGGTCGTCGATTCCAGATTACAGAAAACCTCAAGGTAGGTGGAAAAACTATTCGTCATATTGATGATTACGGTCATCATCCAAATGAAATTCGCGCAACCATACAGGCGATACGGTCAGCCTGGCCTGATCAACGTTTGACGGTGGTGTTTCAACCTCATCGTTATACACGCACGCGAGATCTGTTCGAAGACTTTGCTCAAGTATTATCTGAAGTCGATCAGCTTGTGTTACTAGAGATTTATGCTGCCGGTGAAAAACATATTAAAGATGCGGATGGTCGATCATTAAGTCGTGCTATCCGCAGTCGTGGTCGCATTGACCCGATATTTGTAGAAGAAATTGCTCAGCTGAACAGTGTGTTAACTGATGTGGTAGAAGATGATGATATTGTGGTGACGCTGGGTGCAGGTAGTATCGGTGCCTTTGCCATTGAATTTGTTGCAACTCATCAGGAGGCAGTTGTTTGATGGCACAGGCAATGTCACACAATATTCGCGGGCGACTATTACACAATGAGTCGATGGCGCGACATTGTAGCTGGCGTGCAGGTGGTACGGCTGATATTTACTATGAGCCAGCTGATAAAGATGATCTTTCTGTATTCATGCAAACCATAGATGAGCAACAGCCAGTTACATGGGTTGGATTAGGCAGTAATCTACTGGTACGCGATGGTGGTCTGCGTGGTGTGGCTATTGTGGTTTTACAAAAGTTGAATGATCTGCGCTTGCTCAGTGACGGCGCTGTGTACGCCGAAGCTGGTGTGACCTGTGCAAAATTTGCACGCTTTTGTCAGCAGCATGATTTATCTGGCGCAGATTTTCTTGCTGGAATACCCGGAACCATTGGTGGTGCGCTGGCGATGAATGCAGGTGCTTTCGGCTATGAAACCTGGCAGTTTGTTGAATCACTTGAAATGATGAACCGACAGGGTGAACTGAACGACCGTCAAAAGCATGAATTCGACGTGTCTTACCGCAGCGTAAAGCGTGCAGCTAATGAATGGTTTAGTGCAGCAGTATTTAGTTTTCCAGCACGAGATGTTGAACAACAGTCTCGCATTCGTGAGTTACTGGAAAAGCGTAATAGCAGTCAGCCCATTGGCCTGCCTTCCTGTGGCTCAGTGTTTAAGAACCCCGAAGGTGATTATGCAGCACGTCTGATTGAAGCCTGTGGATTAAAAGGCAGCTGCATCGGCGAAGCCTGCGTATCAGAAAAACATGCTAACTTTATTATCAATTCCGGTAGTGCCAGAGCCAATGATATTGAAGACCTGATAGAAAAGGTTCGCGCTGAAGTGAAAAAGAATTTTTCAGTAGAACTTCAACATGAAGTTAGAATTATTGGAGAGCGTTGATGAGTTTTGCACACTTACAACCTGCTCAGGATGTAGCTGCTAAATGTGGCAGAGTCGCGGTATTAATGGGTGGAACCGCTGCAGAACGTGAGGTTTCACTCAAGTCGGGTAGCTTTGTGTTACAGGGCTTACTCGATGCCGGTGTAGATGCTTTTGGCGTAGACATTCAATACAATATCTGCCAGCAGTTAATTGAGCTTAAAGCTGATCGCGTTTTTAATATTTTACATGGTCGGGTCGGAGAGGATGGTCAGGTACAGGGCATACTGGAATCTCTGGAAATACCTTATGTTGGCAGCACTATCCGGGCCTCAGCGGTGACTATGGATAAGTTAATGACCAAGCGCCTGTTACAGGGTTGTGGTTTACAGACGCCATTATTCTGTGAGTTGAATTCCTTACTGGATTGTAAACAGGCTTTAGATTTAATCGGATTACCAATGATCATTAAACCCGTACTGGAAGGTTCCAGTATCGGTATGACCAAGGTAAACGAAGCCGCTCAGCTTGAAGATGCATACTTGCTAGCAGCCAGGTTTGGACCGGTGCTGGCCGAGCAGTGGATTGTCGGTAGTGAATATACCGTAGCCTGGATGGGTGGGACCGTGTTGCCCGCAATCAGGCTGGAAACTCCACATACATTTTATGATTACGATGCCAAATATATTGCCAGCGATACCAGATATATCTGTCCCTGTGGCTTAGCTAATGATGAAGTGCAGCAATTGAATCAACTCGTTGCGAGAACTGCCGAAATATGTGGCATACGTCACTGGGGGCGTATCGATTTAATGCGTGATCAGCAGGGTGTGTTTCAGGTGATTGAAGTGAATACCGTTCCTGGTATGACTGATCATAGTCTGGTGCCTATGGCTGCTAAAGAAGCGGGCTTGAGTTTTTCACAGCTGGTATTGAAGCTTGTTGAATATACCCTGAACGAAGAGATATCAAATGCTTAAGTTGATTCCTCTTCGAAAAAGTGCCAAAGTAGAGGTTAAGCCTAAGTCACGAGCTCAGGCAAGAAGAAAGCAGCAGAAAAAACACTTTCAGCTGCGCATCAGTAAACGCTATGTGGTAATAGTACTAGTTTTTATCGCGTTTGGTCTGGTGGCAGCGTTAGTACCAGATGAGCAATGGTTACCGATTGAAAAAATCAGAATTAGCGGTGACTTCAGGCAACTGGATACAGATAAGTTACAGCAGCAGTTAAAGCCTTATCTGGGCGCAGGTTTTTTCTCGGTAGATATACAGAAGATTCAGGACCAGATAAGTCAGCAGCCCTGGATTGAGGAAGTATCTGTGAGCAGGGTTTGGCCAGGTAAGCTTATGGTCTCTGTCATTGAAAAACAGGCATTTGCTCGTTGGGATGAGTCTCATTTATTGAGTACAAAAGCCAGGGTGTATGAAGCAGACAGCAAGGATTTTATACATTTACCACTGATACACGGTTATGTCGGACAAAGTGCTGAACTGTTGCAGCAGTATTTAACATTGAAGCAAAAGTTTGGCGAAAATGGTATCCAGCTTTCTGCGCTAAGTGAAGATAGCAAGGGTGCTCTCAGTTTATTGCTGGATGAGCATCTCAAGGTCAATCTGGGTACCGAAGAAACTGAACAGAAAATCTATAAGATGCTGGCGGTGTACCAAATGCAGATTAAACCTAAGAAAGAATTTATTAAGTATATTGATTTCCGCTATAGCAACGGCTTTGCTATAGCCTGGAAAAAAGACATGCAGCAACAGATGAGCGACATGAAACGGGGCAACAAGAATGTCTAAAAAAGGTGAAAACAATTTGATTGTCGGGCTTGATATCGGCACATCAAAGATTGTGGCAATCGTAGGCGAAGTGACTGTTGAAGGTGATATCGAAATTATCGGTATCGGAACACAGCCATCTCGTGGGCTCAAAAAAGGTGTTGTTGTCAATATTGAATCTACTGTGCAGTCGATTCAACGAGCAGTCGAAGAAGCCGAATTGATGGCAGGTTGTCAGATTCGTTCGGTGTTTGCTGGCATAGCTGGTAGTCATGTTAAGAGTATTAATTCACATGGCATCGTAGCAATAAAAGATAAAGAGGTCACCACAGCAGATGTGGCACGTGTAATTGATGCGGCCAAAGCGGTAGCGATTCCTGCTGACCAGCGCATCTTGCATGTATTGCCACAGGAATTTCTGATCGATAATCAGGAAGGTATACGTGACCCTGTCAGTATGTCCGGTGTGCGACTCGAATCGCGCGTACATCTGGTGACCGGATCGGTGAGTGCTGCGCAGAATATTATTAAGTGTGTACGTCGTTGTGGACTAGAAGTAGATGACATTATTCTCGAGCAATTGGCATCCAGTGCCGCAGTGCTAACAGAAGATGAAAAAGAACTGGGTGTTTGTCTGGTGGATATTGGCGGTGGTACTACCGACATTGCGATCTTTACCGAAGGTGCTATTCGACATACCGCTGTGATACCTATTGCTGGTGATCAGGTCACCAATGATATTGCGGTTGCACTACGCACACCGACTCAATATGCCAATGATCTGAAAATTAAATATGCCTGTGCATTGCGGCAACTGGCGAAAGAAGATGAAACTATTGAAGTACCCAGCGTAGGGGACCGTGAACCGCGTCGCCTGGCACGTCAGACATTGGCTGAAGTGGTTGAGCCGCGTTATGAAGAACTGCTGGGTCTGGTGCATGCAGAACTCAGGCGTTCAGGTTTTGAAGAAATATGTGCTGCGGGTGTCGTGCTCACCGGTGGTAGTTCCAAAATGGATGGCGTGGTGGAACTCGCCGAAGAGATATTCCATATGCCGGTAAGACTGGGTGTGCCTCAACACGTGAATGGCCTGGTCGATGTGATTCGCAATCCTATCCATGCAACAGGGGTTGGGTTATTGCTGTTTGGGAACAAACAGCGTAGTAGTTTTTCCAGTAGAGAGCTGGAAGAAAACACTGGGGACAGCTTATGGATGAGAATGAAAAGCTGGTTCCAGGGTAATTTTTAGTCATTAACTTAAAAAGTAAGAGGGGACATAATCATGTTTGAACTAATGGATGCATTTTCACAAAGTGCAACAATTAAAGTAATGGGCGTAGGCGGTGGCGGCGGTAATGCCGTCCAGCATATGGTGGAATCGGGTATCGAAGGCGTAGAGTTTATGTGCGTAAATACCGATATTCAGGCGCTCAAACATATGCAATCTAAAACCACCATTCAGATCGGTAGCAGCATTACCAAAGGTCTGGGAGCGGGCGCTGACCCAGGTATTGGTCGTCAGGCTGCAATGGAAGATCGCGAAAGAATTCAGGAAGCGATTTCTGGTAGTGATATGTTATTTATCACTGCAGGTATGGGTGGCGGTACTGGTACTGGAGCCGCGCCCGTTATTGCACAAATCGCTAAGGAAATGGGCATTTTAACCGTAGCAGTGGTTACCAAGCCGTTTGGTTTTGAACGTGCCAAGCGCATGACGCTGGCTGAACAGGGTATCAAGGAATTATCCAGCATGGTGGATTCGCTGATTACTATTCCAAATGAAAAGTTATTACCGGTACTTGGTAAGCAAACCTCGGTTCTGGAAGTGTTTAAGACCGCCAATGATGTATTACGTGGCGCAGTACAGGGTATTGCTGAATTGATTACTTGCCCTGGCTTAATCAATGTTGACTTTGCTGACGTACGTACCGTTATGTCAGAAATGGGTATGGCAATGATGGGTTCAGGCACAGCTACTGGTGAAAACCGTGCCAAAGAAGCAGCTGAAAAGGCCGTTGCATCGCCATTACTGGAAGATATCAATATCTCTGGTGCACAGGGTATTCTGGTGAATATCACTGCTGGTCTCGATCTATCGATTGGTGAGCTGGACGATGTGGGTAATACGATCACTGCTATGGCTTCAGACGATGCCACCGTGGTTGTTGGTACGGTAATCGACTCTGATATGGCGTCAGGTGAGCTACGTGTAACTCTGGTTGCCACTGGGCTGGGTAAGAAGAAGGAAGAAGTGCAGCCGATTCCTGAGGTTGCTACTATTAAGAGAGAGCGCACCGGTGAAGTTGATTACGCCAAGCTGGATCAACCTACTGTCATGCGTACCAGCAAGAAAGTTGTGGGCGATTCTGTCGAAGTACCAATGGATAAGGAAAGCATGGAATATCTGGAAATCCCGGCATTCCTGCGTCGACAGGCCGACTAATAGCCTGAACTTCTCTTACACCTCATCGGATTCAGGGATGAATCCGAAAGGTTTTTCTCTGTACTTTGTGTGCAGATTTTGCTGTCCCTGCAATAAAACATCCTCTGTCGCTTTAGCATAGTTCAATTGAGTTTAAACATGGTCGATAGCCCAATCCGATGCTATGATTTATGTGGAACTTCAAACTAAAACGATAAAGACGATGAAACCAACAATCTTTGATCTTGAAGTACGCCCCATTATTCCTGAAAAACTATCTGGCCTGAAGGAGCTGGCTAATAATCTCCTATACAGCTGGGATCGCAATGTTCGCGGTCTGTTTTACCGACTTGATTTAAATCTTTGGGATCGTTGTGAACATAAACCGAAGGTGTTTTTACGGCGTATCTCGCAGAAGACACTGGATGATGCGGCTAAAGACAATGTATTCATGGAAGAATATAACCGTGTCATGTCAGCCTATAATAGCTACCTGAAGAAGATAACTCATGATGAAATTGATGGGTATCTGGATGCAGATAACGATTTAATCGCCTATTTTTGTACTGAATTCGGATTACATGAGAGTTTCCCAATCTACTCAGGTGGATTAGGTATTCTGGCTGGAGATCATTGCAAAGCTGTAAGCGATCTGGGTGTGCCGTTCGTGGCTATTGGCCTGCTTTACAGGCAGGGCTATTTTACTCAACACATTGATGGCTATGGAAATCAGATAGCCAGCTATCCTGTTACCAGTTTTAGTGAATTGCCAATTGAAAAAGCGCGAGATGCGGCAGGTAACGAGATAACCATTAAAATTCGATTTCCAGGACGTATTGTACAACTGAATGTCTGGCAAACCCAGGCTGGGCATACTCGAATGTACCTGCTGGACAGTAATTTAAAAGAAAATAGCGAGGCAGATCGTGAGATAACCTTTCAGCTATACGGTGGAGATCGTGTGATGCGTTTACAACAGGAAGTTGTGCTGGGCATCGGTGGTGTGAGACTAATCCGTAAGTTAGGCCTAAAACCAACGGTATGGCATATTAATGAAGGGCACGCAGCATTTTTGATACTGGAACGTTGTCGTGAGCTGGTTGCTGCTGGAATGCAATTTGATGCGGCACTCGAGATGGTAGCGTCGGGAAATGTGTTTACCACCCATACCCCGGTCTCCGCTGGTCATGACATGTTTGATGAAGGGTTGATGAAAGAATCTTTCGAATTATGTGCGGGAAATCTGGGTATTGATTTTCCAACCTTTATGAAACTTGGGTCTTCTCCAAATGCGCCGCATAGCTTCAATATGACCTCATTGGCGCTACGTGGTTCGCGCTTTCATAATGGGGTTAGCCGAATCCATGGTGGTGTCGCTTCAGAGATGGAATCTTACATTTGGGAACAGATCCCAGCGCATGAAAATCCAATCACCTATGTGACTAATGGCGTACACGTGCCCACGTTCCTGGCTCGCGAATGGGTAAACCTGTTTGATATGCGATTCCGTGAATGGCGTAATAAGTTACTGAATAAAAAATACTGGAGATGTATCGATGACATACCTGATCATCGATTCTGGAGCTTGCGTCAGGAACTTAAGACCCAAATGCTGGAAAATATACATCGTTCTACCTTAAAACGTTATGTAAGAAATAATGCCAATGAAGCGTTGATAAAACGCATAACACAAATTATCAATAAACCTGAAGCCGATGTGCTTGTTCTTGGTTTTGCACGACGCTTTGCTACCTATAAAAGAGCCACATTGCTATTTAAGGATCCAGGACGGTTAGCACGCCTGCTAAATAATCCGGAAAAACCAGTGATGTTAGTGTTTGCAGGCAAAGCCCATCCCAGTGACCAGCCAGGACAGGACTTGATTCGTACCATTCATAACTATGCACATCGGCCCGAGTTTCAGGGCAAGATTATCCTGCTTGAAGATTATAATATGTCAATGGCACGTAGCCTGGTGACAGGTGTGGACGTATGGGTTAACACGCCACAATACCCTCTCGAAGCTAGTGGCACCTCAGGTGAAAAAGCGGCGATGAATGGTGTTCTTAATTTAAGTGTTTTAGATGGTTGGTGGGGGGAAGGGTATGACGGAAAGAATGGTTGGGCTGTTTCACCACATGGAGTTCATTCTGATGATGAAACCCGTGATCGAGAAGAAGCCAATGATCTACTAGATATCCTGGAGCATGAAGTCATTCCTATTTTTTACAATCGAGGCAAGCAGGGCTATTCAAAGTATTGGGTAAAGCTTTCCAAGGGATCAATGAAGTCCTGTATACCACGCTTTAACTCCTCACGCATGGTAATGGACTATGTAAAAAAAATGTATGCCCCAGCCAAGCGACAATCGCAAATAATGCTGGCAGATAATTGTGCAGGAGCTATTGAGCTTGCAGCATGGAAAAAGAAAATTCATGCTAACTGGCATAATATAAGATTTCAACGCGTTGACGACTCCAGGGTATATATCACTACAAATGAAACGCTACATATTAAAATTAGTGCCTATCTAGATGTCTTATCTCCAGAAGATGTGCAGGTAGAGTGTGTAGTAGGATCAACAAAGAACGGTAAAGGATTTTTGGCGGTAAAAGAAAAGCATTATCTTAAATATCAGGGTAAAGAAGGTATTGATCATATCTTTACTCTGGATCTACGACCCTCTAACCCCGGGTTAAACCATTATAAAATCAGGATGTATCCTTACCACAAATTACTCAGCCATTCGCTTGAAACGGGCTATCTATTGTGGATTTAAAACTGGAGCGGTGACAGTGGAGCAAAGAGTTAGAATTGAATATGCAGTTTAGAATTGCTTTTATTTGAACTTTAGGTGGGTGGATGTTTCTGCTTTAATAATTCAGTTAATTGCTCAGCATTTAGTGGCTTACTAATAAAGTAACCCTGACCATAACCTGTTCAGGCACGAAGTTTTCAAACCAGTTTTTCCCAGGCATCCTTTTCATGCCGATCTGGCACCTGACAGGCTTTTTGATTTAATAGCAAGATATTGCCCTGTTTATCTAGCGCCATCTTATATAGGGGTTAATAACTCACTGTATAGTTTAATAATGGATGTTATATTAAGAAAATGTATAAGTATATTTCTATTGTTGATATAAAATGCAGAGCTAATTGGTGAACCGAATGATTTTGTCAGCATTTTTTGGGGATACGCTGCTAATTAGTTCTGCGTTGATAGCATCATTGCTCGCTACTTGATGTTTGGCTTGTTCTTCGCTCAGGCCTACCTCGACGTGTCGATTGCAGAGGCGTTGAATACATTCCTGCAACGGAACATCCAGATACCAGGTTTCATCGAATACCTTTTCGCGTAATTGGCACCAGGGATCGCTATCCAGTAGTAGATAATTTCCTTCAACCAGAACGATCTTATGAGAGCGGGATAGTGTTATCTCATTTTCAACAGGATCGCCTACACTATGATCGAAACCAGGGAAAGACCCTGCGCCAGTGGCTCGGGCTTTTATCAGGTCATTTACAAACTTTGCGGAATTGAAGGTAAATGGCGCACCTCTGCGGCTGTGCGCTTTTTGCGCATCCTTCATTTTGTCTAACTCGCTGCAGTAATAGTGGTATCCATCCATTGGGATGACGATTAATAGCTTGCCGAGCAGGTTTTTTAAATCGTATGCCAGAGTGCTCTTGCCACTGCCCGGTGCACCGGTTATACCAATCCACAACTGTGTATTGTCATCTTGCTGGGATATCTTTTGTTGCAACTCTATAGCAAGTTTGTCAATTTCAAGCATCTTTTTTGTTCACAGCAGATCTTAAAGCCGTCCATAAAGCTGAATCAATTTTCTCAAATCACTGGCCAGGCTAGGCCACATTTGATCCCACTCGAATCGCCACTGCCAGTTGCCGATTGTGGTACCGGGCGTATTCATGCGATGATTCGAGTCGAGAGACAATATATCCTGCATCGGTATGATGGCGAGATCTGCGACAGATGCCAAAGCCATTCGATTGAGTACCCAGGGCATATCAAGCGGCGGATGAGCAGGAACTCCGATATAATCGTGTAGTTGCTGTTTTGAGTGTTGCGGCATTTTCTGATACCAGCCCAGAGTGGTGTCGTTGTCATGAGTGCCTGTGTACACCACACTATTCCTTTGATGATTGTGCGGCAGATAAAAATTGTCGTTGGCACCATCGAATGCAAATTGTAATACCGCCATGCCGGGTAGCATAAACTGATCTCTCAGAGCGGTAACTTCCTGAGTAATTAATCCCAGATCTTCGGCGATTATAGGTAAGGGGTCGAAATACTGGTGCAGTTTGTCGAGTAGTGCCTCACCAGGTGATTCTACCCACTTCCCTTCGGCTGCAGTTTCGGCTTCAGCAGGGATTTGCCAGCAGGCTTGCAGAGCTCGAAAGTGATCAATGCGTATATAATCAAACAGATCCAGCTGCGTTTGAAAACGATGCACCCACCAGCTAAAGTTGTTTTCCTGCATGGCAGACCAGTTGTAAAGAGGGTTACCCCAGAGCTGACCATCGGCGGTGAAGGCGTCGGGTGGTACACCCGCTACCTGTGTGCAAAATCCTTTTTTGTTGATCTGAAAGTTTTCACGTTGCGCCCACACATCGGCGCTGTCCATAGAGACGTAGATTGGCATGTCACCAAATAGTTTTATACTGCGTTTTCTTGCGTAATCGCGTAATTCATGCCACTGCTCAAAAAAAACGAATTGCACGAATTCAATGATTTTTATGCGCTCTGCATGTGTCTCTCGCGCCTCAGCTAATGCCTGGGGATTACGGTCACGATATTTGGGTGGCCAGTATTCCCATGACAGGTTTTGATGCGTGAGCTTGAGGGATAAATAAAGAGAAAAATCCGGCAACCATGATGAGGATTGCTGTATAAACTGCCGTTGTTTTTGTTGCCAATGCTGGTCAGCGTTGTGATAAAAGTTGTCGCTGGCTTTATCTAGTATGGGGATTAATGTATGGTCTTTTTGATGCTGCTCAATGTCTGCCTGATCTAGCCAGCCATGATGTTTTAGCCAGTCTAGATTGATAATTTGAGGGTTACCAGCATGGCTTGATAAGCATTGATAGGGAGAGCGATCTAAATGGGTTGGCCCCAGCGGTAGCATTTGCCAAACCGTAAGCCCGGCATCCGCCATAAAGTTGATAAAGTTTCGAGCGGGTTGTCCGATATCACCTTGCCACTGTTTTCCAGGCAAAGAAGTAGGATGAAGTAAAATACCGGCGCTACGTCCGTTAAAAATAGAGTTTTTCAGTGAATTCATTATTTGAGTCAGTGCATCTGCAATATGGGGTATATCACACCATAAAATGAGGCATATAGCAGCAGGGAATTAATGTATTTTTTGAATAATGTTTCCAATGAATACTACTCACATCACATGGTGCAATTTATTGCCAAGCATTTCCGCTGTTACCAGAACGATACCATTAGGTGAGACATAATAATGTTTTTTGTCTTCTTCATAATTTAGCCCTATTTGCACATTGTCGGGAATTCTGCAACCACGATCAATTATTGCATGTGATATCTTACAGTTTTTGCCGATTGTCGCTTCCGGTAACACGACACTGTGGTCAAGAGCGCTATAGTTGTCGACATAAACGTTGGAAAATAAAAGTGAATTCCTTATAGTTGAGCCAGAAATAATACAGCCACCGGAAACCAGTGAATCGACTGCTATGCCTCGACGGTCATCATCATCAAAGATGAATTTTGCCGGTGGCAGTTGCTCCTGATAGGTCCATATTGGCCAATTCTTGTCATACAGGTTCAATTCGGGAGTGATGCCGATTAATTCCAGATTGGTTTCCCAGAACGCATCTACCGTCCCAACATCCCTCCAGTATGATTGCGCACCGGTTTTTATATCGCGAAATGGGTAGGCGTAAACATTATGTTTTTGAATTGCGCAGGGGATAATGTTCTTGCCGAAATCATGACTAGATTGTTTCAGTTCATGGTCCTCGATCAGCAATTTATATAAGTACTCGGTGTTAAATACATAAATCCCCATAGAGCATAGGGATATATTGTCTTTGCCAGGCATTAACGGTGGGTTTTCAGGCTTTTCAATAAATTTTTTAATACGATAGTCATCACTGATTTCCATTACGCCGTATTCGCGTGCTTTTTCAACCGAGACCTCAATGCAGCCAACGGTCACATTGGCCTCAGTTTCCACATGTTGAGCCAGCATGGCACCATAATCCATTTTGTAGATATGATCACCAGCCAATACTAAAACGAATCGTGGGTTATGGACTCTGATGATATCCAGGTTTTGATAGATAGAATCAGCAGTTCCTGAATACCAGCTTTCTTCAATGCGTTGTTGAGCAGGTAGTAACTCGACAAATTCACCTAATTCTCCGCGAAACATTCCCCAGCCACGCTGAATATGCTGTATCAATGAATGAGCCTTATACTGAGTTAAAACACCGATTTTTCGGATACCTGAATTGATACAATTAGATAAAGGAAAATCAATGATGCGAAATTTACCGCCGAACGGTACCGCAGGTTTTGATCGCCAGGCAGTGAGATCCTTAAGCCTGGATCCACGGCCTCCCGCCATTATCAGTGCCAGAGTATTACGGGTCAGATTGCTAATAAATCTGGGTGAGTTTTCAAAAGGCATTCTTTATTCTCCAGTTTTGTCATCTGGATGTTGATCAGATGCTATGACATTTTTATGATATTTCCGTAATAATGCTTATATAGTATACGTTGTATAAGTATATATTGTTCTAGATCATTAGTTTTATCATATGCGTCAATTTGATGCAGAAAATATATAGGGGGCATACTCCATAGTGGTTTCAGGGGTATTATGTGCTACCGGGGCAGAGTGTTAGTCAGTACTGCTTAGAATGATTCTATTGCTTAGTGGTTGAGTGGCAATTAAGACAATAGGCAGAGACTGCACCTGCTCGGTAGTAGTTGGGTGGATCCTGCATAAGGCCTGTACGGGCATCCTGGATATTTTGTCTAAACTTGTCGATATTAAAGGAAACAATGTCATGATTGGAGCTGAGCGTTTCAGTGCCAAGTTTTAGACTTAAAGCCTCCATTTTGTGCAGTATGCTGATGGAGGACTGACGTTGTTCTTCGGTAATAGTCGATGGATCTTTTAGATTATTCTCCAGCAGGGTGCTATACAGTGCAAACTGCTGCATAGTATCGGTCAGCTTTTGTTGTGAAATATAATTAAAATCAGGCGGGTAAGTAACACTTCTGACCCCTTCAAAAAAGCCGTTACAAGCGCTTAAATGTACAATCGAGGCGACAGTCATTAGTTTGAATAAGGTGTGCAGTTGCATACAATTTGTTCTCTTTTTGTGCATTCTAGTATAGAGTCATTCGGCTTTAGATTCATCTATTTGACTATTATCAAGCTTAAGGATATGTATATGAGAAAGTTATCACTATTGCTGGCTACACCCCAGCTGATTTTTGTTTATAATAACGGATGTGAAGTAATCATACATTTAACACGATTTATACACTCTAAATCACTATCAAGAGGTTTCTGATGGAATTATACAATAATGGAGAGCATGTCTGCCTCGCCTTCCGTGATCTGGTAACTGGTGGTGAAGCTGTTCAGGCTAACCAGTTTCTGGTGTTTGATCATCATCATGCGGCGCTGATAGACCCTGGTGGTGAATTAACCTATACCCGCTTATTTATGGCGATAAGCGAGTATATGAATGTAAAAAGTCTGGATTACGTCATTGCATCCCATCAGGATCCCGATATTGTTGCTTCATTGAATAAATGGTTGATTGGTACTGATGCCAAAGTAGTGGTTCCCCAGCTCTGGGAACGTTTCATCCCTCATTTTACTCGCCCAGGTAAGATTACCGGTAGAACCATCGCTATGCCTGATCAGGGAATGAATCTACAACTAGGGTCGTTTACTTTAAAAGCCTTACCAGCTCATTTCCTGCATGCTGAAGGTAATTTTCAGTTTTATGACCCTATCAGTAAGATTCTATTTTCGGGTGACATGGGTGCCAACCTGTGTCCGGAAGCGGATCTTGATAAGCCTGTAGATAAACTAGCTGAAATCATGCCGTATATGGATGGTTTTCATAAGCGCTATTTGAATAGTAACAAGGTGTGCCGATTCTGGGTAAATATGGTGCGCCAACTTGACATCAGTATGATTGTTCCACAACATGGAAGAATGATGCGCGGTAGAGCGATAGGGGAATTTTTTAAGTATATTGAAAACCTGCAATGCGGTGTCGATCTTTTTACGCAGGATAATTACAGGGTTCCTTAATTTCTGAATACGGATTGGGTCTGATTAACCAACTAAGATCAGGCTCCAGATAACTGGGTAATAAAAAGGCTGGATCATCCAGCCTTTTTTATGCCTTGAAATCATCTGTTGTTTGTTGATTTTAACCAGTGGTCTACTGAGAAAAATCCGGCGCCAAATGCAATATTTGTCATCAGGCAGGCTCCCCAGAATATATGTGGCGTGACCTGACCGACCTTGGCCAGGGCTTCGTAATAAGAGACTACCGCCATCACATTTAATACGGAAAGCGCTATAGCAAAAAGTCTGGTGCCAAACCCCAGAGTAAGGACTACAGGTAGTAACAATTCACCGGCTGTAGCCATATAGGCCGCCAACTGATAAGGCAGCAAGGGGACCGCATATTCGTACTCAAAAAGTGTCAGGGTTGTTTCCCAGTTAGTGATCTTCTGATACCCGGATAAGAAAAATACATAGGATACGTAGAGTCGGAATATGAGTAACAGGGGGGATTGTAAACGAGCGAGCAACTGGTTGAGTCCAGTGATGAGCGAAGTCAGGGCCATAATTTATCTCCAATGGTCATAATATATTTTTTACTGACCTTTTTTGAGTGATCATTCAAGAATAAGTTCCTGACATTTCACTCGGTCGGAAATAATATATGGTCTTACAATCAGACAGGGAGATGGTGTCAGGATTTTTTGGCTGGTACCAGATGTATAGGGATAGTCGTCTGTTTAATCAGTTGTTCACTGATGCTACCTAGTAATAATTGACTGATCAGGCCTTTGCCATGGGTACCTGCAATGATGAAGTCTGCTTCTAGTCGCTCTGCTTCCTTGAGTAATAATTCAACCGTGATCCCCTGAATCATCAGGGCGGTACAGTTTATACCCTGCTCACGCATGTCTTCAGCATACTCCTGTAAGGTTTTGTGCTCCTGCTGAAAACGCGCTGCAATGCTGCTACGAACTTCTGCTGAGTCGACGGTGTACACGGTTGCCGGGTCGTAATCGTAAGCAATATGGTCCGGGTTGGGTTCTGCAACATGAATCAGGAAAAGATCGGCATTTAAGGCCTTTGCCAGAGCAGTGGTTTGCTCCAGTAAGCGAGGTGTGATATCGGAAAAATCGATTGCGGTAATTATTTTCATGATCCTTCTCCTTATAGCGAGTTTTCAATCATTAATAACACAATGGTTATCAATATCAATAGTTATTTATGGACTGTTTTGACCTAAGTGGCTTGTGGTGGGGTTTTAGATGGTGCTAACAGCAACAGTTTTTGTTGACGTGTGAGCCGTTTGATTTCAGCTTCGCGTTTGCTTGCCTGTGAGCGTGATTCGTAAGTTTCATAGTATGCCAGTGTTACTGGCTGGCGAGAACGGGTATAGCGAGCGCCCAGCTTTTTGTTTATATCATTGTGTTCTGCGAGACGTCTTTCCAGTTCTATGGTGATACCTGTATAAAGACTGTCATCGGAGCAACGTAATATATAGACAAACCACTCATTCATATGCCGGTTGTATAGAAGGTTGTTGCAGGGCAGCGAGTTGTTCGCGTAATTCGAGGATGTGTTGCTCCCAGTAACGTGAGGTATTAAACCAGGGAAAACTATGCGGAAAAGCAGGGTCATTCCAGCGCCTGGCGAGCCATGCGCTGTAATACATGATGCGTAGGGTGCGAAATACCTCAATTAATTTTAATTCGGCGAAATTGAAATCATTAAACTCGTGATAGCCATCGAGTATTTTTCGCATTTGCTGGCCTTGCTGGTCAATGTCTCCAGAAAGCAGCATCCAGATATCCTGAATAGCCGGGGCCATACGCGAGTCATCAAAGTCCACAAAGTGAGGTGCGTCATCACGCCATAACATATTGCCAGCGTGACAGTCCCCATGCACCCTGATCGAAGCCACTGTGCCGGCTTCCTTAATTCTTTGCTGCATAGTGGGTATAAGATCATCGCACAAGGTTCGATAGGCGGTTTCAAGCTCCATAGGTATGAAGTTTTGCAGGATAAACTGCATGCTTTCTACCGCATAACTTTGAATATCAATAGTGGGACGTAACTGATATTTAGCTCTGCTACCTATTGCATGTATGCGTGCCAGTAAGCGACCCAGAATAGTCAGGTTATCTTTGTAATCCAGTTCCGGTGAGCGTCCACCCTTGCGCTCGAACAGGGCTATGTCAAAGCCCTCATAATGCAACAAAGAATTATCCTGCTGATTACGAAGAGGTAAAACTACCGGGAGTTCCTGTTCAGCGAGTTCAAAACAGAATTCATGCTCTTCCAGAATCTGTTCACGAGTCCACCGCTGTGGCCGATAAAACTTGGCGATAACGGGAACACTATCCTCTATGCCTATCTGGTAGACGCGGTTTTCGTAACTGTTGAGCGTTAGATAACGACCATCGCATAGATAGCCCTGGGCTTCAATCGCGTCCATGATGAAGTCGGGAGTGAGTTGTTCAAATGGATGATCGCTCATCAATGAGTGGACAATTTGTATAGTTCTTCGAGTATCGAATCGACCAGCTGGCGGCCCTGTATTCCCATGCCTTTGGCCAGTACTTTCGGGTCGCGCTCGCCGTTGATCATCTTGCGGATGATAGCGCTAAGTTGTTGCATATCCCCTCCAGCATGAGACATTTGTTCAGCCATCTGGCTGATGACCTGTAATGCCTGCGCGTTTCCAGTTGCAGCCTCATGCACCATATGTGCTATCCCTGGAGCAGCCATGCTGGCATCGGCCGGTTTATTTGGGTCGGGCAGGGTGGCGGGGTTTTGAATGCCCTGAAGAATAGCGGCTGCTATGGTGCTATCCTCTTCGTCCAGGCCATTTAGCAGGCTAACGTCACGCTCACCTTTGATAATGCGCCGGATCACTGCCACCAGATCATTCCAGCCATTTTGCTCGCTGACCTTTAGAATTTCTTCTACCTGCGGTACTAGTTGCGGATTGCCGATGCATTGTACTACCTGTACGATGACCCCCGCGTGAGATTGAATGATCTGTTGTTCGCGATCTAACATCGTTTTATAGCGCCTTAATCTTATCGGCCTGGGTCTGCAAGCTGGCTAGAGCTGATTCATTCTCCGCCAGTTTTTCGCGCTCTTTATTGACCACCGCTTCGGGAGCTCGATCAACAAAGCTGGCATTAGCTAGCTTGCCGCTTATTCGCGAGATTTCGCCTTGCAGTTTTTGCATGTTCTTATCCAGGCGATCAAGCTCAGCCTGTTTGTCGATGAGACCTGCTAGCGGAATCAATAAGCTCATATCTCCAACCAGAGCAGTTGCTGACTCTGGCGTATTTTCTCCAGCTTTTAGCCAGGTAATGGATTCGAGTTTTGCCAGTGATATCAGGAAGGACTGATTGCTATTTAAGCGCGTTCGATCAAGTTCCGATCCATTCTGAAGTAACACGGGTAATGGTTTGCCTGGTTTGATGTCACTATCTGAACGGATCGAGCGTATGCCCATGATGAAAGATTTAACCCAGTCCAGTTCCTCGATTGAGCTAGCATCAATTAAGGACTCATCACGCTGCGGATAACTTTGCAGCATGATTGTGCTACCACTTTGCCCTGCCAGTGGCGCAACTTTCTGCCATAGCTCTTCGGTAATAAACGGCATGATCGGGTGTAGTAATCTGAGTATGGATTCCAGTACCTGTATCAGCGTCTTACGCGCTGCACGTTTTTGCTCGGCAGTTGCGGTATCTGAATAAATCACGGGCTTGGATAACTCGATATACCAGTCGCAGTAATCGTTCCAGATGAATTCATACAGTTCTTTTGAGGCCAGATCAAAACGATAGGCTTCGATATGGCGCGACACCTCGCCACTCACCTGTTGCAGGCGTGAGACTATCCAGCGATCTGCCAGAGAAAGCTCGATCTCACCTTCGTCCAGTTGATCTTCGGAATTCTGTAATACATAACGCGTTGCATTCCAGATCTTGTTGCAGAAGTTGCGGTAACCCTCGATACGACCCATATCAAACTTCACATCACGCCCGGTAGAGGCCAGCGCGGTGAATGTGAAGCGTAGTGCATCAGTGCCATAACTCTGAATACCGTCAGGAAAATCCTGGCGCGTCTGCTTTTCAATCTTTTTGGCTAACTGCGGCTGCATCATACCGCTAGTGCGTTTGCTAACCAGTGATTCGAGGTCTATGCCATCGATCAGATCAATAGGATCTAGCACATTACCTTTGGATTTGGACATCTTGTGCCCATGTGAGTCGCGCACTAATCCATGTACATAAACTTCGTGGAAAGGCACCTGGCCATCCATGAACTTGAGCCCGAACATAATCATGCGCGCGACCCAGAAAAATATAATATCGAAACCGGTTACCAGAACCTGTGTAGGATAAAAATCTTTCAGGCGCTGTGTATCTTCAGGCCAGCCCAATGTTGAAAAGGGCCAGAGCGCAGAGGAGAACCAGGTATCCAGCACATCTTCATCCTGGCATAACTTAACTTCAGCGGGAATGCTGTGTTTTTGACGAATATCTTCTTCATTACGGCCAACATAAACATTGCCTTCATCATCGTACCAGGCCGGGATTCTATGTCCCCACCAGATCTGACGACTGATACACCAGTCCTGGATATTGTTCATCCACTCGTAATAGGTGTTTTTCCAGTTATCGGGAACAAACCTGATTGATCCATTTTCTACCGCTTCGATGGCAGGTTTTGCCAGAGGGCCAGCTTTTACATACCACTGATCAGTGAGGAAGGGTTCGATCACGGTGCCTGATCGATCTCCACGCGGTACCATGAGTTTATGAGGCTCAATCTTTTCGATTAAATCTAGCGCCTGCAGGTCAGCAACAATCTTTTTACGTGCATCGTAGCGATCCATACCGATATAGGCAGCAGGAATTAAACCATCTTCTTCATCGGTATTCTCACGAATCGCAGCATCGATGGTAAAGATGTTAATCAGGCCACCATGTGGCTGATTCTGGATAGTGATTTCCTTATTGTGACGGGTCCAGACTTCGTAATCGTTGAAGTCATGTGCTGGAGTGATTTTTACACAACCGGTGCCGAATTCGGCATCCACATGTTCATCGATAATAATGGGAATATGACGACCGGTAAGCGGTAACTCGACAGTCTGACCAACCAGATGCATATAGCGCTCATCACCGGGTGCGATAGCAATAGCACAGTCGCCCAGCATGGTTTCAGGACGAGTTGTGGCAACAACCAGATGGCCCTGCTGATTACTCAGCGGATAGCGCAGGTGCCACATGGAACCGTTTTCTTCTTCTGAAAGTACTTCCAGGTCAGAAACTGCAGTATGGAATTTGGTATCCCAGTTAACCAGACGTTTGCCGCGATAGATCAGGCCTTCTTCGTAAAGACGCACAAAAACTTCCTGCACCGCATCGGATAGTCCATCATCCATGGTGAAACGTTCATGCGGCCAGTCCAGCGATGAGCCCAGGCGACGCAACTGAGTAGTAATGTTGCCACCTGATTGTTGCTTCCACTCCCAGATTCGTTCGATGAATTTATCGCGGCCGAGGTCGTGGCGTGACAGACCCTCAGCTTCCAGTTGACGTTCTACCACCATCTGGGTCGCAATGCCGGCATGATCACTACCTGGTTGCCACAGGGTTTTATCACCCTTCATACGATGGTAACGGATCAGGCTATCCATGATCGCATTATTGAAGCCATGGCCCATATGCAGGCTACCGGTCACATTGGGCGGTGGAATCATGATGCAATAGCTGGATTGCTGGTCATCAGCTCGCCCATCCTTAGGTGAAAAATAGGCATTCTGCTCCCAGCGTTTATACCATTCCTGTTCTATTGCATGCGGGTCGTAGGTTTTTTCCATTGGATATCTTAAGTCTGTGTTCAATCAAAGTCATCAATTATACATGCGTTAAGAGGCATGTAGATAGCTTCTGCTTCGGCAGATGAAAATATGACACAGAAATCACTGTTGCTTGCTATCATAAGGCGATTATTAATATTGAATTGCGCCTTATATGAGTACTTCCATCCTTGTTCAGGTCGAAAAACAACGCCAGGTCCTGAAAGAATTTCTATATGACAATATGCATGTACTAGCGCAGAAGTGTGCCTCTGTCATGCATGACTCCAGGGCGCTGGATGACTTGCTGGATGAACATGTTCACAAATCCAGCCTGTGTAAATACCTCTGGGTGCTGGACCATACTGCGCACCAGGTTACCGCGACTGTGGCACGAGGTCATAGAAAAGAGGAACAACGCGGTCGTGATCGAGCGGCACGGCCTTATATGCAAAGAGCACTCAAAGGGGATCATTTCTATTTGTCCGAGGCTTATATCAGCCGTAACCGCAAGCGACCTTCATTAACCTCGGTACAAACTATTGTGGATCAGGATGGCTATACCATTGGCTTTCTGGGCGCGGATTTTGACTTGCGTGAATTACCCAATACCGCATCGTTGAATCTGGATCGTAAAGGCTGGCAGCAGATGAAAGGCGATCCTGCGATTCGAGGCGGGTTGTTTGCGCAGCAACGTGTGTTGAGTGCAATGGATGAGAAGATTGATGATGTCATGTCATTGATGCAGGAGTTGATGATTGCACATGGCGTATTTCACGCAAAGTTTCACTTTTCCAGTAGCCGTGCCACGGTATGGCTGGTGGACAATCCCTATGACTATCAGATTCTAAATATTGATGAGTTAACCAATGCCAGCCTGTGCCTGGCATTTCCCAAATGCGATTACTTTGAGCGGGCCACCGTTAGTGAAGATAAAATCCCCGAAGTGTTTACACAGTTTAAAAAGCTCCGCTTCGCTGATGAAACGATTTATCTACGCTCGGCTTCATTGAATGTCGTCAATGGCAAAGTGGGGTTGAATTTTTCCTGCGATGGTTCGCATTACGTTCCCTATGAGGAGTTTTTGTTGAAAGATAATAATTTCTGGTTTGGAGTAGGATAAGTGTTAGCAAAATTGCTAAGTATTATCTGGGTAATTTAACTTTCGCGCGTAGACCTCCTGCGGCAAGATTTTCCAGTTTCAGTTCACCGCCGTGCGCCAGTACGATTGATCTGGCTACAGCAAGACCCAGACCTGTGCCTCCGGTGCCTCGATTACGTGATGTTTCCAGTCGAAAAAAAGGTGTGAATAACTCTTCCCGACTTTCTTCAGGGACTCCCGGTCCATTGTCATCGATATGAATTTCTACCGAGTGATGCTGTGCAATTAATGTCACGCTTGTCGCGCCAGCGTACTTGAGCGCATTGTCGATCAGGTTATTCAGTGCGCGTTTTAAGGCGATGGGTCTACAGGTAAAGGTCAGTTTGTCAGGGCCGGAATACTTTACCTCTCCACCGAGGTCAACGTGATCATCGACCAGAGACTGTATCAACGCCGCAAGGTCTGTGGCGCGAGCCTTTTCATCGGCGGCTTCATCACGAGAGAAGCTCAGCGTGGCGCTCAATATTGCTTCCATTTCACTCAGCGTAGCCAGAGTTTTTTCACGCATTTCGCTGTCTTCTATGTATTCGGCACGTAACCTCAGAGTGGTAACCGGGGTACGTAGATCATGTGATACCGCCGCCAGCATCAATGACCGGTCCGTAATCTGTTTATGCAGGCGTTGCTGCATACGATTAAAGGCGTGGATAGTCTTTCTAACTTCACGTGGGCCGGATTCAGCTAAAGGCTCCTGAGCCTGTCCCAGGCCGAACTGGTCGGCTGCATCTGCCAGCTTCGCCATCGGCCTGGCCATCAGTTTGGCGATGATTAAACCGCTGATAAAAATGAATACCAGCAGTAGCGCCAGCAATTGAAGTGTCTTACTAGCCCATGGGGGCGGAGGCTCAAGTCTTTTGCTTTGCATATTAAGCCATATACCATCCTTAAGGCGGATAGATATATCCAGCAACTTAGTATCATAATTATCCAGGCGAGATGATTGCATGGTATTTGGATCACGTCTCATATGTGGCGTGGGCATATCGCGAAAATGGTTAATGCGTATCGATGCTGGGTTGCGTAAATGCAGCATGCGTCTGAGTCTTTCATTGAGTTTGAAAGCTCGCGGATTCATCAAGGGGGTTGTCACCTTGGGTTGAGCGGTCAATGAAATTATGTCACCTTCATCCTTCACCTGCTCGATAATGCTCAGGCGCTGTTGCTGGTCCGCATGGTTTAATAAACGTACCAGGGTCGTGATTTTATCCATCAGATGCACACGATTGCGTTCATCAAAGACTTCAATTCGAGCATCCTGCAAAATGATGGCGCTGATCACAACCAGTAATAGCGTCATGCCCAGCAGTAATGCCAGTATTCGTGCCGCGAGGGTATCAGGCCAAAGGCGCATTATCTGTCTCTACTTCAACAGCAAACATATAGCCATCACCACGGATGGTTTTGATAATTTGCGGGGTTCTTGGATCGTCGCCCAGCTTACGACGCAGTCGGCTGACCAGCGTGTCAATCGCACGATCAAATGCATGTGTATCTCTGCCACGCGCAAGATCGAGTAACTGATCACGATTAAGTACGCGGCCGGGACGTACTACAAAAGCCATCAGCAGCGCAAATTCAGCGGTACTTAAGGGCACCAGAATTTGATCAGGGTCGATTAATTCACGTGAGCCGGGTAGCAGGGTCCAGCCTAAAAAACGTAATTGCTCGGGTGTTTGTTGAGGAGAGTGAGTCGATACACTATCGCTGCGTCGTAGCACTGCCTTAATTCGTGCCAGTAATTCACGCGGGTTGAAGGGTTTCGCCAGATAATCATCTGCGCCCATTTCAAGACCAATAATACGGTCGGTTTCTTCACCCATAGCAGTGAGCATAATCACCGGGATATTCGATTTAGCACGCAGGTTACGGCATAGTGTCAGGCCATCTTCACCCGGCATCATCAGGTCCAGTACGATTAGATCAATATTTGCATCTGCCAGAATCTTTTTCATGCTCGCACCGTTTTCTGCCGTGCTAGCTCGGTAGTTATGATCGGTGAGAAAGCGCTGTAAAAGTTCACGGATTTCAAGGTGATCATCAACAATTAATATATGAGGCTGATTATCCATGGGGGTAATTCTACGTGGATTGCCGCGCGTACTGAAACATTCTTTGTGACAAATTGTGTCAACTGTAGAAAGTGACACTAGCTGTTACAAACTCGCCTGATTTTGACATAGCTAAGACACACGAAAGCGTTCAAATGATCACGTCAAATAGAGACATCAACTAAACATGAGGATTTAAAAATGAACAAGATAGCCAAAATCACAATGATTACCTTAGTTACAGGTCTGGTTGGTTTTACTGCTGTTAACGCCAATGCTTATTGGGGTGGGCAGCGTGGTTATTGTAATCAGTCAGGTATGACCAATGGAATGCCTATGCGTATGAAGCAGAACGGTCCAAAAGGCCAAAAAGGTCGTTTCATGCGGCAAGATCTTGATCTGTCTATTGATGAAGCCAAAATCCTGATGCAGGCGCATTTAATCAGGCGTGGTAATGATCGTCTGAAAGTCGGCAAGGTTACAGTAAAGGATGATACAACCTACCTGGTACAGATCGTAACAGTAGATGACTCACTGGTACGTGAGATGGAGGTCGATCGCAACACAGGTCGTCCGGTGGGTGCGGGTTTTGGTGCCCGTGCAGGCGCTAGACTGCAATAAGAAATTTTTCTCAGCAGCCCGTTGAAGCGGGCTGCTTTTTTGAATAAAATTTTTAAATCAGGATTTAACACAATGAAGATTAAACGCGAATGGGCCACTCCTATCACTGCAGGTGCTTTCCTGCTTACTGCTGTTACCGGTATTCTGATGTTTTTTCATCTGGATTCGGGGCTTAACAAAACGGTACATGAATGGTTGAGCTGGATTCTGGTCATAGGGGCAGGGTTACATATTGTTTCTAACTATAAGGGGTTCAAGCGCCATTTTTCAGTACGCAAAGGACAGGTCTTTATGGGTGGTTTTGCCTTGTTATTAGCATTAAGCTTTGTTCCGATGGGTAAAGTTGGTGGCGAAGCACCTTTTGTGGCCCCAATAAAAACACTATCATCGGCACCATTGACAACACTGGCGTTAGTGGCAGAGGTAACGCCCGAACAAATAGTTGAACGTTTATCAAGTGCAGGCTTTACTGTACAGTCCAATGACCAAAGTGTTGGAGACGTAGTTGGTGGTGACTTACATAAACAGATGTATGTATTAAAAACGTTACTTGCACAGAATTAAATTAAAACGGAGAAGTTATGATTCGAATATATGGAATCAAAAAATATATAAATCCAGTTAAGCATCAACTTTCGGAAGTGATTAACCAGTGTATGGTTGAAGCCTTATCCTTTCCGGAGAACAAACGAGCGCATCGGTTTTTTCCGATGGATAAAGGTGACTTCTTTTATCCAGAAGGTCGAAGTGATGCTTATACAGTAATTGAAATTTCAATGATGGAAGGGCGCTCTGTAGAAGCCAGGAAGAATTTGATTCACTTGTTATTTGAGCGTATTGAATCTGAAGTTGGCATTAAACCTGTTGATGTTGAGATTACGATCTTTGAATCCCCTGCATGTAACTGGGGGTTTAGGGGGATTACAGGGGGTGAGGCTAAGTTGGATTATAAGGTAAATGTATAATGAAACTTGAATCTATACCCTTTGGTACAACCGACTGGTCAAAAATCCCTCCATCAGAGCATAAGGGAGAAAGCGGTATTGCCTATTGGCGAACCCAGCAATTTGCAGATATTCGTGTACGCATGGTTGAGTATTCGGCGGGTTATCTGGCTGATCACTGGTGTAGCAAGGGGCATATTTTATTGTGTCTTGAGGGCGAGTTACATACCGAGTTAGAAGATGGGCGGACGTTTATTCTTAAGCCAGGTATGAGTTATCAGGTGGCGGACGATGCGGAGGCGCATCAGTCTTCAACGGAGGTTGGAGCTAAGTTGTTTGTGGTGGATTGAAGGATTGTGTGGGTATCTACGTTTTTTACTAACTTCCCGGATTATGGTTCACACGCCTCTGCTTTCCTTACTGTTTAGTTTCTGACGAGTGCGCGTGCGAGCCCCTTTTTTGATCGGTGAAAAAAAGCCAGCCGATTTGAGTGGCCTGCGGCTTCCCGAAAATCAAGCCATTTTTTAGGGTACGGACAGACTCGCATCTCGATAATTGCTGCACTATGCACTCTAATTTGGGGTGCCTTGAGCCCTTTAGTTGCAACGGCCTCTTCATTCCAGAGTACAACATCATAAACAGTATCCCTTCCGTCATCTCCTAAGTCATGGTCAAGGCTAATAATTTCAACACTACCAGTTTTTAGATATTCTATGACTTCATTAGGCCAATAAGCATCTATCCATCTATCAGGAGAGGGCCTTAAATCATCCAGGTAAATTTTCATAAGTGCTTTTATATTGTTTATCTCAAAGCAAACCAATAGCTTCAGTTACTGCTCGAAACTCAATACAACTTATAAAGTTTGTCATGTCCGATTACTACAAAGAATCCCCCCACCCAATGTGATAAAAAGACCACCGGTTATCTTAGTTGTTTTACGTTCAAAGTCCCTGAACGAGAAACGATTACCAAAGTAGGCGATTGAATATGAGTAACCCAGATGAATAGCTGTAACTATTACGCTGATTGTGACAAACATAATCGCAAATTGCTTGAAGGCGGGGTAGTTAATGTCTAAAAACTGTGGCAAAAATGCTGACAGGAAAATTAACGTTTTAGGATTGCTTGCTGAAACAAGAAACGCTTCAAAAAATAAGCTGCTAATGGATTTATCAATGCGGGAATCTTCTATGGCCCCAGAAAAACCGGATTTACTGGAAGATCTTAGACTTTTGATACCGAGATATACGAGATAAGCTCAGCCTATTAACTTCATAGCTTCAAACCAGAATGGTAGTTCTTGAATAAGTTTGCCGACACCAACGGCGACCAGGCACACAATCAAAAATTGACAGCTTAAATTGCCGAGCACAGTGATAAAAGCAGATCTCCAGCCAAGCTGAATGCTATTCTTCAAAACGAGTAGTACATTTGGCCCAGGAGATAAGGTCGTAACCAGGTAAGCTAAAGAGAACACTAGCCACATTTCAAAATTCATTGGATACTCCATATTCTCAAATCGATAAATCACTCAAACCGATCATAAGACCGTTTCTCAACTATTTCCTCATCACTGGCCTTCAACCACCCCGAAGAACTCCCCTTTACAATAAACTTATTATCTTCAACTTTTGCCAATTGAACAATAGACAGACTCACTCGTAGCGGGATTCACCAATTTGGTTTTCAGCATGGATGCTGTTTTTGGGCGAATGCATGGACGTCTACATGGATGTTGGTGATAGAGCGAAGCACGACTCCAGGGAGGGAGGAGGTAGGGCAGCAGGATGCCTGAGCCGAAGAAGCCTGAGCCGATGCATAGGAGTGTGAAAAGATATATAGACTGTAATGGTCGACGAAACAGTGAGTTAACCTATAATACGAGCGGTCAACTGCGGAATACAGGTTTAAGGGAGGGCAGTGGAGAGCGGCAAAGTTTGATATTTTCTGGATACTCGATGCTGGAATGCTAAAACGCTTTCAAATTCGCTTCAGATTAATCTTTTAATTGATGATGAATCAGGCGAATGATTTCTTCGTAGGCTTTTTCCATGTGCTTATCCAGAATCATGCGCACTTCTTCCTCAATCAGTAATTCCTGAATCGAAGAAAAATCTTCCAGATGCTCATCATTTTCCAGATCTGCCAAATCCACAGGTTCTGGTTTGAAAATATCAAAATGCTCGGGTGAGTTATGAGGAGTTTTTATCTGATGGTTGTCAGATGAGACAGTTTCCAGATAACCAGTTTCCGGATCTTCTCTGGAAATCAGTTCTTTCAACAATGGAATTTGTGATTCTTTACTCATAATGTATGGTGATTTAGCGGGTAGCCGCGTTCCTTGTAATAACTGTAACGTGACCGAGCCTGATCTTTGTTGTCATCAGTAACGAGTTCTAGTACGCGTTCGAACTGGGCAAAGTACAGCGGGATTTCATTACTCAGGTTGATTAATAACTGTCTTTCACCTCTTGGGTCAGCCTCGTGATTGATCAAAATAGGCGTGAGCAAGCCTTCTTCATCCTGTTGGTCGTGAGGTATGAAGCTTTCATCATCATGCGTCCAGAGTAACTGGTCCAGTCGCTGGCTATGTTGCTCACTACTGGTGAGCAACAATACCTTTTGCTTTGCTGCGTAGGCTTTCTGGCATAACTTGCACACCAGAGCGTCTTCGCTCAGGCGTGATTCGGTTATTTGGTAAAAGTCTATTCGGGTCATGAAACGTTAGTCATCCAGCCTATCTATAATGTATTGGGTCAATAACGGAACAGGTCTTCCTGTTGATCCTTTTTTATCTCCAGTAGTCCAGGCGGTTCCTGCAATATCCAGATGCGCCCATTTGTACTTTTTGGCAAAGCGCGACAGGAAACATGCGGCAGTTATGGTGCCACCATCGCGCCCACCAATGTTGGCGATGTCAGCGAAGTTGCTCTTTAGCTGATCCTGGTATTCATCCCATATGGGTAGTTCCCAAAGTTTGTCTTCTATCTTTTTGCCAGCGCTGATCAGGTCATTGATTAATGGACTGTGATTGCCGAGTACCGCAGAAGGTACACGACCTAAAGCAACGATACAGGCTCCTGTCAGGGTGGCTATATCAATGACTACATCAGGGTCGTATTTCTCAGCATAGGTGAGTGCATCACACAGAATCAGGCGACCTTCAGCATCAGTGTTGAGGATTTCGATAGTTTGTCCAGACATGCTGGTGACAATGTCTCCCGGTTTGGTTGCCAGGCCATCAGGCAGGTTCTCGGTGGTGGGGATGATTCCAACCACATTTATTGGTAATTGCATTTCTGCAATTGCATTCATAGTGCCTAATACAGAGGCTGCACCGCACATGTCGTATTTCATTTCATCCATATCCGCACCGGGCTTGAGAGAGATGCCACCGGAATCGAAAGTGACCCCTTTTCCAACTAATACGATGGGTTTTTGGTCAACATCGCTACCGTGGTATTCCATACAGATCAATTTGGCGGGTTGTCGACTACCTGCGCTAACTGATAGCAGGGAGCCCATTTCAAGTTTTTTCATATCCTCTTCGTCGAGAATTTCGGTTACCAGTGCAGGGAATAATTTTTCCAGTCGTAAAGCCTGTTCGGCCAGATAGGAAGGTGTGCAGATATTGCCGGGCAGATTGCCCAGGTCTTTGGCGAGGTTAACACCTGAGGTGATCGAATTACCCTGTAGTATGGCGTTTTCGCCTGCACTCAGGTCGCGACGACTGGGGACATTCATCACCAGCTTGCGAAGATTTTTAGAGGGCGCTTTTTTATCGGTTTTCAATTGATCAAATTGATAACGATTACTTTCCATGCGGATAACGGTCTGGCGAATTTTCCAGATGATATCTCGTCCCTTGATGTTAATATCAGTCAGATAGGAGTGGGCTTCCATTGCGCCCAGGTTATCCATCGCCAGTGACAGGCTGTCGAGAATTTTTAGATAGGTTGCCTCGTTTAAATTTTTTTCTTTGCCACAGCCTACCAGTAGAACACGGTCGGCTAAGGTGCCGGGAACATTGTGCAGAACTCGGGTTTGTCCGAGCTTGCCATCCATATCGCCACGGCGAATGATGGTGGATAAATAACCGTCACTGATCTTGTCGATCATTTTTCCGGCGCGTGAGAGTTTTCGTGGTTCAGAAACAGCAATTATGAGGCATGCTGTACGCTGTTTTTCTGGGTTTCCACTTTTAACATTAAATTCCATGGGGTTTTAACCTGTCTGATTTTTTACTACATTAAGTCTGAGCATATGTCTGGAAGTCATGTGCCAGTAACAATTAAGAATAAGCGGCTCGTGCTATTGAAAGTAAAGCGGGGCTGCCAATAAGTATACAATGATATAAGATACGATAAGTTATAATAAACAACCAGAACGATTTTGGTTTTTATCACAATATTTAGCTTTTTTAAATCCTGCTTAATTATATTCTATCAATGATATCCATTATACAGCGCTATTTGGTTCTTGAAATCCTGAAAAGTTCAGTTGCTACAACCTTGATATTGTACGTAATTATGATGAGTAACTCTCTCGGTAGAGTGTTGTCAGATATTTCTGCCGGAAAAGTCCCCTCTGAGGCACTTTTCCCGGTTTTACTGGGCCAGTCAGTGGAAGTTTTGTCTATGTTGCTTCCTCTGGGTTTCTTCCTCGGAATTATATTTGCATTTGGTCGGGCGTATAAAGATCACGAGCTGGTTGTGTTGCATGCCTGCGGTTTTGGATATGGTCATTTATATCGAATCGTATTTATATTGTTAGTGCCAGTACTTCTGATCAGTGCGGTTTGTAGTTTGTGGTTAAGTGGCGAGATGCAGTCGCGCGCGATCCATATTATTGATGATAAGAAAAATGTGCACGAGTTTCAGCAAATGAAGGTAGGACAATTTAATATCAGCGGGAATAATGATCAGGTGTTTTTTATGCAGTCGATGTCAAAAGACCGTATGGAAGTCTACGATATAGTCATTGCGCAACAGGGTAAGGATTCTGATGTAATGGAAACAGCCAAAAAGGGACGTCACAAGCTTGATGAAACGACGGGTGATTTATTTCTGGAGATGGGTCCGGGTACAAGATATCAGGGTAATGCCGGTGAAGCAGATTATCGAGTCATTGAGTTTGAAAAACACGGAGTTTTACTCAAGAAAAAAGAAATAATCAGCAGTACAGTAAAGCCTTTCGAAAAGAGCTTAAGCGACATTCTGCTTTCTTCTTCACTAGAGGATCGTGCTGAACTGTGGTGGCGAATATCTACCACAATATCGTTGCTGGTTATGGCTTTGCTGGCTGTTCCTTTATCTCATATCTCTCCTCGACAGGGGCGATATGGCAAGGTTGGTTTATCGCTGCTGGTATTTATTGTGTATTTAAATTTAATGGGCTTAACCAAGACAGCTCTGGTTAATGAGACTATTCCTATGTGGCTGAATTACTGGTGGGTGCATGCGGTATTTGTGGTACTCACGCTGGTTTTGCTAAAAAGGCGAACACACACAGCGTTATTTTTCTGGAGGGAGGCAGCATGATTTTACTACGCTATCTTTCCCTACATATTCATAAGGGCAGTGCAATGGTTTTGCTGATTCTGGTCAGCCTGAGTTTGTTTTACACCATGGTGCGAGAGCTAGGTGATATCGGAAAGGGGACATATGGCATTATTCAAATGATGGAGTATCTAGTATTAAAGGTGCCTGCCATGATGGTCGATTTTATGCCTTTGGCAGTACTTCTAGGTTGCATACTTAGCCTGGGCAGCCTTGCCAGTGGCAGTGAGATCATCGCAATGCAATCATCGGGAGTATCGGTTAAGAATTTACTCAAATCTGTATCACTGATCGCGACTATTATTGCATTAATAACGCTGATATTAGCTAATTATGTCGTTCCCCAAAGCGAAACTTATGCTAGTGAACTTCGTACTTCACATCAGCAATCTAGAGTCAGTATTAATGGGCGAAGTGGAGTCTGGATCAAAGATGAACGCAATGTTATTCATATTAAACGTCTGTACCCTGACGGAAATGCAAGCGGAGTAAAAATTTATCATCTGGATACCAATGATAATCTTAAAAGTACTACGTTGGCTGAAAAAGCCCTGGCCAGAAAACAGGGTTGGTTGCTGCAAAAAGTTAAACAGACACAGTTAACGGGGACCATTAACACGGTGAGTCTGTCGGATGAGTTGTATTATCAGGGGCAGCTTAGTAATAAGTTACTGGAGTCTCTGGCGACAGATCCTTATCAAATGTCTATTGCGGATTTGTCTCTCTACATAGATTTTCTGGCTGAAAACTCACTCAGTCATAAAGCAGAATCTTTGTATTTATGGCGTAAGATTTATAGCCCGCTGAGTATTATTGTGATGGCTGTACTTGCAATTCCTTTTGTGCTCGGGTCGCAAAGGCAAAGTAATACCGGACAAAGGGTAGTTATCGGAATTCTACTTGGCCTGCTGTATGTAGTGATGAATAAACTACTGATCCAGATTGGAGAGCAGGCTAATTTAGTACCTTATATCAATGCATTGTTGCCAACATTACTTTTTATGATGCTTACGGCGTGGTTAATTCGACGAAAGATTGCTACCAGATAGCAGCTATTGCTGTTGTTTAAGCAATTGAGAGATATCGATGACCTTTGTCTGACTTAAACGGTCATGCATGGTAAATGGCCTGACTAATCGAACTAAATATCCCATAAGAAAAACAAAAACACAAACCATCGCTACAGTTTTGGAGTCACTAAATAAATTGAACTGTTGATTTACGCCAAGAAAAGTAACCGGCAAAAAACTGGCTATAAATAACCTTAGAAATCCGATAGACCAGGGGGGGTTATTTCCATATTCATCGATGATTCTAATTTTCCAGGCCTTCATGCCAAGCGTTTGCCCAGCTTTTTTCCAGAAGCCGCTATAAAAAATAAATAAGATTGACAGCAAATAAATATTATAAAGAGGGCCGCTAATTGCCTCACCATGATTAAATGGTAGCAATATGGCTGTTGCTATAAATACTAATGCAGCGATTAAAAAACTATCGTAAAGCATGGAAACGAGCTGCTTAAAAAGACCGGCAGGAGGACATTGAAGTAAAAGTTTTGGCTGCATTATGAATAAATGTTAAAAAATGGACGCATATGTTAAAAAAGTTTGCCATAATCAACAATCAATTGTTGAAAAAATATAAACCCTTTTTATAATCAAGCTTTCGTCAACCCATCCAAACAGGAACAGCAAATGGCTATTAAGAAAAAATCAGTAAAATCTAAAAAGAGTGCAGTTAAGAAAACTGCTGTTAAAAAAACTGCAATGAAAAAAGCAGTTACTCGCGGTCGCCCTAAAGCGGTGAAGAAAGCGCCTGTTAAAAAAGCAACTACAAAAAAAGCAGTTGCTGGGGCACCTTCTGCAGCTGAACGCCTAAAGGCATTAAAAGTAGAAATGGCTGCTCTTAAAGCAGATCTTAAAGCGAGTCAGAAAAGAGAAGCTGGACTTGCAAAAATTGTAAACGGTATGAGTGCTACTATTGAGAAAACTGTTTCTTCCATAGTTAAAAAGGAAATGTCCAGCCTTACTAAAGCACTTAAGCCAAAACCAAAAAAGAAAAGAGCTAAAAAAGCCGCAGCTCCAGCAGCTCCAGAAGTTGCAAGTTAATGAGTTAAAACAACTTATTTAACAAAAAGGCACATCTTATGTGCCTTTTTTTTGCACATTATATATAGTCTATTCATTCTTGCAGCCAGACTACAGCTAGAATAGGCTAGTAAAACTTCGTCAAACAGGGTTCTAAGCCAATGCTCTTACAGAAGCAGGACCGATGATTCCTGATAGTAGTGTTTTAAAGATGGTGACTCCGCTACAACTCTCAGAAAATAAGATAGATCAGTTCATAGATAACATCTGGTCAGAGAAGGGTCTTTCAAGGCTAACCCTTGATGCCTATCAGAGAGACCTGTTGTTATTTTCAAGGTGGCTGGATAAAAAAAATATCTCTCTAGTCGAGGCTGATCAGGCTTTAATTCTTCAGTATCTGGCTTTCAGGATGGAGAATAAATCTTCGGCAAGAACCAATGCTCGACTTTTATCTACCATTAAACAGTTTTTTCGTTATCAGGTTCGTAGTGGTCAAAGGCAGGATAATCCCAGTGATCTAATCAGTGCTCCGAAAATAACGCGTCTATTACCCGATAGTTTAAGTGAAAAGGATATGGATAACCTGTTACTGGCACCCGATATCGAAACCGATTTTGGATTACGTGATCGTTGCATGCTTGAATTGATGTACTCATCGGGATTGCGCGTAAGTGAGCTGGTCTCACTTGAGTTAAACCAGATAAACCAGAATCTTGGCCTGGTCCGATTGACGGGAAAAGGTAATAAAGAGCGCGTTATACCTGTGGGAGAAGAAGCGCTTTACTGGTTAAAAAAATATAATAAGCAATCTAGAGGCATGCTGGTAAAGCCTCATGTATCTGGCGATGCTCTGTTTTTATCGAGTCGGGGTAGTGCTATCACGCGTCAGGCATTTTGGCAGCATATTAAAAAATACCTTTTAATTGCGGGTATAAAAACCAGTTTTTCACCACATTCTTTGCGACATGCGTTTGCTACGCACTTACTTAACCACGGTGCAGACCTGAGAACGGTACAGATGTTATTGGGTCATAGCGATTTGTCGACTACTCAAATTTATACCCATATTGCACAGGCTAGATTACAGTCATTGCATGAAGCACATCATCCTCGTGGCTGATATTGATAGCAGGAAGAGTAGACACGAAAGGTTTTCTGAGTCAATTTATGACTTAATTACTACTGCATGTAAACCAAATGGTGGCTATAGGTGAAAAATTATCAGTGTTTTTAGTGATAAACCTACACAAAGATGGTGTTGGTAGGTAGAAAATTTTGTATGTATCCTGATAGTGGGCTCATTTTCGAGCAACCGCAGAAATTTACAACATGCAGCTAAATGAAAAAATACCGGTGGAAAAAGTATTTATCGAGATTACATGGCATCATTAGAACTGTTATCGCAAGATGATAAAGCTAATTGGAACTGGTAAAAGCTGGGTAGAGAAAATGAATCAAGATGAATTATCGCGAGCATTATATATGCTTAAATCCCGTTTCGGGGATCAGTTGACCACAAACCAAAGCTTGCTTGAGCAACATGGTCGCGATGAAGGTGGTTATGAAGCTCATGCTCCAGATGCCGTGCTATTCGCACGCAGTACTGGAGAGGTAAGTGATGCGCTAAAAATCTGTCATCAGTATCAATTGCCTGTTATTGCTTTTGGGGCAGGTTCTTCTATAGAAGGCCATGTTCAGGCATTACGGGGCGGTTTGAGCATAGACCTGTCACAGATGAATCAAATCATAAGGGTGAATCAGGAGGATATGGATTGTCAGGTTCAGGCCGGTGTGACGCGATATCAACTCGCTCATGAAATACGAGATAGCGGGTTGTTTTTCTCGGTCGACCCTGGTGCTGATGCGACTTTAGGAGGTATGGCAGCAACAGGTGCATCCGGTACTAATACGGTTCGCTATGGCACAATTCGCGAAAACGTTCGCGGACTTACTGTCGTGCTGGCCGATGGCAGTATTATCAAAACGGGGGGGCGTGCGCGTAAATCCTCTGCCGGTTACGATCTTACGCATTTATTCATTGGCTCTGAGGGTACGCTTGGAGTCATCACTGAGTTAATCGTCAAACTACATGGCCTGCAGGAAGCGATATCGTCAGCCGTATGCAGCTTTCCCTGCATTCAGGCCGCAGTAAATACAGTGATACAGACGATACAATATGGTATTCCTGTAGCGCGAATGGAATTACTCGATAGTACCTCGATACGAGCTATCAATCAGTACTCCAAAATGAACTATCCTGAGCTGCCTCATTTAATTATGGAATTTCATGGGTCCAATGCCAGTGTTGCAGAACAGGCGGAGCAGGTGCAGCAGATAGCCAGTGAAGAGGGGGGAGAGTCCTTCGAATGGGCCATCAAAACCGAAGATCGTAACCGGATATTGAAGGCAAGGCATGATCTCTACCCTGCAGTAGTGTCCTCGCGCCCAGGATGCAGGCCGGTAACCACCGATGTATGTGTTCCTATTTCGCGTTTAGCCGAATGTATTGCAAAAACAGAAGAGATGATTAGCCAAACCAATTTAGCTGCTGCCATTTTAGGGCATGTTGGTGATGGTAATTTTCATCTGCTGATTTTACCTGATGGTAATAATCCTGATGAAATTGCAGAAGCAAAAGCGATCAATCACAAGCTGGTTGATCTGGCTCTATTGATGGAAGGCACCTGTACTGGTGAACATGGTATAGGCATGGGCAAGATTGACTTTCTGGCTAAGGAGCATCCTGCCGGTGTCGTAGTGATGAAGCAGATTAAGCAATGTCTGGATCCTTTGGGGATAATGAATCCGGGGAAGTTGTTTGCAGACTGATGCTTGACCCGTCTATAAGTACAGGGTTGATACTGAGGGCTAGATTCAACAGGGGCAGGATAGATGCTTACGGTCACTGAACTGGGTAAAAAATGTAATATCTCTCGCGCTACCGTACTATATTACGAACGCAAAGGTTTGTTGAAACCTGCGACACGTTCTGTGAATGGGTATAGATGGTATGCAGAAGCTGAGCTCAAACGGCTAAAAAACATTATATCTTATCGCTCGTTTGGTATTCCGGTAGCTGAAATATTGGCCCTTTTGGATCGAGATAGCGGGGTAAGCCAAAGCGAGATATTGAAAGCTCAATTTGAAAAACTTGAGCAAAATATCCTGCAGCTCCGTAAACAGCAAAGCGCCATTGTGGCACTTTTACAACAACCTGAACTACTGGAGAAAAAAATGGTAACCAAACAACGTTGGGTAGAAATTATGCAGGCCTCTGGATTTAGCGAAGCAGACATGATTAAGTGGCATCAGAATTTTGAAAAAATGGAGCCGCAAGAGCATCAGAAATTCCTGGAGTCTCTGGGGATCAAGGAAGATGAAATATTGAAAATCAGGAGTTTTTAATCATTGCGTTTCCTGCTGCGCCAGCATTTTAACAGGGATGTTGCGCTATTGGGTTTACCGAATGGGTTTTCAGCATGGATGCTGTTGTTTCGCGAATGCATGGACGACTATATGGACGTAGGGGTACGAGCCGACGGATGGGCGAAGGTAGAACAATGCAGGACGCCTGGTGCGCCGAGATAAATCGGTAAAAAGATTGGCGGTGAAAGTCCGCTACCTGGTAAGGATTAGCGATCCGCCAGGGCCCCGAGTCATGGGCCAGCATCCGTAATGACTCGGTTAAGCTTTGACAGGGGAAAGTATAGGCTCAGTATTGAGCTCTGAAAACAATATCGAGAGTGCCTACCTCGTTAGGCGATAGGGAAAGCTAAACATCTTTATCGCGTAAATGCGAGTAATAAGGCTGACTCTCCGGAGTCATAGACCTGACGTAGGTGTCAGGATGAAGCAAGTGGCCAGAGCCTGGCTGTTATCGAGAACAAGGTGGCCACAGAGAGGAAAAGTTACCCCTATTATTACCCTGTTTTAATCTAGTAAACAGTTTAGAGACGTGAGAAAACTTCTCAAATCCAAAGAAAAAACATTTTGACCTCAGTGGTCAGTGGTGAAAGCGTTCTAAATATTGAAATGGTTGAAGCCTGTGGGCAATCAGGATAAGGTAAGATTTTGTCAATCAAATAATTAACTGTATCGGAATGAATTACGTTGGGCTCAATTTGCCCGCTGTGCTAGTCGTTGTGCACAGTAATCAAAACCTGTAGATGGAGAATAAATATGGCCGCATATGTACCTGCAATAATATGGATCGTTAGTGCAATTATTTGCTACTATCTGGCGATAGCAAGGAATGTAAAACCCAATTTAATTCGGAGATTTATAGCTGTATTCCTGTGGCCCTTTGCAATCCCTCTGGTATTCTTTGCAAAGCCAGAAAAAGAAAATGACGACAATAAAAATGATAATGCCCAAAGCTCATAACAAGACTCTGCTACCGATAGAGATAATAGACTTGCAGACGCTCTCAAATTTTCGCAGTGACTGGCTTTAATTCAATCTACCCTGATGTCTCGCATGACAATTTAAAATGAAATAGCGGTTCAAATAAGAATGATATTTCAGGGGTTTGTCTCATTTTCGGGGAAGGCTTCAAATGAGTTTACAGATCTCCATATCTCATTAGCGATGGGGAAATAACTCACCCCGGTAACAGATATCTGCATAGGGAGGAATATCTAAGGAAAAAATTAAAAAATATCATGTTTTTTATGAGCAATATAAACGTTTAGCCAAAGAGTATATGATCAAATTTACCGAACAACTCGGTGATGTAGTTCAAGAACTTCCAGATCAGGGGCGAAATGATGCCTTATAATGGACTTAGTCAGGCAATTAATATCAATTAAACTTTAAACAGGAGTTTTTTGAATAGTGAGAAGGGTGCTTGAGTGGTTTATATCAACTGATTGAGTGCTTCGAAACTCCCAAAAGTAGAATCTGTTTTGATGATGAAACCTTTAAATTTGTTGATGACGATGACATAGATCGATTTAATGCCGCAATTGACTTAATAGAATCCTCCGCGATAGCCGAACGCAATTGGAAAGGACGGAGGATGGCTTAAGCGCAAAGAAATCTCTGCAGTCTTTTATTTGAGCAAAGAGAAACATAAAATATGAGGGTTATAGCACCAAGTATTTTGCCTTTTTGCCCTCGTTCTATAAAAAAGCAAAGCAGAAGGCAAGCCCCCACTGCCCTTGTCAAACCTTCGTTTTGGGGGCTCTTGCTAAAACGATATTAAAAAAACGAATTAATAGCCGTTATTTTCAGGCGACTGCACTTTGTCCTGTTTTCCATTGATTGACGTCAGGCTCTTTCCAGTATGGGTAAAACGTAGGATGATATAGATTTTCGCGGGCACGATCAGCAATAACCCTAAAGTGATTAGCGCTACTACCACTCCTATTCCTGATAACCCTCGCGTAATTGTAAAGTCAGTGAATGCCAGCAGGTAAAATCCTGTACCGCCTAATGCCAGACCAATTAGCAATGATATTAACATCCATTGCATAATGCGGCTGGGATTGGCATGGCCTTTGATATCCGTGTTTTTCATACTCTGCCTGTCTCCTGTTCCAGAGTTGATACTGAATATGATACTGGGTGAAAATAATGAGTAACAGGTATATTGTAAGATAGTTTAGGACACAACATCAGATTTGCGGAGAAATATAAGTCTGCCCATTGATACTATCTCGTATAGCAACGGAAAATGAATAATTTATCACCTATAATCCTGGTTGATGAAATGCTGGAATTCTATAAAACTAACTATAATCCTCGGGAGGCTTAAATGACTCTGGTATGGCGCGACAAAATGAGCGTACACAACAACCTGATCGATGAAGAACATAAATACCTGATCGATCAGATCAATGCACTTGAAGTTGCGATTAACACTAAAGATAACCACGACATTATAGTTGAAACCCTGAACCATCTGCTGGACTACACGAAAACACATTTCGAGCATGAAGAAGCCATCCAGAAAAAAATAAATTACCCAGAAATCTCTGAGCATAAAGCCGAACATGAAAAACTTATCAACGAGTTCAGCGATATCAAAGCCAGGCTGGATAAAATCCTGCTATTAGACGAATCTGATGAAGAGCCACTGGGGGAAGGTAATATTACTGATGATGAAATAAACGATTTGCTATCCGACGACGTCCCAGATCAATCCCTGAGTATAAAAGACCTGGAGCCACTGATAGGACTGATGCGACATTGGCTGGTAGACCATATCATCGGCAGAGACCTGAAAATGAAACCCCTGCTAATAAATCACCCTGTTGATCTAGGCTTCGATTGACCGGGTAATGCTCTATACACTACCGGGAGTTGTTTTCAACTACCCGGTTACTCTTTTAAACGATACCCGGTTTTGAACATCCACCACACGATGCTGGAGCAGATCGCTAGAAATAACAGAATAACCCCCAGGCTGATAATGACATTAACATCAGAAACACCAAAAAAGCTCCAGCGAAAACCACTCACTAGATAAAGTACCGGATTGAATAGCGTAATGGTTTGCCACACAGGTGGTAGCATACTCACTGAATAAAAAGTGCCGCCAAGAAAAACCAGAGGAGTGATGATTAATAAGGGGACAACCTGTAATTTTTCAAAGTTGTTTGCCCACAGGCCAATAATGAAGCCTAACAGACTGAATGAAACACAGGTAAGCACCAGAAACATAATCATCCAGACCGGGTGGTCGATGCGTAAATCTACAAAAAAGGCAGCGGTAATCAGGATGATGATGCCAAGAATCATGGACTTGGAAGCAGCTGCTCCTACATAGCCCAGTATGATTTCGAAGAATGAAATCGGAGCTGACATGACTTCATATACTGTGCCGGTAAATTTGGGGAAGAAAATGCCGAACGAGGCATTAGAAACACTTTGTGTCAGTATCGATAACATCACTAGCCCCGGTACTATAAACAGCCCATAGCTTACACCTTCAACTGCCTGTATGCGTGAACCGATGGCAGAGCCAAATACAATAAAATAAAGTGCAGTTGATAAAACCGGTGATGCAATACTCTGGAACAGGGTATGCCAGGTACGTAACATTTCATATTTGTAAATAACTTTTACGGCTTGTATATTCATTTATCTGCCTGCACCAGGTTGACAAAAATATCCTGTAACGAACTTTGGGTTGTGTTGAGGTCTTTCATGGATAGCCCAGCATTATGCATATCCTGAAGCAGGGCGGTGATGCCGGTGCTTTTACCTTGAGTATCGTAAGTGAATATCAATTCATTGCCATTGTCAGCTAGTTCAAGTGCATGTGAGTTTAGTGACTCAGGTACTTTATTGATGGGTTCTTTGAGTTCAATAATCAATTGCTTGCGTCCTAGTTCCTGCATCAGGTTTGCCTTGTCATCGACCAGTAACAGTTGCCCATCATTGATGACACCAACGCGATCTGCAATCTGTTCGGCTTCTTCGATATAATGCGTGGTCAAGATGATAGTGACACCTGAGTCGCGTAGTTTGTTAACAATACGCCACATATCTTTGCGTAGCTCAACATCGACCCCGGCGGTGGGTTCATCCAGAAACAGAATCTTTGGTTGATGAGAAAGCGCTTTGGCGATAAGCACCCTGCGTTTCATACCACCTGATAGCATGCGTAGTTCGTTATCCTTCTTGTCCCACAATGACAGGTCTTTGAGTAATTGCTCGAGATAGGTATCATCCGCTTTTTTACCAAACAGCCCTCTGCTAAAGCGTAAGGTGTCCCATACCTTCTCGAATGCAGAAAGAGTGAGTTCCTGTGGAACCAGTCCAATCTGACTACGGGCCTGCCGATAATCTTCAATAATATCAAAACCACCAACGCTAACCGAACCTGAAGTAGGTGACACCAGACCACATATCACTGAAATTAATGTTGTTTTACCAGCGCCATTAGGACCGAGTAAGGCGAGTATCTCGCCCTCTTTGATATCGAGATTGACCTGTTTGAGCGCCTGGAACCCGCCATCGTAGGTCTTGCTGAGCTTTGAAATGGAAATGATAGTCGTCATGTCTGAATGATACGGTATATTGAGAGCGGATGGGTAATCCACTCGATATGGAGGCAAGTATTTCTATTTCAATCGGATAACCCGTTTTTTTCCAGGCTCAACTGTGAAATCCAGGGTTAAGGAAGGTTAGTGACAGTTTGTTAGTCTAGCGAATACCTTTTGACACTTTGAGCGTACGGTGAGAAGCGCGTATTTCCAAAACAGCAATGATGACATACACGCTATTAAGAAAAATCAATCGAACAGGTTCGTGCTAAAGTATCCAGCGTTTATATCTATAGTCTGTTTCCTAATCCAGAGGCTGCTATACTTACCGTGATGAGACCTTTAAATTAGAAGTGGTCGCTAATTGCCGAGTCCCGCATTGTGTATTAGCGTTTGACGCGTAAGAAAAATTACTGATGGAGGAGGTTTCAGCTCGTCGTCTGGACGACAGGATGTCTGAATGGAAATTAGAAGAGTATCCAGTAGAGACTTCCTGAAAATTCTATGAGTTTTCTAAATATGTAAACCCAAAATATAACCTGAGACACATTGATGCCATTTGATTGTTTATTTTGCGGGCACGAAAAATTTGAAGTGGTCGCCGAAAACGAACTTAGCTATGCAATAAGGGATAAATACCCTGTAACACATCTGCATACATTAATAATAAGTAAAAAACACTACAAAACAGTATTCGATTGCCCATCAAATGAACTGCAAAGTATTTTTGAGCTGGCAAAAGAATGCAGTCGTAGTATTGAGGAGGTGGATGAAGCGGTAAAAGGTTTTAATTTCGGCTCAAACTCAGGAGCTGTGGCTGGGCAGAAAATAAACCATGTTCATTTTCATTTAATACCGAGGCGTGTCGGTGATGTAGAACCTTCACCCGCGTATGGATAATGTTTTTTATTCAGGAGTTTAAGACAAGATCGAGAGGTAATTGTCGTGAGTTTATCTATCGGTAATGGCGCTAACTCTCAAATATACACAGTTATTCTGAGATGAATTTATCGTGTTAGCTGCAGTCAAGATTATTTTATATTCCTTTGTACTGGTGGTACTAAGTATTATCGCTTTGCTTAGCTATATGACCTGGATGCCAGATCCTGATTTTGAAGGCAACGAAAATGAAATTGAATTTGAGTCGAGTAGATTAGAAGAAAGACTGCGAGGTCATGTGGTTCGCTTGTCAGAATCCAGAATAGGCCGCAATATTATTACTGCGGATAACTTAACTCCAGTCAGGAATTACATCGCTAAACAATTTGCAAGTATCGGCTTTAATCCCAAATATCAAAGCTATGATATTGAGGGCGATGAGTATGCAAACATTATTATTGATATTCCTTCGTCTGTAAAAGGAGCTCCGGTTCTTATCGTTGGAGCTCACTATGATAGTGTCGAAAATTCTCCTGGAGCAAATGATAATGCATCAGGTGTTGCTGCTCTTATTGAAATAGGGAGATACTTTTCTATAAAACAGCCGGTACATAATCACCTTAGACTAATCGCTTTTGCTAATGAAGAGCCTCCATTTTTTCACACTGATGAGATGGGGAGTTTGATCTATGCAAAGTCACTATCAGATAAGGATGAAACCGTTTTGGGGATGATATCTCTGGAAACTATTGGTTATTACACTGATGCCAAAGGTAGTCAGAAATATCCTCAATTATTTGACCTTCTTTATTCTGATCAGGGGAACTTTCTATCTTTTGTGGGTAATTTTCAATCGAGAAACCTGCTTACCTCTTCAATTGCTCTATTCAGAAAGCAGAGTAAAGTGCCTTCGCAAGGTGTTGTTTCCCCAGCTTTTGTGCCGGGAGTAGGATGGTCTGATCATTGGTCATTCTGGAAGGCTGGGCTAAATGCGATTATGGTTACAGATACAGCGCTCTACAGATATCGGCATTATCATGAAGCTAGCGATACACCAGATAAATTGAATTACCAACAATATGCTAAGGTTGTTTTTGGGTTGAATAAGGTTATTGAAGGACTGATTGATCATGGCGATGAGTAGGACACTGTTATCTAAGGTTACTACTGGGTGTAAGTTATTTAATTTTTTAAGGAACAGGAACAGGTGCAGGTGTGCTATTACTGGTGAGCCAGTGATCATAGTTGATCGAAGCTCAGGAAATTCATAGTGAAACTGATTCTATTACCCGGTCTGGATGGTACAGGGAATTTGTTTTCTCCAATATTAAGTCAGCTATCAAAATTTGATTGTGAGGTTATACCTCTGCCAGAAACAGGAGATCAAGGTTACATTACTCTCACGGCATGGGTGAGAAAGCGGCTTCCGGAGCAAGATTTCATCCTCATTGCGGAATCGTTTTCTGGCCCTATAGCTGCGGCACTGGCAGTGGTAGGAATAAAAAACTTGAGGGGAATTATTTTCGTAGCTACATTTCTATCGCCTCCAAATATGCAGCTTATAAAAATGGCTCAAGCTCTTCCAATTAAGTTTCTATCTTCATTGCCACTGGCTGCAGCTTTTCATAGGGCCTTATTTTTAGGCAAAGGTGCAGATAAGGAGCTTGTACGTTTATTTCAATCTACTGTCAGTGTGCTGCCATCAGCTCTTATCAAAGCCAGGCTAAGCTCTATGCTTTCGTTGCCTCTAAAGCTAGAGGTATGTGAGCTTCCCGTGGTGTATATTCGGGCAACAGAAGATAAATTGGTTTCAGCGACAAAAGCGGACGAATTTTCTCGGTTTTTTAATAATATAACCTTTGAAATTATTGATGCACCTCATTTTGTACTGCAAGCCAGACCAGTAGAGTGTGCGGCTATTATTTATGAGCTAGCTCATATGTTATAAACATGTGACGGCACCACTTTTATAAACAGCTATCTAAAGCCTGCTGAACGTCAGACTTAATATCTCCAGGGTTTTCCAGGCCGACAGAAATCCTAATAAGCCCATCACTGATACCGTGATCCATCCGCTCTTCAGGCGAATAGGTGATATGGGTCATACTGGCAGGATGTTGAACCAGCGTTTCTGCGTCACCCAGGCTCACCGCTCGCATGGCTAACTCAAGTTTGTCCATAAATCGAATTCCTGAGTCATAACCACCTTTCAGTTCAAATGCAATCATGCCTCCAAAATCACTCATCTGGGTTTTGGCTAACTCATGTTGCGGGTGTGATTTAAGGCCTGGATAATAAACATCAGAAACTGCTGGATGTTGCTCTATAAACTCGGCGAGTTTGAATGCCGAGCTTGAATGCCGATCCATTCTTATTTCCAGGGTTTTCAAACCTCTGAGAACGAGATAGGCATCGAAGGGTGAGATGACTGCTCCGGTCATGTCTTTGACGCCGTATAAATGGATGTGCTGTATATCTTCCTGAGGGCCAATGATGGCTCCGGCAATCACATCGCCATGACCGCACAGATATTTAGTCATTGAATGCACAACGAAATCGGCTCCCATTTCGAGCGGTCTCTGTAGATAGGGCGTGCAATAGGTGTTGTCAACAATCACTCTGGCGCTAGATTGATGCGCTATGTCACAAACCTTTTTTATATCGATAAGACGCATATTGGGGTTTGCGGGTGTTTCGAAGAAAAGGAATCGAGTTTTCTCAGTTATTAAACGCTTTAGCTTATTAGGCTGGGTAAAGTCAGCAAACACAACCTTTACCCCAAATTTTGACAGACCTTCTGTGAATAGTGCGTAGGTGCACCCATACAGGGTTTTATCTGCCAATATTTCATCACCTGGCTGAATAAATGACCAGATTAAAGCTGTGATAGCACCCATGCCTGATGCTACAGCTACAGCAGCTTCGCCACCTTCTAAATTGGCCAGTTTATTTTCCAGTACAGACTCGGTGGGGTTGCCAATTCGTGAGTATACAAACCCCGGTTCTTCACCAAGAAAACGTTTTTGACCTTGCTCGGTAGATTCAAATGCATAGGTAGAGTTGAGATATACCGGTGGGTTCAGGGCGCCATGATAATCAAATGGATTGTATCCGCTATGAATGGCTCGAGTACTAAAACCCTGTTCTTTATTCCTTAGCTTTTCGTTCATTACGTCAATAATTCGTTTAAATATAATATAAATAGGATATGCTGTGACATAAATAAAATATATCGAATTATCTACGGAATATTGAGGGGTGATAAGCAATGGATCGAATTGACTTCGAAATTATCAGGCATTTACAGAATAATGGTCGAATTTCTAATAAATCTTTGGCAGCGAAGGTTAATCTTGCACCTTCAAGCTGTTTTGAAAGGGTAAAGCAACTTTATGCAGAAGGCATTATTGGAGGCGTTCATGCTGATGTTAAGCCTAAGGCAATGGGCATAGAACTGGAAGCTATGTATTTTGTTGGGTTGAATAAGCACTCGAGGGACCTGGTTGAAAACTTTCAGAGGGAGATAGAGCTGATGCCAGAAGTTCGTTCGGTTTATCTGGTGTCAGGTCAGTTTGATTTTCTGATTCACGTAGCGGTTAAAGATACCGAACATTTACGTAACCTGGCTTTGGACTACTTTACCATTCATCCGGAAGTTACCCGGATTGAAACGGTGTTAATTTTTGATCATAAGCGAAATTTTGAATTGCCAAACTATAAAATCTAACTAATTAAACGTGCTCATATCCTGTTCAGGGGGAGAGTAAAACTGCAAAGTTTTAATAAGTCCCCCTAATAAAGCGTCATTACTTGTTAATTGGGGGGCTAAAGTAAAATCCATATTAATATTAATAGGATTCCTGTAGAAATGAGGGGCAGAATTCAAGTTTTGGGAATTATTTCCCTTTAAAATTTCTAATCATAAGATTAGAATCTGGTATGTTTGGGTTAAATACGCTCATGGGTAACCAGCAGATTGGAATGAATGTGAAAATGAATCCTTCAATGTGCAACTATTTATTAACATTAACAGGGTGAAAGGGTGTTTATTGATGCTAGTTAAAGCGTTATCTAAAAAACTATCAAGATATTTCATTTCATTATTGTTCATCGCAACAGTTGCTGGCTGTGGCGGTGGTGATGGCTCTACTGGAAAAACGGCAGAGTCTCCTATTGCTGGCAATGGAGTTCTTATTGAAGCCAGAACAGCTGGTGGAGTAAAGTCTGCCAGGGTAAATGAAACGGTATTTTTAGACGGCAGTAAATCCTATATTTCATCTAATCAACCTAGCTTTTCTTCAACGAATGCAGGACTTGTTTACAGCTGGTCATTCTCTCATGTTCCTGAGGGTAGTGCTGCTACTATAGAGGATGCAACGACAGCTACACCAAGTTTTGTAGCGGATGTTACAGGTGATTACCTTGTTCAACTTGTAGTTTCTGCAAATGGAAATACCAGTAAACGCACTATACAGCTCATTGTTGTCACAGACGTAGGTGATAAATATCCAGTTGGGCCTTATTCCGGGCATCTGGGGCTATCTTCAAATTGTGTGCAATGCCACATGGGCGAGAAAACATTTCTTAAGAACGGGGTTGTTACACCGATAAGGGGTAAGTCGGCTTCCCATGTTGCAACCTCTCAACTTTGCGAAACCTGTCATACCACCAGAGGTTTTGACATTGCAGTTAAAACTGATCATGCCGAAGTATTTGGGAACTGTAGTGAATGTCATGATGGTGTAAAGGCTACTGGTAAATCTGAGTTCCATCAGGTTACCCAGCTCGAGTGTGATCAGTGCCATAATACTACCAGCTTTTTGGAGTTAAACCCTGATGGCACTTATGATCATTCAAATATAACTCGCGTCTGCGCGGGTTGTCATGATAGTAAGATTGCTAGAGGTAAGCATGATGCGCATATCGATACTACAACCGATTGCGGATTTTGCCACACCACTGAGGATTTTAAGAACGCCTATCCTGACCATACTGGCCCAGAGGTGGTAGGTAAAACCTGTGCTAGTTGCCATGATGGTACCACTGCAAATAATAGCGATGGTTTCCACTCTGATATGAGCGTGGATTGTGCGGTTTGCCACAATATCAGTAACTTTAATTCTGGTGGTGTGTTTGATCACTCAGTCATTAGTGTGAATCCACAGGCCCCAGCGTGTTCTGAGTGTCATGATGACCCTGGTAATAATATTGGTGCGATTGGTAAGGATGCCAAGACCAATCCTCCTCATGAGGATACTTCCCGGGATTGTGCCTTCTGTCATAATACTGAGGATTTTAAGCAGGCTTTCCCGGATCATACTCTGCCAGAGTACCTCCCGCCAAATACCTGTGAATCCTGTCATGATGGTGTAATAGCCACGGGTAAAATTGATGCGCCTCATACTCATTTAACTACAAATGATGATTGCAGTGTTTGCCATACCCCGGGCACCTTTAGCACCGGTATTTTTGATCACACTACAATCGGTACGGCCAGGTGTGATTCCTGTCATGACGGAAGTATCAGCAAAGGCGTATCACTTCATCATATACCGACTAATGGTGCGGATTGTAAAGGTTGTCATGGTGATACAGACAGTTTCGCTACTGCAGTTGTCATGGATCATGCTCTGGTTGATGTCAGTGTCTGTAGCGCCTGTCATGATGGCGATATCAGTTCCGGTAAGCCTGGTAATCACGTACCCACAAAGGCTCTTGATTGTAAGGCTTGTCATTATGATTATGTTTCTTTTGCGCTCACTACATTCGATCATGCAGCAATAGATGGTAATGATTGTGCCTCCTGTCACGATGCCGGTTACGCGACCCCTAAATCGACAAATCATATACCTTCAGTGAGCGAGTGTAGTGTTTGCCATACTGATACCAGTGTTGGAGGATTCAAGAATAATAATTTCAGAGCGTCTGTTCATGACAGCTTGACTACAGGCTGTGAAGGTTGTCATGTAAGCAAGTTTTTCCCTGATAATTCGGCTGCGTATAAGTCAGCGACCCATCTACCAACTACTCAGGATTGTTATTTCTGCCATTCTGCATCTGCCGCAGATTTTACAACGTCCATATTCAGTCACCAGGGGATCTCTAGCAACTGTGTTTCCTGTCATGATGGTAGTGCGAATAATGTTGCTGCACTTGCTGTGGGTGAACCCAACGACTCCGTGCATACTGGAATCGCTAGTGATTGTTCGATCTGTCACAATACTACCGGATGGGTGCCGCAGGATGTTGATCATACCCGGCCAGACGTTTTGAGTGTGCGCTGTGATTCCTGTCATAACGGTAATTTCGAGCCGGGTATTCCGGGAAAAAATCAGGGCCATCCCGTGACTTCAAGCGATTGCTCGGTGTGTCATAACACAACAACTTTTGTGGGTGGTATGGTCGACCATTCCAGTCCGCAGGTAACCAGTGTGCGTTGTGATTCTTGCCATAATGGTACGGATGCGAAGGGTGTTTCTGACCACCCCACTAACAACCATATCCCGACCAACGATGATTGCGGTTCCTGCCATGCTGCGGGAGGTACTTTCAAGCCATCAACGTTTGCGCATGTAGATGTGACGAATAATTGTGAAACTTGCCATAATGGTAATTTCGTTGACAGTGGTGCGGCAGGTAAAAATACTGGGCACGTGACGACTTCGAGTGATTGTTCCGTTTGCCATAACACCACGAAATTTGCCGGAGCTAAATTTAATCACGACACGGTCACTTCAACGACCCGCTGTGACTCCTGCCATAACGGCAACTCAGCACCGGCTAAAGAGCCTCCAGTAGGACATGTACCTACTAACCAGGATTGCCGAGAGTGTCACCAGACAACGGGATTCAAGCCGGCTACTTTTGTCCATACAGGCATAGTCGACAATTGCTCATCCTGTCATGGTGCAGGATACGCTACACCTAAGCCATCAAGTCATATTATTACTGGTGAGGATTGTGGAGTCTGTCATTCTGGTTTTGATAGTTTTGCCGGAGCAATCTTTGATCATAGTACGGTATCTTCAAGTACTCGATGTGACTCCTGCCATGATGGTAGTACTGCGAAGGGTAAGGCTGATGCGGTACCTGCTCATTTAACAACTACTCTGGATTGTCGTTCCTGTCATACTACAGGTACGTTTAAAGGCGGTACCTGGGAGCACGATGCATCTGCATCTGGGCGTTGCGACGAGTGTCACAGTAGCGGTAATGGAGCTACACCTAAATCATCGGGCCATATGACTACTACCGCACAGTGTGACGAATGTCATACCACCAGTAACTGGTCATTTAGTCATAAATCTAGTGACTATCCTGGAACTCATAATTCAAGTCGTATTGCAGCTGATAGATGTGATAAGTGTCATACAGGATCCCATAGTAGTTTCCCACAATCTGATTTTCCTATCACCAGGCAGAACTTTCCCTGGAGCGACACGCCAGGTTACGCCCCGAAATGTGGTGCCTGTCATTTTTCTGACGCAAAAAAGGAGCATGGGACCAGGTATACGGATTGTACTGGCGGCGGTTGCCATAGAGTGGGTGACAGAAAATGGGATTAACTCTGTTGGTGTAACTTTAAATCTAAGAGCGCGGTAATATCATCCTTATAGGAATGGTATCTGCGCTCTTTTAAAGTTCATAAAAAAGCAGTTTGCGTTGATATATCTGTTCTATCAAATACACCTACCAACCAGCCACTTAAAATTCTTATTCTTTAATTTTAATGTCCCTGGGCTCCAGCCCGCATATTATTTATAAAACAACACCCCTCAAAAGTTTTCCTGGAAAACTTTATATTATTTACTTTTTTCATACCAACTTATTAACGTAATCTATGTATTACTGAAGTTTTACTAATTGAGCGTGCTGTGAGTTTTTTAAAGCCCAATAGATTTTTTCACCTCTTTACTCTTGTTTTGCTGTCATCCACTTTGACTGCCTGTGGTGGAGGTTCTGGTGGCTCCGGCAGTCCGGCAACTGGAGGAACTCCACCAGCACATAATTTGCAACAAATTGTCATCAGTCCATATATAGATAGTGTTGCAAAAGGTGCGCAGGTCAACTTAACCGCCACGGGTATCTACGACGACCAATCCAGTGAAGACTTAACTACTCAGGTTGCCTGGTCAGTGGATGATAATACCCTGGCCAGCATCGATACGAGCGGGACTTTTCTTCCCTTAGAAGCAGGCCTGGTGACAGTAACTGCTTCACTTGATGGACTCCAGGCACAACGCAGTCTAAGCATTAATGATGTCACCTTAAATTCTATTCAAGTGATCCCACAACAGGCAGATCTTGCTAGTGGTTTGCAGCAGTCATTTCAGGCAATTGGTAATTATTCGGATGGTAGTACACAGGATCTTAGTCAGCAGGTTGAGTGGGAAAGTAGTAATACTCAGGTTGCGCAAGTAACTGCTGCTGTTGTTGTGAGTAAAGCGATTGGCACAGCAACTATATCGGCCACATTAAATGGAGTGTCTGGACAGGCTAGTTTGAGTGTGAATAATGCGTCACTCCAGCGCATTGAAATTACTGTAAATAATCCGAATATACCGGTTGGCTTAAGCAGCTCAATAACTGTCCTTGGGTTCTACAGTGATCACACTATTAGTGATGTCACTGCGCTTGCAAGCCTGCAGATTGATGACGCTTCAGTGATATCTTTTGATGCTACAACTGCCACGGTTCAGGCGATTGCAGTTGGCCAAACGACTATTTCGGCCGAAGTATCAGGTTTTCAGGATGACATGGCTCTGCAGGTGAATGACGCGGTACTCAGTAAAATAGAAATTACACCAGAGAATTCCAGTGTTCCTGCTGGATTTAAGCAACAATTTACTGCTACAGGCATCTACAACAATCAATCCTCGTGGGATTTGACTGAGTTAGCAACCTGGGTTTCCAGTGATGATCTTATCGCTGAAGTAGACAATCGATTACAGACGAAAGGAGAAGTAACTGCAGTCAAAAAAGGTAGCGCGATACTTACTGCCCATTTTGACGGAAAGAGTGTATCCGCCGATTTAATGGTGAGCGATGCTTCGCTAGTGGGTATCGACGTGACACCAATTAGTAGCACAGTTGCCGTTGGCTTACTGCAGCAGTTTGAAGCTATTGCTCAGTTCTCCGATGGATCGCAAAAAGTGGTCACCGATCAGGTCGAGTGGAGTAGTAGTAGTCAAATTGTATCTTTGCTCGGTAATGATAACCCAGGCCTGTTGAGGACTAACAGCTCGGGCAATGTATTGCTGATTGCGACACTTAATAAAATGAAGGGTTTCACTTCACTAAAGGTTAGTGATGCTACCCTCAACAACCTGACTGTAACTGTAACTGATAAGCAAGCAATGGGCACAACGCAAAAGTTGACTGCAGAAGCTGAGTACTCGGATGGTACTACCGTGGACGTGAGTGAACAGGTTAGCTGGAACAGTATGGATGCGACTATAGCTCATGTGAGCAATACAGCTGGTAGCAGGGGGCAGGTTTCAACCCTGTCCACGGGTACTGTGAGTATATCAGCAAATATGGGATCGATATCATCCAGCCAGACGCTAGAGGTTACTGCAGCTACTTTGCAAAAGATTCAACTGTCCTCTTCTGTGAATTCTTTATATGTCAACCAACAGGGCTCATTACGTGCTGTTGGATTCTATTCAGACGCTAGCCAGCAAGATCTAACACAGCAGGTACAGTGGATGAGTTCTGCCGACCAAATTATTGCTGTGAGTAATGCCAGCGAATCGCCAGGTTTAATGACCGCTTTATCTGAAGGTTCAGCTAACGTGAGCGCCAGTTTTGCAGGCGTTACCTCGAGTGCGCTGCCTTTTCAGGTTATCGATAAACCGAATTTTCCCGCATCTGTCAGCGTTTGGGCCTCGCCAAATGTAATTCTCAACGATGGTGTAGATTCAACAACTCTGAAGGCAACAGTAAAACCACTGCAATCAAAGGGGGCGATAGAGGATGGTACCGCTGTAAATTTTATCATTCTGGATAATGGAGTTACCCGTAATATAGCTGCAAGTACGAGTGGTGGTGTTGCCAGCATCAACCTGACTTCGACAGATCTTGGGCTTATTCTTGTCAAAGCCGAGGTAGTAGATACCAATATCACTGCAACCACCACCATCAATAGTACCGACAGTTTCGCTTATATCCTGCAGGTAGGAAGGTCTGAACAGGTCACTGTGTCGAGTGATAACTCTACTTATCTGGCAGGTAGCAAATTCTTTATGTATTTGCGTAATCTGTCAAACAGGGACTTCAACATAGTGGAGTTCTTTGCTAAAAATGGCGGCGTTGATTTCTCCGACTCTCCTGTAAAGAATCCTGGCTATCTCAGCGGAGGTGTTCTGGAAGGTGGTGAATATACAGGCATAGGATATCAGCTGGATGAAGATACAGTCGACAATACTATCAGTATTGGTTACATTCTATATGACTCTGTGTCGGAAAAAGCATTCGTATCACAAGTGAGTTATACAGTATCTAAATGATAAACAAGATATTGAATGCACCAGTAAATATACATGTGATTTTTATAATGCTTAATAGAGAAAGCGATTTATTTTCCTGCCCAGTGAGGGGAATAACAGCTACTGATAACTATACTCATGCCCATTTAACGAAGTAAAAATTGATCCAGGTGGGTAATCAAATCGATAATTTTATGAAATCTGACCAGTGGCAGAGTTAGAATAGATACGTCAGTGAAGGGGGTGTCTATGGATAATGATGCAACAGAGTATGTTATTAGTGAACGCGATTATCAGTTAAAACGCCTGGAAGAGATCAGGGCGGCACTGGCCGAAGCTAGAGAAACTGGAAACTGGAGCAAAGTGCCTGCCAATGTATACAGGGAATACATGGCAAAAGTAATTCTTACTGCTTCATCAACAATCATTGAGAGTCCGGTCACTTCACAAATAGATTTTATCTCGGCAGAAGCTATCTTCACTACGGAAGTACCTGGCTTTGGCGAGAATGAAAGATTTGAAAAGATAGTTGAACAGGATTTCCAGAATGCGAAGCAAAAAGTTATGCAGCTTTTACGGGCACAGGCGCTGCACTGTAATGCCGAAGCTGTTACTGATGTAAAGTTGAAACACACGTTGATCGATTCAGAGGGCAGGAATAAAAGGTTTTTAATCGTTGCCACGGGTACTGCTGTACATATAAAAGCAGGTTGACAAGGTTTGCAGAGCATCAATGCTTTGCAAAAGATGTATTTGCTTATTGATATATTAGTTTCAATTTGAGACTATTGTTCTCCTTTCAAGCAATAACCTGGTAATTCTATCTATGTCTCACGTGAGCAGTTCGGAATATTCAACAGGTGAAGAAATAGCTCACACCATTACCCACGGCATTGGCGTGCTTTTAAGTATTGCCGGACTTGCAATACTGGTGGCTTTTGCAACCCTGAATGGAAATGCCTGGCATATTGTTAGCAGCAGTATTTATGGTGCTAGCCTGGTTATTCTTTATAGTGCATCTTCTCTATATCACGGTATTCCGAATCCCCGCGCAAAGTCAGTGTTAAAACAGGTGGACCATGCGGCCATCTATATCTTGATCGCAGGGACTTATACACCCTTTCTACTGGTCAGTTTACGTGGTGTTTGGGGCTGGTCTTTATTTGGGGTTATCTGGACAATCGCTATTTTAGGTATGGTTATTGAATTTATTAATGTGCCGCATCTGAAGAGGTTGTCTCTTGGCCTTTATCTGGGGTTAGGCTGGATAGTTGTTGTTGCCATTAAACCCATGCTGGCACAGGTTGAAACTGGTGGACTGCTTTTGTTGTTATCAGGCGGCCTCAGCTATTCGTTTGGGGTGATTTTTTATATTCGCGACAAAATGCCTTTCAACCATGCAATCTGGCATATGTTTGTTCTTGCGGGTAGCGTATTGCACTACTTTTCAGTGTTGTTATATGTGATTCCATAGCTTTTGAGTCAGTTGATACTGCCAACTCAGACAAGGGCGTTGTGTTACCTGGCCGCAGCTGCGCTGAATTTTGATAAAGCACTGCTAACTCGGGTAAGTACGGCATCGCATCCTTGAATATTATGACGTTTTTTCAGGTATTGCGGGTCATTGTACGAAATCCACACAGCGCCACTTTTATCCTGCCAAACCAGTGCTTTCTGCGGCAGGTCTATAGCGACACTGCTGGCGCACTTCATTAAGGGGCTTCCCACCCTGGGGTTGCCAAATATCAACAGCTCCATTGGCAGCAGCTCAACGCCCGCACCTTTGGCAGCCTCTGAATGAGGTACTCGGCCAAAGATTTTCATGCCTTTTGAAGTGAGTATTTTTTCCAGCTTATCTGCAGTCTGACTAACAGAGTGATTACTGGCAACATCTATCATACCGTCAATCGCATGGGCCATAAATGAAAGGGGTAATAAGGCAATTGCAAGAATTATTGATTTATACATGGTCCCACTCTGTTCTTGTGATTTTAAGAAATATTAACTTCGACTATTCAGAGTATGACAGTAGCTTAGAGTATTAATTCAATTCAGTTAGTTATGTGGAGAGAATTAAACCTGGATTCCGCAGTTGACCGCTCGCAATAGAGGTTAACCCACTGTTTCATAAACCATTACAATTGATTTGTATAATCACCCAATCGGTGCATCCCGCTACGAACTGAATTGCACGTTTGAGGCGGCGAATCTCTTCGTTGTAACTCCTTGGAATAGCTAGCTATTCCGCGTCGTTACGCCTTGATCTACACCACCTCAAACGCACTACAACTCGTCCAACTGCGGATTCTAGGTTAAACCAGGTTTGATTTATATTAGTGGGTAACGTCTCTAATCTTTAACGGATAAATCTATTTCAGATTTTCCTGCGGCAACCAGAATTTTAAAAGCAGAATTAACTGGTGTTTTTGTCTGTGTCACCATCTCTGGTTTTGAGATGACTAAACGACCGGTAGTCGGGTTGGGCGAGCCAGGGATGAAAATAACCAGATTTTCACTACCATCGGGTAATTTTATACGATTAGTAACCAGCCCAATTTCCATACCAGTACCACCCTGAGCAGGGACTAATACGGTTTGTTGAAAAATAGCGTCCTCACCTTCTCCATATCCCAGAATTTGTTTTAGCGTCTGGTATAACTTACCCAGCGCAGGCAGATTATTTAGCAGTTTATCGATAAGCTTCCATAACCATTTACCGATAAATGTCGTGAGTATTAATCCAATCAAATAAATCATGACCAGTGCCAGTAAAATGCCAAGCCCTGGGAAGTAAAATGGTAGACGAGTCAATCCGGCGCTGGAGATAGAGGTCTCCAGATATCCGATAGTAAGGATTAATCCGCCGATCGGCAGGATAGCAACTAATCCTGCGAGGATGTTTTTGGTGAAGTGGCGACTGATCTGGTTCATTATCTCGTGCTTAGTTACTATTCTCGAGTTATCTGCGGAGTTTAAAAGTCGGCAGTTGTTGTTCTATCAACTGATAGTTTTGTAACCAGGCTTCTGCATCTTCAGCATCCTTCTCGAACCAGGCTTTTGATGAGCCCAGCCTGAAGGTATAACCCCAGGCATCCATATCCTGCATCATGCGATCCCTGCCCATCTCTGGCAGCTCATCAGCTAGTAATATTTGCAGATAACAGACGCCATTCTCTTCGTCGTAATCTCCTTCTGCATTAGTATCTAACTGCGCACGACGTTGCTCATCCATGCAAATGTAATGGCAGACTTCATGCAGAATGGAGTGGATAGGTGTATCTAGTCTCGCGTATAGTTTATTGGAGATCAGTCCAGCTTCTTCGTCACCCCAGAAGCTACCGGGTATGTCAGCATCGGATACAGTTTCCAGTGTCATTTGATAACGCCCCAGCAATTTAACAAGGGTGTCGGATTGGATATCGGCTAGTCTAAGTGTTGAATCTGGCACGTATTTATCGCAAGTAATAAGAAGTGAGTAAATGGAATGCTATTGCTTTATAGCGGCGTCGGTGCTGCAGCTTAACAGGCTGCTAATGGTTTGCTCGAGGCGCCACCATTCTTCGGTTTTATATTCAGATGCACTATGTCGGGTGCGAATAATCAGGTGATTGATAGCTGCTCCAAATATGCCGAGGATGCCACCCACATCAATATTCGGCTGATTAAAATGCAGACGCACCTTTTTCACCAGCAGCATACCCTGTTCGCTACGAATTTTATTTAACGTCTGTGTCAGCGGATTGCTTGCTGACATTTCCCAGGCCATGATTTCCTGTGTCAGTGGACGGCTTTGTACCGCCTTGATATGGCGCTTGAGTAATATGTCGAGAAATTGCGGCAGGCTCATCTGGCTTATCTCATCCATGTTTTCAGTAATGATTTCATTAACATCCCACCACAAATCCTGCTCATCGGCAAAGCGTTGCAGCAGTCCATCTATACCGCCAAAATAGCGATAGATGAGCACCTTATCGCAGCCTGCGGTGCGAGCTATGGCATTGATGCCAACTTCGGGAAAGCCCTGTTCGAGTAGCAGGGTTTTGACGGCGGAGAGAATCCGGCTTTCAGTATTAATTCGACTTTTTTGCATGGGGTAAAAGTTTACCCAAAGTTATGCGATTTGTCTCTATCCAGTGACGCTTTTGCTCTGTTGCCAGAATAATTCCATCTGCTGTAGCTGGTCGGGGCTAAACGGGGTGTTAGACTGTTGCATTTGTTCAACCACATAATCAAAACGATGGATGAACTTTTCATTGGTGTTGCGTAAAGCTGATTCGGCATCTACTTCGATGTGGCGAGCGAGATTAATACAGGCAAACAGAATATCACCCATCTCAGATCGAACATGCTGCTGGTCACCTTGTATGAGTGCCTCACGCAGTTCTGCGATTTCTTCCTCGATTTTATCTAGCACTGGCATGGCATCTGGCCAGTCGAAGTAATACTCGGCGGCGACATCCTGTAGCTTTTGGGCGCGCATCATTGCGGGGAGCTTTTGCGCTACATCATCGAGTACTCGGCTAGTTTCTTTTTTATCTTTCTGTTTCAGACTGGCCCATTGTTGTTTGAGGGCTTCATCGTTTAGTTGATTATCTCTGTCTTTATCGAATACATGGGGGTGGCGATAGGTCATCTTTTCAACTATTGCGTTTATCACATCATTGATATCGAACTGTTGATTTTCTGCTGCGATTTGGGCGTGGAATATGATATGGAATAGCAGGTCGCCAAGCTCTTCTTTGGTGTGCTCAATATCGCCACTTTCGATGGCGTGGAGTAATTCGTAGGTTTCTTCCAGTGTGTAGGATGCGATTGATACACTGGTTTGTTTTATGTCCCAGGGGCAGCCGGTTTCTGGATGGCGCAGGGCGGCCATGAGTTCTGTTAATGGGGTTAGGTTTGGCATTTAGAATTTGATTTGTTTTTGGTTGGGTCAATGATTGCATTTTGGATGGGGGTTGGGCAAACTTTTTGCCCGTAGGTTTTTTTGTTTCTCACATCTCTCCGTCCTTATCCCGTAGTTAGTTACGTGTAGGCGTATGAAGCAACTGTTCAAATCAAAAGATCCCATGCATTCTCAATTGCATTAAATCCCCCAACAGCGCCATAATACGCGCCTCAAAAATCATCCCGAAGTAATACATGAACGATAGAATGACCGCTATGAAAACCTGGTTGGATAGCCTGGGATATAACAATTACTCTCTCGACATCGCTTCCGAAGATGCCAGCTTTAGACGCTATTTTCGCCTCAAACAAGGTGAGCAGAGCTGGATTGTGATGGATGCACCTCCAGAAAAAGAACCTTGCGATGCTTTTGTTAATATTGCGCATAAAATACGGGATATCCGCCTGAGTGCGCCAGAAATCATTCACGAAAATCACGATGAAGGTTTTTTGCTACTCACCGATTTCGGTGATACCTCCTATCTGGAGGTATTAAAACCAGAAACAGTGAATGGCCTGTACGGCGATGCAATGGCTGCCATTATGCAAATGCAGACTCACATTGATGCAGATGATTTGCCTGTTTACGATGAAACTATGTTACGCCAGGAAATCGGTTTGTTTAAAGAGTGGTTTCTGGAAAAACTGCTGGGCATAGAATTAACCCCAAACCAGAAGGGTATGTGGAAGATGACGGTGGATGCCCTGGTACAAAGTGCACTGGAGCAACCGCAAGTTTTTGTACACCGGGATTTTCATTCACGTAATTTAATGAAGCTGGACAAAGGTAACCCCGGTATTCTGGATTTTCAGGATGCAGTAAAAGGGCCGGTCACTTACGACCTGGTTTCTCTTTTGCGTGATTGCTATATTGACTGGCCAGAGCCTCAGGTTGATCAGTGGGTGATTGATTTCCATGATTTCGCAGTGCTGGAACATTTACAGGGAGTCAAGGCGAGTCAGTTATTACGCTGGTTTAATCTAATGGGCGTACAGCGTCATCTTAAAGCGATAGGCATTTTCTCTCGACTCAAGTTACGCGATGGCAAGGAGCAGTTTTTACATGATATCCCGCGTACTTTGAATTACCTGAAAATCGTCGGTATGAATGAAATGAGTATGGTTGGCCTGTATACCATCATCAACGAGTTAAGTCTGAACTTCAGGGTTAAGACTATGATTCGGAAGTAACAAATTGAATGCAATGATTCTGGCTGCTGGTCGCGGTGAACGCATGCGTCCGCTTACCGACAGTTGCCCTAAACCCTTGCTCGAGATCAATCAAAAAGCGCTGATTGTCTATCACCTTGAAGCATTAAAACGCGCAGGTATTGATCGAGTTGTTATAAATGTTTCATGGTTGGCTGAGCAGATAGAGCATGTCCTGGGTGATGGTAGTCAGTTTGGTTTAGCTATTAGTTATAGCTATGAACAGGAAGCCCTCGAAACAGCGGGGGGGATCGTGCGGGCACTGGATAAGCTGGATGATGAATTTATTGTAGTCAATGCCGATGTATTTACTGATTATGATTTTTCTCAGCTTTTCCAGCTTGAAGCTGAGGCTCATCTGGTACTTGTTTCTAACCCAGAACATAATCAGTCAGGCGATTTTGCAATTGAGAATGGTTGCTTATCTAATGCCAGCAATTCACGTCATACCTTTTCAGGAATAGCGGCATATCGTAAATCTTTTTTCAAAGGAGTTGCTGAAGGCAAGATAGCTCTAGCGCCAATATTGCGTCGAGCTGCGGATGATGGTCGAATTTCTGCTGAACTATATTCTGGTCAGTGGAGTGATGTCGGTACAGTTGAACGTTTACAGCAGCTGAATGAAAGCGCTGTAAATTTATAACAGATTAACTGTTGGATCTGTTTCAATGATCTGTTTCAGGTATTCCAGTCGGTAATTATCAATCGCTTCTCCCATCTCTTTTCCGTGCTTTCCTGATTTCAACACCGGAGTAAGGTCTAGCTCATTCAGTTTTTCAACCAGTCGAACTGCATAATCAGCCTGAGGGTAGGGATCGTTTTCAAAGTTCGTTCTTCCACGCGCATCGGCTATGCAGGCTCGGGTCATTTTGATAAAGCGCTCGGGGCGTCTAAATACATCGGTTTTGTTAAAAAAGCGAAGCAGGGTAGTAGGCTTCATTTCGTACATACGGTGAATATGTGTATGAAACTCACAGGTCAGTATCGCAAGCTCGCTATAGGATTTGGGTACTCGCCATTTTTTGCAAAAATCACGAGCTAGACTTATTCCACGTTCTTCATGCCCATGATGACCAGGTAGAACCTCGGCTGGTGTATTTGCTTTGCCAAAATCATGTGTGAGTACTGCAAAACGTGTTTCATTGTCGTAATCCAGTTCAGCAGATTTTTTTAATGCCAGCATCAGGTGAATACCGGTATCCACCTCTGGGTGATATTTTGCAGTTTGTGCAATACCGAAGAGATTATCGATTTCCGGGAATAGTATCTGCAATATGCCGCATTCTCGAAGACTGGTAAAAAAGACCTGAGGGTTGGTTTCAGATAAAGCACGACTCATTTCAGACCATACCCGTTCTGAGACTAATGCATCCAGCTCACCGGACTCACCAATCTGACGAATTAAATCACATGTCTCCTTGGCGATTGTAAATCCCAGGTGGGCAAAGCGCGCCGCAAAGCGGGCGATGCGTAGTACGCGCACCGGATCTTCCACAAAAGCATCAGACACATGGCGAAGCACACGCTCTTGTATATCCTGTTGACCGTTGAATGGATCAATCAGGTTACCTTGCTCATCCTCTGCAATGGCATTGATGGTAAGGTCACGGCGCTCGAGATCCTGCTCGATAGTAATATCAGAGGCAGTATTGAATTTAAAACCTGCGTAGCCACGAGAGACCTTTCTTTCTGTTCGTGCGAGAGCATATTCCTGATGTGACTTTGGGTGCAGAAACACGGGGAAGTCCTTGCCGACAGGCCGATAACCCAAAGCAGTCATTTGTTCTGGTGAGCTGCCAGTGACAACCCAGTCGGTATCCTTAACGGCTAGTCCCAGAAGCTGATCCCTGATCGCTCCACCTACACGGTAAACCTGCATAGCAATTAATTTCTGGGTAGTTGTTGTCGATAGCGAGCGTAATCGCTGCGTCTATCATAAGCGCAACTTAAACCCTGAATGTAACCGGAAAATGAAGTTTTACAGGGTAGTGAAGGTTCACTGCAGGTGCTGGGTGTCTGCAATGAACGGAAATTATCGAGGGTGAATAGTTTCCCTGGCAGGTTCTGCAGTATGGCGGCCTGTATTTTTGCCAGGCTATCTGGCAGGCCGATGATGCGACAACGGCTACCAATGGCCAGAGCGATTTGTTGAACAATTTGTTTCAGGGTATAGCTTTCCGGGCCACAAACAGCATATCTTTTTGACCAGCTGTTTTTATCTTCTATTGTATCGGCCATAAATGTCACGAGGTCTTCGACATAAACAGGAGAGAAGCGGCTGTCAGCACAGGCGATGGGAAGAACACCAGAGCAGAATTTTAAAATGCCAGCAAAACGATTGATGAAACTGTCATCAGCGCCAAATATAACAGAGGGTTGAAAGCTGGTAACTCTCAGGTCTTTCTGCCCAAAGGTATGCACCATATTTTCACCTTCGCCTTTGCTACGCAGGTAGTCACTGCTGCCAGTGGCCTGATCAGCACCTAAGGCACTGATATGCAACAGTCGTCTGATTTTCTGTGTCTGGCAAGCCTGAACCAGCATTTTTACGAAATCAACGTGCATGTGGCGAAAGTTGTTTTTGCTTGATTCATTCAGAATGCCTACCAGGTTAATGGCAACATCATGCCCCTTGCATAGATCTGAAAGTTGATTAGGGTCGGTGATACGGCCCTCTATTAGCGATATATTGGATAGCACTTTTAACGCGTTATAACGCTGTGGTCTACGACAGGGTATGGTTACCTGATATCCGCGTTGAGCGAGTTCAACAGCCAGATGCCGGCCTACGAACCCACTGCCACCGAGTAAGATAATCTTTTGATAGTTCACGAATGTTAACCTGTAGTTGTTGTTGCTTTATTACCTGAGGGTTTTCTGCGGCGATTACCCGAGTTGCGGTTTTGATTGTTAGAGCGAGGCCGCCCATTTTTGCTGCCACCTGGGCGACTTTTATGGGCATTGGCTTTAGGTAAGCTACTCTGCATACGCTTTCGTGCTGCTGGTTTAATCAGTAATTCTGCAGTGATTTGTTCGGTTGGAATAGATTTTTCGATATAGCTTTCTATATCCATCAAATTCATTGCGTAATCTTCGCAGGCAAAGCTGATAGCCATGCCTTCTTTACCAGCGCGAGCAGTACGGCCAATTCTGTGCACGTAATCTTCACCCAGATCGGGCAGGTCGTAATTGAATACATGAGTTACATCTGGAATATGTAAGCCTCTGGAGGCAACATCGGTAGCGACCAGAAAAGCATATTCACCATCGTGGAACTTCTTTAACAGCTTTTCACGTTTATTCTGATGGATATCACCTGAGATGACGGCAGATGGATAGTTGTTGCCCATCAGGTATTCCCATACACGCATAGCGGCATGTTTGGTATTGACGAAAACAATTGATCTTTTGGGCTCCAGTTTTTTAATCAACCCCAGTAGTAGGGGAATCTTTTCAGGATTTGCCGGATGGTAAGCAACCTGCTGGATACGATCTACCGCAGGGCTATCGGATTCGATCTTGACCAGTACGGCATTGTTCATATGCTCGTAGGCTAATTCCATTACTTTTTGAGCCATGGTGGCAGAGAACAGCATACTCAGGCGTTTTTCTGGGGGTGGCAGGCGTCGTAACAGGTAACGTACATCCTTGATAAAACCCATGTCGAACATACGGTCTGCTTCATCAAGCACCATGCATTCTGCCGATTTAAGGTTATACAGGTGTTGCTTGAAGAAATCGATCAGGCGACCAGGTGTGCCGATTAGAATATCGACTGGTTTATCAAATTGCCTTTTTTGTTCTTCGTAGCCTTTTCCGCCGTAACAAATAGCCACATTGAGGCCACAGTGTGGTACCAGAATTTCAGCATCCTTATGTATCTGTAACGCCAGTTCGCGGGTTGGAGCGAGAATAAGTACTCGAGGTTTTCCTGGTTCGGTTTTAACTTCGGGCTGTGATAGTAAGCGCTGCATGCAGCCCAGTAAAAAAGCCAAAGTCTTGCCTGTTCCAGTTTGGGCCTGTCCTGCGCAATCTTTATGCTCCAGTAGTAATGGTAAGGTCTCGGCTTGAATAGGGGTGCAAAATTCGAGGTTATTTTCCTGCAATGCCTGTTGTAGTCGGGGATCAATGGACAAGGTGTTTAAACGGATGTCTGTCAGATGATGTGTACTCATTTAGTCCTGTTTGGTTGACATTATTACTATCATAATAGCATGTCTGAAGCTACTATCGGGCGAAATATTCTTATACCGGCACTCATTCTCAGGGGGAGTCACTATTGGAAATTCTCATTTCTGTATCAGTAAGCTAAGCTTGACAGTCAGGTTGGTTATGAATAAATTGAACTTCCTTAAAAATGAATGCGAAAACTTAAGCTGGAGAACCCCTAGTGAGTGAAAAAATTGTATACCTGACTGATGACAGCTTTGAAGCTGAAGTTATTCAGTCTGAGCAACCTGTTCTGGTCGATTACTGGGCAGACTGGTGCGGCCCCTGCAAGATGATTGCCCCTGTACTGGAAGAGATTGCTGAAGAGTACGATGGCAAGATCAAGGTGGCTAAACTCAATATAGATGAGAACTCAGGAACTCCACCAAAGTATGGAATCCGCGGTATCCCAACATTGATGTTATTTAAAGGCGGCAATGTTGAGGCCACCAAGGTTGGTGCTTTATCAAAATCGCAGTTAACTGCCTTTATCGATAGCAATCTGTAATATGATCAATGAACAGGTCGTTCAAATAAATTGGACGGCCTGTTTTTTGTATGCTAACCTCAGATATAATTAATCGCCCATTCGTTGGCGAGTATCAAAAAATAAACCCCTAACATTCCAATTTAACTTTCTAACAGGCTATATTTCCGACAGTCATCTCTGACTTTCCTACTTCGTTCCGAATAAAAAATTATGAATCTAAGTGAATTAAAAAAACAAACTGTCCCCGAATTGATTGAATTGTTGAAAGAAATGGGCGGTGATCATTCATCGCGTATGCGACGACAGGATATTATCTTCAGCCTGCTAAAAGCACAGGCTAAAAAAGGTGAAGATATTTTTGGCGACGGGGTTCTGGAAATTTTACAGGATGGATTTGGTTTTCTTCGTTCGGCAGATAGTTCATATCTGGCCGGACCTGATGATATCTATGTTTCACCGAGTCAGATTAGACGTTTCAATCTACGCACTGGCGATACTATCAGTGGCAAAATAAGGCCTCCCAAAGATAGTGAGCGTTACTTTGCGTTGTTGAAAGTTGATCAAATCAACTTTGATTCTCCTGAAGCGGTAAAACACAAGGTTTTGTTCGAAAATCTGACCCCTCTGCATGCTGAAAAGCGCATGCATCTGGAGCGTGGAAATGGTAGTACCGAGGATATCACCGCGCGAATTATCGATATGGTATCACCCATAGGCAAAGGCCAGCGTGGTCTGATTGTTTCACCACCTAAGGCTGGTAAAACCCTGATGCTGCAAAATATTGCACAGAGTATCGCCAGCAATAACCCTGAATGTTATCTGATTGTATTGCTGATCGATGAACGGCCAGAAGAAGTGACAGAGATGACGCGTATGGTTAAGGGTGAGGTTGTTGCTTCCACCTTTGATGAGCCAGCCAGCCGTCATGTGCAGGTTGCAGAAATGGTTATAGAAAAGGCCAAGCGTCTGGTAGAGCATAAACGTGACGTAGTCATCCTGCTAGATTCTATTACTCGTCTTGCTCGTGCTTACAATACTACTATCCCATCTTCAGGCAAGGTGCTGACTGGTGGTGTAGACGCGCATGCCTTACATCGCCCTAAGCGTTTTTTTGGTGCGGCACGAAACATCGAAGAAGGCGGCAGTCTTACTATTTTGGCAACCTCACTGATTGAAACAGGTTCCAAGATGGATGAAGTCATCTATGAAGAATTTAAAGGCACCGGTAATATGGAGATTCATATGGATCGCCGTATTGCTGAGAAGCGTGTATTCCCGGCGATCAATATCAACCGCTCCGGCACGCGTCGCGAAGAGCTATTAATGGATCCTGATGAATTGCAGAAGGTATGGATTCTACGTAAATTCCTGCATTCTATGGATGACCTGGAAGCGATGGAATTCGTCCTGGCACGTATGCAGAACTCCAAGACCAATACGGAATTTTTCGATCAAATGAAGAAGTAGCACTGCTGGGTTATGTTTAACCTAATTGTTGCTTAAAAGGGATGATTTTTAATACTCATCTGACAGTATTTGAAGGTACTCGCAAGATTCAAACCTGATTATTTTTAATGTCCTTGCTTCATTCATTTGAACCGTTAATAGGTCGACAGCCCAAAGTGCTTATCCTTGGCAGCATGCCGGGGGTGAAATCACTACAGGATCAGCAATATTACGCTCACCCCAGAAATACCTTCTGGCCAATCATGGGAGAGCTATTCTCGATAGAATGGTCGGACAATTATGTTCAACGTGTTGAACAAATCAAGCGGCTACCTGTGATCATCTGGGATGTGCTAAAAAGTTGCCGGCGAGAGGGTAGTCTCGACTCGAATATTCATAGAGATCAATTGCAGGCAAATGCCATACCACAGCTATTGCTTGATAACCCAGCAGTTGCACTTATTGCATTTAATGGAGCTATTTCGGAAAAAATGTTTAAACAGCATGTAAGCAGTCAAATATCAAACCCTGAGCGATATACTTTGTTACGATTGCCGTCGACCAGCCCGGCACATGCAAGCAAAAGTTTTGAGCAAAAAATGACCGAATGGTCGGCAATAAGGCAATTCTGCAATTAACTTCCAACAGGCCCTTTTTCTGTTAGAAAATCGTGATAGAATATGCGCCGGTAAGAACTCCATTGACCAAAATTACCTTTGAAATCAATATGTTAAGGTTTCTGGCATATCATTTAGTGACCAGAATTGGAGGGGTATTCACTGAATTTTATTGTTGTCGCCCTGAAAAACTGGCAATGGCGACCAAATTTTTATAACTTTTTTTATTAGAGAACGACTATGGCAGACCTTGATCACTATCGGAACATAGGTATTTTCGCTCACGTTGATGCAGGTAAAACAACGACTACCGAACGTATCCTGAAGTTGACCGGTAAAGTACATAAAACCGGTGAAGTACACGACGGTGAGGCGACCACTGACTTTATGGATCAGGAGCGCGAGCGCGGTATCACCATTCAGTCAGCAGCTACCAGCTGTTATTGGAAAGATCACCGTTTTAATATCATCGATACTCCTGGGCACGTTGACTTCACCATAGAAGTATATCGTTCTCTGAAAGTACTCGACGGCGGCGTCGGTGTGTTCTGTGGTTCAGGTGGTGTTGAACCACAGTCAGAAACCAACTGGCGCTATGCTAATGACTCTGAAGTCGCACGCGTTATCCTGGTCAATAAACTGGATCGTCTGGGTGCTGATTTTTATCGAGTAGTCGATCAGGTTGAAAACGTACTGGGTGCGAACCCTCTGGTGATGGTGTTACCGATTGGTATTGAAGACGATTTTGTTGGCGTAGTTGATCTGCTAACTCGTAAAGCCTGGGTGTGGGATGAATCTGGACTGCCAGAGAATTACACCCTTGAAGATGTTCCTGCAGATATGGTGGACAAGGTCGAGCAATATCGTGAAGAGCTGATTGAAAAAGCGCTTGAGCAGGATGATGAGCTGCTGGAAGCCTATCTGGAAGGTGAAGAGCCCTCTATTGAAGACATTAAACGTTGCATCCGTAAAGGTACAATCGCACTGGATTTCTTTCCCACCTACTGTGGATCTGCATTCAAGAACAAGGGCATACAGTTAGTACTGGATGCCGTTGTGGATTATCTGCCCTGTCCTACAGAAGTTAAACCACAGCCTATCGTTGATCTGGAAGGTAACGAAACTGGTGAGGTGGCTAGCGTTTCTGTGGATGAGCCTCTGCGAGCCCTAACCTTCAAGGTTATGGATGATCGCTTTGGTGCGCTTTACTTTACTCGCATCTATTCCGGTAAACTGGAAAAAGGTTCAACGGTACTAAATACAGCGACCGGTAAAACCGAGCGTATCGGCCGTATGGTTGAAATGCACGCTGATTCACGTGAAGAAATTTCAATTGCACAGGCGGGAGACATCATTGCGATTGTAGGTCTGAAAAATGTTCAGACAGGGCACACGCTATGTGATCCTAACCATCCTGCGACCCTGGAACCAATGATATTCCCTGATCCTGTTATCTCGATTGCTATCAAGCCAAAAGATAAGAGCGCATCTGAAAAAATGGGTATAGCTCTGGGCAAGATGATTGCAGAAGATCCATCCTTCCGTGTAGAAACCGATGAAGATTCTGGCGAAACTATCATCAAGGGAATGGGTGAATTACATCTGGATATCAAGGTGGATATCCTGCGTCGTACCCATAATGTTGATGTTGAAGTGGGTAAGCCTCAGGTAGCCTATCGTGAAACTATTACCCAACTGGTTGAAGACAGTTACACTCATAAGAAACAGTCAGGTGGTTCTGGTCAGTTTGGTAAGATCGATTATGTGGTTGAGCCAGGCGAGCCAGGTTCTGGTTTCGTTTTTGAATCCAAAGTAACGGGTGGTAACGTACCTCGTGAATTCTGGCCTGCAGTTGAAAAAGGTTTCAGGACTATGATGGTCGAAGGTGTTCTGGCTGGCTTCCCTCTGCTGGATGTTAAGGTCACATTGATGGACGGTGGTTTCCACGCGGTTGACTCTTCTGCGGTAGCTTTTGAGATTGCTGCTAAAGGTGCTTATCGTCAGTCCATTCCTAAGGCTTCGCCACAGTTGATCGAGCCCATCATGAAGGTTGATGTATTTACACCGGAAGATCACGTGGGTGATGTTATTGGTGACCTTAACCGTCGCCGAGGCATGATCAAGTCGCAGGAGCCTGGTCCAACTGGCGTACGTATCAAAGCAGAAGCCCCACTGTCAGATATGTTTGGTTACATCGGTGATCTGCGTACTATGACTTCAGGTCGTGGTCAGTTCTCTATGGAATTCGCACACTATCTGCCATGTCCTAAGAACGTTTCTGAAGAAGTTATCAAAGAAGTTAAAGAACGTAAGGCTGCTGCTGCAAAGTAATCCTTTAGTCTTTCTGGCTTTAGTAGGAAAACCCTGTCGAAATGACAGGGTTTTTTTTTGCCTGATATGTTATTTTTGAAAGTCGATCTATCGCCGGATAAGAAAAATGAAAATTGGAATTATCAGCGGCAGTCATCGCCGCGCGTCACAAAGTGAAAAAGTAGCGCATTATATGCAGCAGCGCCTGCTGGCATCAGGTGTTGATACCTGGATTTATACTCTGGCAGGCAATCCATTACCCCTGTGGGAACAGGAAGTCTGGGATAACACTGATGACTGGGATGCCCGACTAACGCCGATTAGAACAGAGCTTAGCGAATGCGATGGTTTTATCATCATCAGCCCCGAGTGGCATGGACAGGTTCCTGCAGGGCTTAAAAACTTTTTTCTGTTATTTGGCAAATACGAACTGGGTCATAAACCGGCATTGATTACTGCAGTTTCATCTGGCGATGGAGGAGCCTATCCGGTGGCTGAGTTACGCATGAGTAGTTATAAAAACAATCGCTTATGTTATATCCCCGAGCATTTAATACTGCGCAAGGTGGAATCTATTCTAAATGAAAATCCAGACGACAATGAGCATGCTTCTGATGCCTATTATCGAGAACGCATAGACTGGACACTGGGTATTTTACAGGGATATACCAATGCATTGATCTCAATGCGAGCGAGCACCAAAATAGTTCATGACAAGTTCGGTAATGGCATGTAAGCTCAATCAGCTTTAAATATTACGACTGGAAAATTCATATGTTAGATAGCTCCTTAACAGAATTGATGGCGCAGGAAGTTAACCTGCTACTGAAGTTTCCCGATACCTCGATGGAAGGATTAAAAGTCCACCACGATGCTGATCCCAGATTGATTGCCGCAGCCCAACGCCTGTTTGATAAAGGGCTGACAACAGAGTATGACGGCGGTTATTTGACAGATCTTGGGCGTGAGGCTTCAGAAAGTGCCACTTTAGTGGTCAACCTGTTAACCCCTCGATAAATCACAAGTAAGTTCTCTCCGCTTTGTATGACAGCGATAGAGATATCTGCGCCTTCAGATGAGCCTCGGCAACGCACTCAAGCAGTGCTTCAGGTCATCGACATGCTGGATCTGTATCAAGCCGAGCTAGCCCGAATTTTAGGCTTACAGTGTAGTGATATCGGACAATTGGCGAATGCGCAGAAATTGCTGCAAGTTGATTCCACTGCCTGGGTACAGGCTGAAAGATTGATACGTTTTTATCGTCTGCTATATGTGCACACAAACGGTGACGGAGTAGCAATGCGGCACTGGTTGCGACGAGTGAATTCTCGGTTCCAGCAAACACCGCATCTTATGCTGGTGGATGAAGATCGATTAATGGAATTGATAAACTTTCTACAGGTTGTTGGAACAGCTGACCTGTATCATTCGGGTAAGTGATAACTAATTTTTACATTGACAGCATTAGTGATTCTTCATATATTAATGAGAATATTTCTCATTTGATGCAATTATGACTCAAGCCGTACCTCTCAACCAGCCCTCCAGCGGGCTTCAAGGCACTATCAGCCGCATCGATGGTGATGATGAGCTGAAAAGAAAGCTCATGAGTCTTGGCTTACGCAAAGGTCAGATGGTGTCAATTTTGCAGCAACGCAGCAATGGCGTAGTTGTTATGAGTAATGGCAGTCGAGTCGCTCTGGGTGCCAGTATCGCGCAGCATGTATTTTTACAGATGCTGCAAGTCTCTGAAATTGAACAGGATTGATCGCCCACTGTTATGACGACTATTGCAATTGCCGGAAATCCAAACTGTGGTAAGTCAGCGCTTTTCAATTATCTGACTGGGATTCGGCAAACCACCGGCAACTGGCCGGGTGTTACCGTCGAACGTAAACAGGGTAAGTTCAACCTCTCCGAAAAACAACCGGTCACCTTGATCGATTTACCGGGCATCTACAGCCTGGATGCATTATCACTGGACGAACAGGTCACTCGACAGTATCTACTGAGTCGTGAAGCGGATGTCGTCATTAATGTGCTGGATGCCAGCAATATGGAACGCAATCTTTATCTGACCGTGCAGTTACTGGAAATGGGTGTTCCGGTCGTACTGGCATTGAATATGATGGATATCGCCCATAAACGCGGCATCTCAATCGATCTCGAAATGCTGTCAAACAAGCTTGGTTGCCCGGTGGTGAGTATTGTGGCGGTTAACGGTAAAGGTGTTAACGAATTAAAGAGTACGTTGCAGGATGTGCTTGAAAACAGGGTAGAGAGTGGTTTCAAACTCACCATGGATAGCGAGGTAGAAAATGCGATTGTCGAGATTCGCGACATTCTACCGCCAGAAAGCGAAGCCTATAACAGTTACTGGATCGCGTTAAAACTACTGGAAGGGGATACCAGCATCTGCCAGCACAAGACGCTACCAGATGAGCTTCAGCAGGTGGTTGATCGCTGGCGTCAGCATTTGCAACTTATGTCGGGCGAAACAGCCGATGTATTTATCGCTGATTCACGATTCGGTCATGCGCATGTTATTACCCAGTTGGTAGTAACTGTGCGCGGTAAGGTGCAGCGCTATATGTCGGACCGTATCGACCAGATTGTGTTACATCGTTATTTAGGGGTGCCACTGTTCCTGCTGGTGATGTACCTGATGTTTATGTTTACCATCAACTTTGGTGGCGCTTTTATTGATTTCTTCGATGGCATTGCCGGGGCGTTTTTTGTCGATGGTGCTGCTGAATTGCTGACTGCCATGCATTTACCCGACTGGTTGGTGCTGGTGCTTGCACAGGGAATCGGCAGTGGTATTCGGGTAGTAGCTACCTTTATCCCCATCATCACCTGCCTGTATCTATTTCTGTCAATGCTGGAAGACAGCGGTTATATGGCACGCGCTGCCTTTGTGATGGATCGCTTCATGCGCAGTATTGGTTTGCCCGGTAAAGCCTTCGTGCCAATGATTGTGGGCTTTGGCTGTAATGTCCCTGCGGTGATGGCTACCCGAACTCTGGAAAGCCAGCGAGAGCGCAAGCTCACCATTCTAATGAACCCCTTCATGTCCTGTGGCGCACGCTTGCCGGTTTACGTTTTATTTGCTGCGGCTTTTTTCCCAGCCAATGGGCAGAACCTGGTTTTTGCGCTGTATCTAATCGGCATCATCATGGCAATCATGACGGGAATGATTATGAAGCACTCGCTGTTATCGGGTGAGAGCAGTGGCTTTATCATGGAACTACCGACCTACCATATTCCAACATTGAAAGGTATTTCTTTGAGAACCTGGGACCGTGTTAAACTGTTTGTACGCGATGCTGGTAAGGTGATCATTATCATGGTGCTGGTATTAAACGTGCTCAATTCGATTGGTACTGATGGTAGCATTGGTAATGAAAACAGCGAACATTCTGTATTAAGTCTTATCGGTCAGACTTTTACACCATTGTTTAAACCGATGGGGATACAGCAGGATAACTGGCCAGCCACGGTAGGAATTCTGACAGGTGTGATGGCTAAAGAGGCGGTTGTAGGCACGCTGGATGCAGTCTACGGTCAACTGGTCGAAAGGGATTCAACTGCTAGCGTTGTTGAATTCAATTTATGGGATGCGGTAAAAGACTCTTTTGCAACCATACCCGCAAATTTATCTGCCATCTCTGACCTGTTGCTGGATCCTCTGGGGCTAGATGTGGGTGATCTTGAAAATAAACAATCCGCATCTGGTGATCTTGCGGTATCCGGTGGAATATTCGGTGAGATGGTGAAGCGCTTCGATGGACAGGCTGGGGCATTTGCGTATTTATTATTCATATTGCTATATTTTCCCTGCGTAGCGACCATGGGCGCTATTGTTCGTGAGTCTGGTGGACTATGGGCGGGTTTTGTTGCTTTCTGGTCTACCTCGGTAGCCTATATTACGGCAACACTTTTTTATCAATTTGCGCGCTTATCTGAACATCCACAAACTGCGCTGATTACGATTGTAGCTATCATCGGGTATGCAACACTCATTTCTTTAGGATTACGCAATTACTCTGGTAAAAGGCAACAAACCATGGGGGTAACCGCATGATTCTGCAGGAAATAAAACAATATGTAAAAGAGCGTCAGCAAGTCAGTTTGCAGGATATCGCCGTGCATTTTGACAAAGAGCCTGAAACGGTACGCGGTATTCTGGATTTCTGGGTGCGTAAGGGACGCATCAAGTTACAGACCCGGACACCTGTTTGTTCTGGAAGCTGCCATTGCTCAGCCAATCAAACTCAGGAGATCTATTACTGGAATGCACAGTTGGGGAATGTTTCTATCCAGATAAAGAATTAAAGATCAACTATCAGGAAGTAGCTCGACTGCAACTCGACAGTAATATAGCTGCACTCATAAGAATACCTCCCGTCAGCCGATTAAATAATTTCGCTCTACCTTTGCAAGGTATTTTTTGGCTCAAGGATTATAAAATTCGATCTAGAAACTCAACTGGATGCAGGGCAGGAAAATCATGTTGCTTCAACTGGCATCGGCAGGAGAACCCGGTGGACAGAATCGTTGAATGTTCGTTCATCAGGCGTTGAGCGTTTGGTTGCCAGTTTAGGTTGAAGATGTCGCCTGATAATTTCTGTTGTTCAACTTCATGACCGAATATACCCGACATACCACAACAGCCTGCGTTAATAACTTCTAGCTGTATGCCTAGCCTGGAAAAAACCTGTATCCATTGCCCTGAAGATTCTTTGGCTGTTGTTTGTTCTAAACAGTGTGGTAACAGGGTTACTTGCTCTACTACATTTAATGTTGGTAGTGATTCAGTGTTTGATAAATTCTGAGATAGAAAGGATTCTATACTTTGCACATTTAAGCTATTTTCCAGGCCTGAGATCAGGGGATATTCCATATCAAACATAAGGCGGCTAACGGTTTCGACGCTCAGTAAACTAGCACCGGACTGTGCAAGCGTAGAGACATCAAGAAGGACTTGCTGTGCCTGCTGTTTGAATAGTTCGCGATATCCCTTCACATGCAGTAACTTGCCATTGGCAATGGGCTGGCTGAGATAAACCGAGTAACCTAATTTTGAGAGTAGCTTACAACAAGACTGCAAAACAGGGCGGTCGAAATAATCCAGATAATTGTCGCACAGTATGATGACCGAGTTTTCAGCCAGGGTATTACTAGCAGTGGTTTTGGTATGGATTCGGCATACGTCGTGATACCTCTCGTTACTAAAAAGTGGTAGCCGCGTCAGACCGCTAAATCTCTGTAACAGATCTGCAGTCATTTTATTGCGCAATAGCCAGTTACCTAAGGCAGGTAGTTTAGATCCCCAGTGAGTTAATAAGTCGAAATTACGAATAAAGAAATCACTTAAAGCTGCCTTATGTTGCTTGTGCCAGTACTCTAAAAATTGAGATTTCATCTCAGGGATATCGACCTTTAATGGACAGCTTGAAGTACAGGATTTGCAGGAAAGACACAGGTTTAAACTATGGTAGAGAGCCTGTTCAATGGGCGGGCTTATCTCATCCTTTGTTTTGTTCAGCGGCTGGCGTAACCATTCTCGCAAAAGTGCAGCACGACCTTTTGGTGAATATAGTTTGTTACGTGTGGCTTTATAGGAGGGGCACATGGATTCATCGTAAGACCAGTTAAAGCAGGCCCCATTACCATTGCAAGATAGACTGCTTTGATACTGCTGTTGCAGTTTGTTACTGATCAGGCTATCAAATTCAGCTCTATAATTTATATCATCCAGTCTGGTGATCTGATGTTGAACCGAAGGCCTGACCAGCTTGCCCCTGTTTAGTAGGTCATAAGGGTCAAAGTAGTTTTTGATGTCGCATAGAACAGGGTAGAGCGATTCACCAAAGAAGAGTGGTGTGTATTCACCGCGAAAACCACGACCATGTTCACCCCATAAAACGCCGTTATTCTGCTTTGCCAGCAAAGCAACCTGGTCAGAAATAGTACGGATAAGAGAGCGATCATATTGCTGCAGCAGGTCGAGTACTGGGCGTACATGCAACACGCCTGCATCGGCATGACCATACATGCCGTATTCCAGCTTATGCTGGTCAAGAATTTCACGAAACCCGATGATATATTGCGACAGGTTTTTAACGGGAACGGCGGTATCTTCAACAAATGCAATACCTCTTTTTCCGTTCTCGCTTTTACCCAGTAGACCGACTGCACGTTTTCTCACTTCCCACAAGGCACGAATATGCTCAGGATCGCGCTCAGTTTTGCTGGTTACCACCGAGTATTGTTGTTCAGTTTGATCGAGAATTGTCTGTAACTGTTGTTGCTGTTGCTCAAGCTGTTGTTCTGAATCCGCAATGTGCTCGATATAATTTAACGCTTTGATATCGCTGTCGATGTCATCGCCAAATATCGATTTCACATTAAACCAGACGCTATCTTTTTGTGCCCGCTGAAGGATTTTATCATCCAGCATCTCAATAGCAGCGGGGTTGCTTTGTAACAGCTGTTGAACGTGATCAAGGCCTTGCTGAAAGTCACGGTAAAAAATAACAGTGAGCATACTGTGAGTGGGTCGGGCAATTACCTTTAAAGTGATGCTTTTAGTAATGGCCAGCGTGCCTTCAGAACCAGAGAGTAAGTGACAGGGATTAAATACATCGGCCTGTGCGATGCTTTGTTGAAGGTTGTATCCAGTCAGGCCGCGTTCAATACCTGAGAATTTTTCATTGATTTCCTGTTCGTGCTGGGCCAGTAGTAAAAATATCGGTAGTAAGAATTCGGGAATATCCGAGTTATCCTCAGTCAGTTCAGGTAGTGAATGTGCTCTGGCCTGATAACTGCTGCCATCGAATAATGCAACCTCCATGGACTCGATGTAACGTGAGGTTTTTCCATAGATTAAGGATCCCTTGCCGGAGGCATCGGTAGCTACCATGCCGCCGATGGTGGCGCGCGAAGAGGATGAAATATCTACCGGGAAAAAAACACCGTCAGGTTCCAGATAGGCATTTAACTGATCCAGCACCACGCCGGGTTGAACGGTTACTGTTTGCTTGTGTTCATCATATTCAATAATGTTGTTGAGGTAGCGTGAACAGTCGAGAAGCAGGCTATCGCAAAGGGATTGGCCATTGGTGCCTGTGCCCGCACCTCTGGCAGTTATTGTAAATCCGGCAGCTCTGTTTTGATTCACACAGCTTAGTAGTTGATTGATATCCTGCTCGCCACGCGGGTAAAAAATAGCCAGTGGCGTGAGCTGATAAATACTGTTATCAGTTGATGCGACTACTCTTGTGGCGTAGTCAGTTTCGATGTCACCCTGAAATCCACTACGTTTCAGGTCTTTGATTAGTGCCTGTAATTCAGTAACAGAGGGCATAGATCATATTTAAGCAGGTAACTGCTGTATCAATTCATTGCGTCTGGCATCGTCCAGCCTTAGTTGATGCAGCGCATGTCTGAGTGAGTCTGTTTGTATGCGTTGGTAGATTTCAAATTCGTCTATAATTGGGCAACCGAGTGCCTGTTCAAAATATTGTTGACTGGGGGAGCATTTTATCTCCTGTGAAGCATTTTCACCCAGGTTGGATTTAAAAATGCCTGCTGCACTTACCGGGAGGAAGTCTTCGTAGGTGACTGCTGTGTACCTTAACATTCCCGAATCTATCAACTCCTGTAGATCGCTATCAGTATCGGCTATTGCCCCTTCGCGGGCCTGATAGGTGAAGTAGCCAAGCCCTTGCTCTCGGAGTTCTTCCAGATCATCCGGGAATGCATCAAAAATTGCTTCAAGCTTTTGCTTGTAAAGTTCGACCTGATTGTGAACATCAGGTACTTCTGCGCGCACTTTACTGAGCAGCGAATCGTACAGGGCCCTGCCTTTAGGGGTTAGAGCCATACCGCGCTGTTCAACTTCTCCAAATCTTGCTGCATGGCTGCCTGATATGGTTTGCTCACCTTTTGCTTTAAATTCAATATTTTCATCCAGAGCGGTGAAGCTTGTCTGTCTCAACAGGATCGGGTACAGACGTCTAGGCGGGCCCTCGATGAAGGACTTTGTATTCAGGCCAACTTCTTTCATTTGATCCTGTATTCGGTCAATATCCAGCGAGCGAGGAGCCAGGTGATTGATGTGCGGGCCTTTAAAGCACACTATATCTGCGAGTAGGCTATGGGCTTCCAGCAGCTTCTGGTAGGTTTCTTTATCTACTGTAGCCTGATGACGCCAACGAAAAGTTTCGAGTACTTCTTTTATAAATCTTTCAGCCTGATCAGCAGTCAGTCCAAGTTGTTTTTCAAACTGGTCGATTAACTCCAGCACCTCTGGAGTAAATATCTTACGTTGATCGAGTAGTGCCTGGACCTGCTTGCGTAATTCTTTATCTTCTATCAGGTCTAGCCTCAACAGAGACGTGAACATGCGAAAAGGATTCTGTTCCAGATGGATTAACTGAACCGGACGAAACGCGGTAGAGTGCACAGGAATACCCGCTTCACTCAAATCATAATAGCTCACTGGGTACATGCCCATCACCGCAAATAGGCGACGCATAGTATGTAGCTCTTCGGCGGTACCGAGGCGAATCGCTCCATGCCTTTCTTCTGTTAAGTGTTGCAGCTTATTGGTGTTTTTCAGTGGCTGGATAAACCCAGTTTTTGTTTCCAGTTGCTGCAAATTCAGATCGGTTACAATTTCTAGCAAAGTGCCGTATTTGGGTACTTCTTTTCGATACATTTGTGACATTGCGGCAGTAAATTGCGCACGTATTTCAGAAGCTTGTAGATAGTTGGGGATATTCATCGGATCACAAAAAATAATACCATGCTGAGCACGGTGGTTAATAAAACATTGCGTGTAGTGATTGCCAGTATAGACGCAACAACCGCGGCAATCAGGTACGGGTTGCTCAATTCCAGGTTTAATTCACCTTCGCGTTGAAAAACAATAGGCGCCCAGATTGCGGTTAATACCGCAGCACTCGTGTAATGTAAAAAGTGTAGTATTCTGGGGCCGAGGTGTATCGGCAGGCGTGGCTCAAGGAATAGATAACGGCTGATAAACACCAGTAAAGCCATCAACAATAGGGTGCCCCAGCTCATAGGGGTTCCTTTCTAATGATTGATATGGCATAACCGACTGTCATAGCAATTAAACTGGAGAAGATAATGCCTCCTTCAATATTCTGTATGCTGAATAATACTGACAGAACTATAGCTACCAGTACCGTGATGAGAAATGATAACTTTTTGATGGTGGGGATTACGATGGCGATAAATGTGGCCGCCACGGCAAAATCCAGCCCATACTGATCCAGTTCCGGAATATTCTGTCCCAGTAAAATCCCGCTTAATGAAGCGATCTGCCAGATCAGGTAAAAACTGAAGCCAGCGCCAAAGGCATACCAGAAATTAAAATCTTTGCGGGTTTTATTAGAACAGGCGGCAAATAATTCATCGGTCAATAAAAAGCCCAGAATCAGACGTTGAGCAAGCGGCATATGCGAAATTCTAGTGCGCATGGTGGCGCTGTATAACAGATGACGGGTGGTCAGAAATAGCGTGGTCAGTAACAGGGTGGACAAAGAAGCCCCTACTTTAACCAGACCCATGCCTACCAGCTGCACCGAACCTGCAAAGATAATAGCGGAAACAGCCTGCGCCTTTACATCGAATAACCCAGCTTCAACTGCCAGTGAGCCTGCGAGTATGCCCCAGGGAATAACTGCGATGGAAAGTGGCAAAATGATCAGCGCGCCCTGAAGCATCTGCGCCCATGCGCTAATAGTGACTAGTGGTGCTTTGGATACGTGTGGCAAGGGGCGTGAGCAGGTTAAAAAACAGTTACGTATTGTCTACTAACTACACAGGGATCTACAAATTTTTTTATCCAGGGCAGGAGGACTACCGCTAAAAACCCTCTACTGATTTAGCCATGCCGTTCCAGATAGTCTGAATCAACTGATCATACAGCTCAGGTAAAGGTCGTGGAATCACGCCTTCCAGGCGCAGTTGAATCATTCGGATTGCGCCACCGAATATAGCTGATGTCGCTATGGATTTATCAAATGTCTTGATCTCTCCTGAATCCATGCCCTGTTGCACGATATCGCGCAATTTCTGAAAGGGTTCCGCATCGCAAATTGGAGCCTGGTCAGTGATGAATTCAGCATGTTTAGCGTGCAGTACAAATGCAATAATATCGGTTCGAGTTTCGGTGTATTCATATAAAAGTTGAATGACCAGGTTGCATTTTCCAATAGCGGAAAGGTCCTGATCCAACACCATATCAATCATTTCATCGATTTCATTCAGCAAGTGCAGGTACAGGGCTTTGGCTATACCTTCCTTTCCACCAAAGTGTTTATAGATAGACCCAATACTGACGTTGGCATCCTTTTGAATATCATGAATAGAGACCTTGTGGTAACCATCGTTTACAAACAGCTTTAACGCAGAGGTGAGAACACGGCAGTCAATGGGCTCGGGATTGGGTGTTTCACGAGTTAGAAAAGGCATAGTGTTTGTCGCAACATCAATTTCATAAACATGAGGTCCAAAATTTTTCAAAGTATAGATTAATTATTGACAAAAATGAACATTCGTTCTAATTTAGTGCGGTGACATAAAAGAAATATATATATAGATAGATATATATAGATAAATATAGAGTTTGGAGTGAAATATGAAAATAAACAATCTAAAGCGACCTGTTCTGGCATGCGCTATGGCTCTGTCAGTACTTTCAGCAGGTTTTCCATTAAGTAATAGCTATGCCGATGAAACTTGTCAGTCGCCATATATGGCCAAAATTACCGGTCAGGAAGATTTTGTCTATGTATGGACTCTGGGAGTAGAAGGCTTAGGGGATGGTCAGGATAAACTGGTGACCATCGATGTTAACCCAAACTCAAGCCAGTATGGAAAGGTGGTAAGTACCTTATCTGTGGGCGGACGTAATGAAGCGCATCATTCTGGATTTACCGATGATCGTCAGTATCTGTGGGCAGGGGGTCTGGATACCAATAAAATCTTCATCTTCGATGTGCATAGTAATCCAGCCAAACCCAGCTTACATAAGGTGGTTGATAGCTTTGTATCCGATAGTGGAGGGGTTGTTGGGCCGCATACTACCTATGCATTGCCCGGCAGAATGATGATTACTGGACTTTCCAATAATCGTGATCATGGTGGTCGTACGGCATTGGTTGAATACAACAACGCGGGTGATTTTATCGCGACCCACTGGATGCCAACAGATCAGGACCTGAATGGAGCGAAAAAAGGCGGCAAATTCGCAGATGGCTATGGATATGATGTACGTGTATTACCACGTAAAAATATCATGGTGTCTTCATCCTTTACCGGGTGGAGTAATTACATGATGGATTTCGGTAAGATGCTATCTGATCCAGAAGCGATGAAGCGCTTTGGTAATACCGTAACCGTGTGGAATTTACACACTAAAGAACCTAAGAAAGTGCTGGATGTTCCTGGCGCCCCACTTGAGGTTCGTTGTGCCTGGAAACCCGATCATAACTGGTGCCTAACTACGACCGCGTTGACCTCCAAGATCTGGAAAATTGAGCAGGATATGACCGGTGAATGGCAGGCAAAGGCTATCGCAGATATTGGTGATCCATCCAAAATTCCATTGCCGGTAGATATCTCCATTACTTCGGATGATAAGGGACTATGGGTGAATACCTTTATGGATGGTAAATCTCGTTATTTTGATATCAGTGATGTTAATCATCCCAAACAGACCTATGAAACCGTGATAGGACGTCAGGTTAATATGGTGTCATCAAGCTGGGATGGAAAGCGTGAATATTACACTTCTTCGTTGCTAGCAAACTGGGATAAAAAAGGACAGGATAACGAGCAATATTTCAAAGCCTATAGTTGGGATGGTAACAAACTGGAGAAACAGTTTGAGATTGATTTCAACAAGCTAAAGCTGGGTAGAGCTCATCAAATGCGCTTTGGTGCATACTCTCTGTATGGTATGAATAATCCAGACACAGATGAAGAAGTGAAACTGGCTCGTTTACAAAGCGCCGAGTAATCCTTAAGGAGTCTCTGATTAATTCTGGATCGAGGGCGTAATGAAATGAAATGTTTCGGATCAAGGCGAGAAGTGCAGGTAATAGCCAAGCTATTGCAAGCTTTTCAACGCAGAGTCGGGACATTTCAGACGCTTCGCACCGATTCATGAGTTGATTAGAGGCTCCTTTAATATTCAGGGGCATTATTGACCAAAAGTCAGTGATGCCCCTGATGCATTTACTAAGGTAGATACCCATGTTTCTTTCCTTCCGTCTGCTATTTCGGGTAGTGGCTTCTTTGCTGATGTTTAGCTGTGCCAGTGTCTGTATCGCAGACATCAGTTATGCGCTGGGTTACGGTGAGCTGTCTTATTCTGTACCCGCTGTAGGCAGCTATAAACTGCCGCCATTGGGAACAGCAGCAGATGCAAAGGTTATCAATGATCAGGGTAAAGAAGTCTCCCTTCATCAGGTTTTTGATCATAAATATATCTTACTTTCATTCATGTACAGTCGTTGTGACGATGTCAATGGCTGTCCGCTAAGCGCGTATGTTTTATCTCAGATAAAAGCAAAAATGGAAAAGGATTCAGAGCTGGCTGAAAAGTTAAAGCTGGTTAGCCTGAGCTTTGATCCAGAGTACGACACACCTGATGTGCTTAAGCTTTATGCAAATAATTTCAAATATTCGGGTAGTAAAGGAAAGTGGGATTTTCTGTCTACTTCTTCAGTTGAAACCCTGAAACCCATTCTTAAAGCCTATGGACAGGATATTCAACGAGAATACAGCCTGGATAATAAACAACAAAGATATTCGCATTTATTACGAGTGTTTTTGATTGATCCAGAGATGAAAATCAGGAATATCTATAGCGTCGCTTTTCTACACAAAGACCTGTTGATTAATGATGTGAAAACATTAATACAGCAACAGCAGCAACCGGTACTTAAAGTATCCGTTGCGAACGATGACCTATCCAGGCTAGGACCGGGTGATGATAAATCAGGATACGAAACAGAAGACTACCTGACCCGAGCAAGAGCAATTGCTTCAAGGTCTGGGCATACTGTTGATCTTATGGCTATAGCAAAAAATCCACCACTGGGGTTACCAGCCATTACTGAGCCTTCAGAAAACCCGCTTACTCAGGCAAAGATTGAATTAGGAAGAAAACTGTTTTATGACCGCAGAATGTCACTAAACGACACCTTTTCCTGTGCTATGTGCCATATTCCCGAACAGGGTTTTACCAGTAATGAATTACAAACCGCAGTGGGTATAGAAGGTAGAACGGTTAGGCGCAATAGCCCTACTATTTTCAATGTCGCTTATGCACAAAGATTATTTCATGATGGTCGAGAATATAATCTGGAACAGCAAATATGGGGACCATTACTGGCTAAAAACGAAATGGGTAATCCTTCGGTTGGCTCTGTGCTAGATAAAATTTCCAAACTGGATGACTATCGTGGATTGTTTGAACAGGCTTTTAATGGAAAAAAGGTGTCAATGCAAGCTTTGGGAGATGTGCTGGCTTCATACGAAAGAACACTGCTTTCTGCAGATTCACCGTTTGATCGCTGGTTTTATGGTAATCAATCGGATGCAATATCAGAGTCTGCAAAACGTGGTTATCAGGTATTTACCGCTAAGGCTGGATGTGTCAGTTGCCATCAAATAAATGAATCGTATGCATTATTCATGGATAATCAGTTACATAACACTGGAATAGGCTATCAGCAATCGATGGGTACAGATTCAGAGACTTTGAAAGTGCAGGTTGCCCCCGGTGTTTTTGTTGATGTCGATACTAAAAGGATTGATTCGGTTTCTGAGTCCAGGCCCGGTGATGTAGGGCAGTATGAAGTGACTGAAAATCCAGCAGATCGCTGGAAATATAAAACACCAACTTTACGCAATATCGGACTCACAGCACCCTATATGCATAACGGATCTTTAACCAGCTTAAGGGATGTGGTGGAGTACTATAATCATGGAGGAGTAAGTAATCCGCTTCTCGATAACAGGATCAAACCTCTGAATTTATCTGATCAGGATAAACAGGATCTTGTCAATTTCCTGGGGTCCTTAACGGGTAGCAATGTCGAACAGTTGGTAGCTGATGCATTTGCAGCCCCGATTGGGGATATAGGCGTTGAGCGAAGGGGGCTCCAATGATTCGTCTTGTTTTAAAAGGTGTGAAAGCTACCGCTGGGTTGATATTCCTGATGATTATCATGATCGAATCTTCGCACGCTAACAGTAAGCCTGGGGGTGACTTCAGTTTGATCGACCAGGATCGACATGAGTTTCAACTCGATCAATTGCGTGGAAAAGTGGTACTGTTATTCTTTGGCTATACGTCCTGTCCTGATGTCTGTCCAACTGTGTTAGGTACCCTGGCAAAGGTGCTAAGAAAGTTTGAATCTGACGATAGTTTGGTAAAAGCTGTGTTTATTAGTGTTGATCCACAAAGAGATAGCCCAGAGAGGTTGAAGGAATATACTCGATATTTTTCCAGCCAATTGTTGGGTCTGACAGGAAGCCGTGATCAGATTGATAAGGTAGCAAAGCAATACCGGGTAAAATATAAAATATCAGAGGATGCTAATATGCTTGTTTCTGTCGATCACTCAAGTAATCTTTATGTTCTGGATAAGCAGGGCGAAGTCAATACGATTATTCCATTTGGTATGGGGGCTGGTCATATCATCAATGTTGTTCAAAGGTTACTCGATAATTGATATGAAATTAACTACACCACCCTTAGGAACCGCTTTTCAAAATGATGATCAGGATGAAGATCTAAATGCTGATTTTTCAGTGCCAGCGATGATAGATACGCGGGCACTTAATTGGCATCCTTCCCCGGTGAAGGGGGTCATGCGAAAACGACTTGAACTGATAGCCCTTCCTGAGCCTAGAATCACCACTCTAGTACAATTTAGCTCTGGCAGTTCTTTCAAGCAACATTTGCATTCTGGAGGAGAGGAGTTTCTGGTGCTTTCAGGTACCTTTTCTGATGAAACTGGAGATTATGGAGAGGGGTGTTATATCCGCAATCCACCTGGTAGCTTTCATACGCCATTCACTGATGAGGGTTGTCAGATACTGGTTAAATTGGGACAGTTTCAGGAGAATGATGACTCAGAGGTTGTTATAAGGAGTAAAAGTCATTCATTTAGCAAGACGTCTTCTACAGAACCAGGTGTTTCACAGTTAGATCTACATCAATTTCTTGATGAAACGGTTTCATTGTTCAGAATTAATCCAAATTGCTGGATGAATAATAAATCTTTCCCCTATGGCGTGGAAATTTTTGTCTATCAGGGATCCATATCTGATGGTGAATGTAAATATTATGAAGGCTGCTGGTTGAGATATCCGGCAGGTTCAAAGATTAAATTCTCCACCGTTGAGGGGGCTCAGTTGTATATGAAGCAGGGGAATTTTCCTGATTTGGTTGCAGCTAAAAATTAGTACTGTGTGGCAGCTATCGCTAGCTTCTGCTCAAAATCTCTCCTCGGAGGAATGCCTGCATCAAGCTGTGATACAGGGTATTTATCTTTGAATAACTATTTCCCGCAGAGATATTCTAATATTTGAATTGACAAAGAATGAACATTCATTCTATTCTTCGGCATTTTAAAATATATACTAATTGTTGAGGACCATCTATGAAAGCAAAAGCCGCAGTGGCCTGGGAGCCTAAAAAACCATTATCAATCGAAATGATCGATGTCGAAGGGCCAAAAGAGGGAGAAGTATTACTCAAGGTAATAGCATCAGGTGTTTGTCATACCGATGCATTTACCCTGTCCGGCGATGATCCAGAAGGTGCATTTCCCTGTGTGTTGGGGCATGAGGGCGGCTGCGAAGTTGTTGAGTGTGGACCCGGCGTCAAGGACCTGAAACCTGGTGACCACGTGATCCCACTGTATATCCCAGAGTGCGGCGAATGCGAATATTGCAAGTCAACTAAAACAAACCTTTGTCAGTCTATTGCAGGTACGGTATGGACCGGTTATATGCCAGACAATACTCGCCGGTTTTCTCACAACGGTTCGCCAATTTATCACTACATGGGCTGCTCTACTTTTTCTGAATATACCGTGGTGCCAGAAATTGCTTTAGCCAAAATCAACAAAGAAGCACCACTTGATAAAGTTTGTCTGCTAGGTTGTGGCGTAACTACCGGTATCGGCGCGGTATTAAATACCGCCAAAGTTGAGCCCGGTTCAACGGTTGCAGTGTTTGGTCTGGGTGGTATTGGTCTGTCCTGTATTCAGGGTGCGGTAATGGCAAAAGCAGGACGTATTATCGCGATTGATATCAACCCCGATAAATTCGAGTTCGCCAAACAACTAGGTGCAACCGATTTCGTGAATCCTGAAGAGATTAATGGTTCTTTTGTTGAATACATGCAGGATACGTTTAATGGTGGTCCCGATTATTCTTTCGAATGTATTGGTAATATCCATGTCATGCGCGATGCGTTGGAGTGTACTCATATGGGCTGGGGTGTATCTACCGTAATCGGAGTGGCTGGAGCAGGTCAGGAAATCTCAACACGTCCATTTAATCTGGTTGTTGGACGCACCTGGAAAGGTACTGCTTTTGGTGGTGTTAAAGGTCGTAGCGAACTGCCGGGTTATGTTGAGCGCTACATGAGCGGACAGATCGAACTGGACTCTTTAGTGACCCACACCATGCCTTTGGAAGAAATTAATACTGCATTCGATTTGATGCACGAAGGCAAAAGCATCCGCTCGGTTATTATTTTCTAGCGGCCTCCCGTCGATACAAAAATTGACACGAATTGAATCGATCAGGGAAGCGGTGGCTTTCTTGATCGATATCAGCACGATTTGGAGAGCTGTCATTACACCATGACATTGTCAGTGTATCTGCCGCCTTTGGCAGAGACACAAAAGGTTCCAGCTATGTACTGGTTGTCGGGTCAAACCTGCAATGTTATGCATCTAAACTGGGTGTCGCACTGATCATGCTCTGTAAGCACATTGCCAGTGTTAAATAGAACCAGCATCCACCATAAAATTACTTGCAGTGCACATGCGGGAATCATCTGAGGCTAGAAATAGCACCATACGGGCTATGTATATGGGGTCTATGGGAATGTGCAGGCACTGACGTTTGAGATGTGCAGCAAGTGTTTCATCAGTGACCCAGAGTTTTTTTTGACGCTCCGTCATGATCCATCCAGGGACGACGGTATTCACACGAATTCCATGATGGCCCAGATCTCTGGCCATGGTTCGGGTCAGGCCATGTATTGCAGCCTTGGCTGTGGCATACACCGGGAATCCACCACCTGCCTCCCACCATGAGTTAGACCCCAGATTGATGATCGAGCCCTCTCCCCGTTCAATCATGCCCGGTGCCACGGCCTGGATGGCAAAAAACTGATGTCGAAGATTGGTCGCCATTCTTTCATCCCAGTATTCAGCGCTCACCGATTCCCAGCTATGGCGATCATCATTAGCTGCGTTATTGACAAGTACAAAGGCAGCTCCCAACTTGTCCTGTAATTCGCAGATAGACTGTTTCAACGAAGCGATATCACATAGATCAGTTGCAGCGAAATGGCAGTTGCCATCCAGTTCATCTCGCAGTTTATTGGCGAGGTCAACGTTTCTATCCAGAAAACCTACTTTAGCACCCTGGTCGACAAACGCCCTGACCATTTCAGCACCGATACCTGATGCGCCTCCAGTTATGAATACGACGCGTTCTTTAAGTGATGGGTGTCGAGACCATGAATTTGCAGTACTTTTGTCCATTTGACTCTCCTGAGAGTGGCTTCTGTTAAATTGCGCATAATTGTATCGTTAACGGCTGTCGGTTGAACACATCTTTATCTCGTTCATATACCCGGCTTTGATCAGGTAGCTAATGCAATGATTATTGCTGTACGGATCTGCCAGAGTATTGGGGCTCGAGTGATTCGCTCAAGTGAAACAGCGGTCATAAATCTGGTTTTTTACAGGATTAGGGTCAATACTGTAATTATCAGGCGATAAAACAAGGGGGGTGTCTCAATTGAAGAATATTAATCGATATCAAGATATTGAGAGTGCCCGCAATTTACGCTTTTATTTAATAGTAATGGCTGCTTTATGGTCTGTAGTGATACTGGGTGTGACATTTTATAATGTCCAGAATACTAAAGATGTGACGCATGAACTCATTCTAAAAGACGCGCGCTCTTCGTTTAAAAAAGACCAGGCTTTCAGGTTCTGGGCGAGTAGCCATGGTGGGGTGTATGTGCCGATAACCGAACATACCCCACCCAACCCTGGTCTGGATCATATCAAGGAGCGAGATATAGAAACCCCTTCCGGCATCAAACTCACCTTAATGAATCCCGCCTATATGGTTCGTCAAATGAATGAGGATTACCGCGATCTTTATGGCGTACTGGGGCATATTACCAGCCTTAAGCCGATCAGAGAGCTGAATCAGCCAGATAAATGGGAGCGTCAGGCCTTATTACAGTTTGAACAGGGTATTAAGGAAATATCTGGGTATACAGAGATCGCTGGTGAGCCTTTTTTCCGTCTCATGCAACCTATGATCACCAGGCAGGGGTGTTTGAAATGTCATGAATTTCAAGGTTATAAGTTAGGTGATGTTCGCGGAGGCGTCGACGTTTCGGTTCCTGTGAGTGAGTATTGGCATAAACGGGATGCAACTATCAGCAAAAATATTTCATTGTTTGTGCTGCTATGGATTATTGGTATTGCGCTTATCTGGGTGGGTAGCCGTAAACTACTAAAACAGGCCTGTGAAAGTGACTCGATACAAAAAAAACTGATGCTGAGTGAAAAGCAGCTAAGGCTTGCCAATGATGATCTGGCGCAGTTTGCCATAGTCGCATCCCATCACATCCAGGAACCACTACGCTTGATCGGAAGTTATTCTGGTTTATTGAAGCGGCGTTATCAGGAAAAACTCGACGATGAAGCAAATGAATACATTGACTACACCGTAAAGTCTGCGGAAAGATTGCAACAGCTAATCAATGACTTATTAAGCTTTTCTCATACAGGATCAGTGAGGCTTGAGACAAGTCTGGTAGATCCAAATCAGATCCTTGTTAAATTGATTGATAACATAACGACTGAAGCACAAATCGACTGCAAAAAAATGCCCATGGTAAAAATCGATAAAGCTCATCTCGAATCGTTATTGGAAAACCTGATAGATAATGCATTACGGTATTGTGAGGGAAAAATACCTAAAATTGAGATCGATGCAATCGAGGAGAATGGTTATTGGCATTGCCGTGTAAAAGATAACGGTATTGGTATTGATGCAAGATATCAGCAAAGAATCTTCAACCTGTTTGAACGCCTACATGGTGAATCTGAATCCACCGGAACAGGTATAGGTTTGGCACTAAGTAAAAAAATTGTAGAGATTTATGATGGTCAAATATGGGTTGAGTCGGAAGTGGGTGAAGGATCTACATTTCATTTTACTATAGCCCAAATAGCCGATAATACCGGGCAGGGCTAGAGAGTATGAAAATCAGTGCAAAACTGAGCATATTTCTGATCCTGGCTGCTTTTATTCCATTGATGGTAGTATCGTTGGTTTCTTTAAAACTTGGCCAGTCAGCATTAAAAAATAATATTGGCCAGGGATACAAAATGTTAGCTAAGGAAAAAGCAATAGCGATCGAACGTTTATTTGAAGATCGAATCAATGAGGTTAAAGAGCTGACTTATTTTCCTCAAATCATCGCTGCGGTAAAACAGGCGAATGCATCGTATCAGGGCAAACAACCTCTGGATGTAATTTTGCCGCTGGATGAAGAGTGGATAAAAAACAAAGGCAGGACTAAAACCGCTGACGCCATTCAGCGCAACTCTCCGACTAAGTTTTTAAAACAATATCAAAAACTAGACCTGGAGCGGTATGGTGAGATTTTTATTACCGACCGTTACGGTGCCAATGTCGCTATGACTAACATAACATCAGACTATTATCAGGCTGACGAAGGTTGGTGGCAGGGGGCATTTAATGCTGGAGAGGGCGGGGTATACCTTGATGACCGGGGATACGATGATAGTGTAGGAACACTGGTGGTTGGCATAGTGCTCCCGATTAAAGACAGGGAGGAAGTGATTGGTATTTTCAAAATAAATTACAAGGTGCAATCGATTCTGGATATTGTATCCCAAACCGATACAGGAAAAAGTAGTCGTGTTTATTTGGTTCGTTTGCATAATGGTGAAGTCGTAGTTGGTTCAGGCGCCAAAAATCTCGAGCAGTTAGGAAAGGAAAGGCTGTCTTTTTATAAAATGGATGACTGGATGGAAAGTGTCTATGCAAACTCTGCCACTATTTTGGCTTATGCCAAAGTATCTACAAAGTTAAATCAGAGAGAACTGGTTGCGGGAGAAGCTCGAGGTATATATGACTCGCACTGGCAGTCAACCCAATGGCTGGTTATTATTGAGCTGGATCAGGACGAAGCCTTTAAACCAATTGACCAGATGGCGCAGTTATTTGTTTATATTGGTGTCACCGCTTTACTCTCAATCATTTTAATGGTCTGGTATCTGGCGCGCTCTATCACGGTACCTTTACGCAATTTAGCTCAGGGTACGGAAATTATTGGGGCCGGTGATCTTGAGCACCGCTTAGCGACCGATGCAAAAGATGAGATAGGTGATCTTTCACGTGCATTTGATGCGATGACAAAACGACTACAGTCGTCGACGGCTACACTTTCCAGCTTGCAGGAAGAAGTGGAAGCTCGGAGATTGGCAGAGGTTAGAGAAACACGTCTGGGTAGAATACTGGATAACTCTTCCAATGAGATTTACATATTTGATCCGGATACATTAAAAATTTTAGAGGTAAACGCAGGAGTTATCCAGAATATCGGTTTTAGCAAGGATGAGCTTAAAACAATGACGCCCTTATCAATCAAGCCGGAGATTAGCGAAGAAGAATTTAATCGCATGATTGAACCATTACTTGATGGAAAACAGGATAGTCTTGTTTTTGATACGGTGCATTTGCGAAAAGATGGCTCAACTTATCCCGTATCGATACGACTGGAATTGTTTACCAACGAAACACCTCCCGTATTTGTGGCTATAGTGCAGGACATAACTGACCGTAAAGCGGCAGAGACCCAACTACTTAAAGCAAGCGAAAAACTGCTTGAATCTAATAAGGAGTTACAAAATTTCGCTTACCTTGTATCACATGATTTGCAGGAACCTCTACGCATGGTTTCCAGCTATGTGGCATTACTTGAACGTCGATATCAGGATAAATTGGATCAGGATGCTCATGAATTCATCAGGTTTGCGGTAGATGGTGCTAATCGTATGTCGGCTCTGATTGATGGGTTACTGCAATATTCGCGAGTGCAAACAATGGGAGCAGAGTTTGACAGGGTTGATATGGAGGATGTTTTGCAGGATGTATTGCAGAATCTATATCTGGTAATAAGCGATAGTGGAGCAAGGATAAATCATGACCCTCTACCCATTATTTCAGCCGATAAGCTGCAAATAGAAAGAGTATTACAGAATTTAATAAGTAATTCGATTAAGTTTTGCAAAGATAAGACACCAGTGATAGATATCAATGTGAAGAGGGAAGAAGAAGGCTGGTTATTTAGCGTAAAAGATAACGGTATAGGAATAGACCAGAAAGATAACGAAAGAATTTTTATTTTATTTCAGCGATTACATACTCGAGACGAGTTTCCGGGTTCGGGTATTGGCCTTGCGGTATGTAAGCGGATTATTGAACGACATGGAGGTCGAATCTGGCTAGAACCTGATGTAGGGAAGATGGGAGCTAAATTTTGTTTTACCCTGCCATTTGTAGAGGAAAACTCGTAACAAATGGCAACTTAGGAGGCAAATATGGCTATGCTAAAAAGTGTACAACCGATTGAAATCCTGCTGGTTGAAGATAATCTCGGAGACATTCGCTTAACTGAGGAAGCACTAAAAGAAAACAAGCTTAAGGTTAACCTGTCCGTCGCGACAGATGGTGAGCAGGCGATGGATATCCTGTTTAAGAGAGGAGAATATCAGCATTCTAGCAGGCCGGATATTGTTTTACTTGATTTAAATCTACCTAAAAAAGATGGGCGGCAGGTACTTGAAGAAATTAAATCTAGTGAAGACTTAAAAGCAATTCCAGTAGTTGTGTTAACAACCTCTCGGGCCGAAGAGGATATATTGTCCTCTTATTTAAGTCATGCCAATTGTTATATTACCAAGCCGGTAGATGTAGAGCAGTTCATCCGGTTGATTAATTCGTTAGAAAACTTCTGGTTTTCTATAGTTAAATTACCGAAAGAATGACCATCAAATAATAACCTGCTGAGGTATAAATTGATGCTAGATAAATCTAAACAAAAGAAATTTGTACTATTACTGGTTGACGACAGTGAAGCCGACGTGAGATTAACGCGTGAATCATTTGTTGAGAGCGGTATTGATATAGACATGCATGTTGCTATGGATGGTGAGCAGGCTATGGACTTTTTACATAAACGTAATGGTTACGAAAAAATGCCTCGTCCAGATATAGTTTTACTGGATCTGAATATGCCAAAAAAAGATGGACGAGAGGTGTTAGCAGAAATCAAAACAGATGATGCTCTGAAACTGATTCCGGTTATTGTATTATCCATGTCACGCTCTTACGATGATATTGAACTTTGTTATACCCTGCATGCTAACAGTTACATATCCAAACCCGTCAAGCTGGAAGAATTTATCAAAGTGATTAAGGCAGTTAATGATTTCTGGTTTTTAACCGTTCGCTTGCCTAACAAGCATGAGGAGACGATGGTCAAATGAATATAAGTATTCTATTGGTTGAAGATAATCCAGAGGATGTTCGCCTGATAAAAGAGCTGCTTTTAGAAAGTGGTTTAACGATAGGTTCACTGGTTCATTCTGAACGACTGGAAGGTGCTCTGGAGGAATTGAACAAAGCTGACTACAGCTTAGTATTACTGGATTTGAGTTTGCCTGACAGTCAGGGTTTAACAACAATAAGTAAAGTGTTGACTGATTTTCCTGATATACCCATTGTCGTATTAACGGGAAATATAGATGAGAGTCAAGCTGCTGAAGCAGTACAAACTGGAGCACAGGACTATATTCGAAAAGATCAGTTAAGTAGCATATTGTTGAATCATGCTGTTCGTTACGCACTAGAACGTCAGAAGTATTTGATCGAACGTAAACAGTATCTTGAGCTTCAACGAAGCACTCTGGTACAGACTATCGAAATGATGGCATTAACCATCGAAAAACGAGATCCCTATACATCTGGTCATCAAAAAGAGGTGGCTCGAATAGCAAGTAAAATTGCCGAACAGATGGGATTACCGCAAGATCAGATTGATGGCATATATCTAGGTGGCCTGATTCATGATATTGGTAAAATATCTGTGCCAGCAGAATTTCTTAATCGAGCGGGCAAGTTAAGAGATGAAGAAATGTCACTGGTTAAAACGCATTCACAGGTTGGATACGATATAGTAATAGGTGTTGATTTTCCATGGCCAGTAGCAGACATGGTCTTACAGCATCATGAACGACTTGATGGATCAGGTTACCCACAGGGACTTGTTGGTAATGAAATCCAGATAGGAGCAAGAATTATTGCGGTTGCCGATGTAATCGAAGCCATGGCTTCACATCGCCCTTATCGTTCGGCCTTAGGTATTGATGCAGCTATGGAAGATTTAGAAAAAAACAAGAACAGTTTATACGACCCCGATGTGGTAGAGGCAGCGTTAACACTTTTTAGAGACCTGGGTTTTAGTATAAAGACTTAATGTTCATTTGTGTGTACTGGCTACAACATATCTATGATCTGACTAGTTCGAATCAGGGCGTGACATTATCTTACATATTCCCACACTGCTGACATTCGTTCTGCTAGCTGGTTTGCAGTATGTCGACGAACAGGTATTTGATCTAATAGGTATGTCTTCAACTAATTACATATCGCAAATTAGCTTGCCAAAAGCTTCAACCTGAGACCAGTCGGTAAAATCTATATTGGCATCAGGATCTGTTGGGCCTTTGGTCAGCCACATAATCATCCTGATCATGGTCCGGTCAAATAAACTGTATTTTTGATAGTTAATCTTGCCTGCAAAAATAGCGAGGTTTTTTGGCTGCCAGCTTATTTGTTTGAGAAATTTTTTCACATAGGGGTTTGTGTCAGCCTGTCTTTTTTCTGCTTTGCGTGCAACCAAATTTACCGAAAAGAATGCATTAGTTTTACTATCCAGCAAGAGCTTATTTTGATTTATAAATTGATAGATTTGTTTGCTGTGTTTGCCATAACGAATACTTGCACCTATGACGATTTTATCGAATGCATTTAACTCACCAGAGTTAACCTCGTCAACAGAAATAAGCGTAACCTGATTATTTTGTTTTTGTATAATTTCCCTGAGACGAAGACAGATCTCTAATGTATGTCCATCTGTGGTTGAATAAATAATGAGAATATTAGCCATCGATTGCAGATTGTATATTAAGTTACTATTCCGTCCTAATTATCAGCTCGAATCACTTTACCTCAGGTAGATGGCACGCTTTAACCTGAATGAGTATTTCTTCTTCAATGCGAGAAAAGTGTTGACTCAATATGTGGACTACCTATTTAGCTTTTAAACCCACATCAATATTTTGGTAGACATCAATATGTTTATCATCATTAATATCAATACTTACCTCGTTATATCATATCTTTACCCTATAACAGCAGGGTGGGTGATAGCGAGTACCCATTGGTAAGTAAATCTTTGTACACTGTTTTTGCACAGCGTGAATTCAGCAAGAAGATTCGACTCTGCGGGAGTCATCCAGCAATCTGGATCAAATTCGTAATTAAATGCACTGAAAAGACTCAGTCCACCAGTAGAATGATCACCATCTATAACCTGATGGTTATTAGATGGCAACTACAAGTGAATAGCAAGGGCTGACCCGTTAAGAAAGATTTGGATGTCAGCTATACTTCTGCATTGATGTACCGTCCTCATCCTTAAACTGGTATTTCCAGCATCCTGCAGCATGTGCTGCCCTGTATGCAGGGTGTTTGTAGGGAAGGCGGGTTAGCTACCCGCCGTTACCCGAATATACCATTTGTCACCTAGTTTGTTTTAGACCCTCGCCATGTCCCTGTTTCTTGACCATACCAGCTCCATGTACCTGACCCAGTACCATTTGGACTAAATGTTCCTGAAAAAGTAGTACCATTACTAGTACCACCACTTGTCGAAAAACTTGTCGAACCGCTGCCTGTTGTACTTACTGTCCCATAAAATGTTAACGTCTCAACATTGGATTTACCTGTCCCTGTAAATACACCTGAGGTACTTATGGTCCCAGTCCAGGTTCCAGAACTATCTCCAGAAAATGTACCACTATATGATCCAGCTAACAGCTCTTTAATAGAATTTTCTGCATGAGCAAGGGCAGTTGATACTGACGTTAGTGAGCGAGCGCCTGCATCCGTTGCAGAAGTAAGGCTTGAAATTAATACTTGAATGTCACCAGATGCTGCAAAATCTGAGGTTGATTGAGTAAAATCAACAGCCTCTCCCAGCGCCAGGTTTGCGCACGCTTCGGTGATCTCAATACCGTTAGAAGGGTCATCATCATTATCAAGGGTCATCAGGAAGCGAATAATATTTGTAACAGTAGGGTTAGAAATGTCCTGTGCACTCGCAACAAGATCAACAGGGATAACAACAGAGTTGCCAGTAGCTTCACCTAATAGAACATCGCCAACATAAAATTGCACCTTAGCCCCACTTTTGTACTGGAATCTTCCCGCTGCATCAGTTGTTCCTGTCATACCCCCAGATACCCAGCGTAATCCTTTGACAGGGCTATCGATAAAAACACCTGTTAATGTTTCATCGTCACTGCCTCCGCCACCACCACAGGAAGAAAATAGCATTACAACTAAAATAATCCACAAATAATTAAGATATGATTTGTTCATTTTTTTGTTCCTTTTTTAATAGCTAAATTGATTAGGTTTTTTCAACATACTATTCATGGTTCATAACTGTTTTTACATATTCTGTTACCTCCGCTGAGTAGTCCACCCATTTTGGGAACGCTAAAACGCTTCGTATTTACGCCATGTGTCAGGATATATTTGTGTCTTCTTTCGTTGATTGTAAGTTGATGACTTCGATTTTCCGTACTCATGACCCATTAACTACTGATTTGGCAACATAGGGTAACCAAACAAAAATCATGGAAATGAATAATGCTATCAGAAAACCATTGCTCTTATGCAGATAGCTCGACTTTCTATCGTTGTTTTCAGTATTACCCATGGTAATGAGATGCCTATTATGAGTTAATATACTCATCAAGTTTTTTCTGCGTATTCTCTGTTACCGCTATTTTGTGATTGGAAAAAACTAGAGAATCAAAATACTTATTCAGTTTTTTGGAATGGCTATGTAGCCATATGACTAATTGAAATATGATTTCATCAAATAATAGACAGTGCGGCTCAATAAATAGCACTAAGACAACTATCAATGTTAGCTGCGCTATCTCAGGCTCATCCAGCAGAACCTAAAAAAATCTTTAGCAATTACTGGTGATGTACCACCCAACACTGTTAATACAGCCAAAGGTAAGGCCAAAGCACCAGAAAGTTGATGTCCTCGATTTACCTCGAAGAAATAATACACTTTGAGAAACTGGTGAAAGCTTATGGTGTGTTTTAGCCCTAACAGTATTCAAATTCCATTCGCCTATGAATATATTAGAGAATCGGTTTTTCCAGAATCTAAATACTATCACTATTTCTCATGTAGCCTATGCAGTTGTTTTTATGGCGGATGCGTTCGGATAATATTTTTTAATCAGCTCTATTCTTCCCTAATCGTTGGTATGTTTAATATCCTGCCAGATGGTGACCTGAACTGTTGTCATTATTGACACTATTTTAAGGTGGAACAGAGGTTTAAATTATGTGGATTTAGATAAGAAGTTAATTCAAAGGAACTAGAGTGCTATCTATTAGCAGTTGCCCGGAGATTTAGGTCTCGGCACATAATCCTCAGCCCCTTAAAATATTTTTACCTTACATCTTGCAAAGATTACAGAATCACCTTTTCCTTAGAAGTATGTCAAAGAAAAATTCCAGATACGGTTTAACAAAACTCGAACCGGGATTTTATGACCCTTTCTTCTAACTGAACTTCTAGCCATATAATTAAAGTTAAATTTGCTTTCAAATACTTGTGTGTCCCAAATTGTCTTTACACAATGCTGGTGGTAGCCAGGGAGTTCGCTGACCAGAGTCCGATGGGAAATGACCTGGCCATCACTGTAATCAATGTCCTGTTGGGTACGACTATCATTACCGAGATCGCTGGGCCGATACTCACTCGATACGGCCTGCGGCACGCGGGTGAGATCTGAGTCCTGCTCCCCCAATCGGGTAATTTCTTCAACGGCTAGCTGCACAGGGGCTGGGGCCAGCGCTCTAGTTATTTCAGGGGCTCTCAACCTGATGAGTTACTAGCTTTTTCTTGTTACCTGCGTAAGGAGATGCCAAAAGGCTTGCTCTTTCGCTACTCCGATTACCTGGAATTTGGTGAGTGGTCGGGGCGTATTCTGCGGGAAGACAAAAAGGGATGCATTCCTGAACATCTGCCTGACAAACTGACTAGACTTAATATCGATCCCAGGCACTGGGTTTACCTGACAAAAGATTTTGGGCTTAGATATGTCCTGACCGACGCATGTACTGGTCTGAGAGTATTAAAGAATATTTATTTGTCATAATTCGTTAGCTACTAGTTTCATTTTTAAATTTTGATAAGGTTTTCTTAATTAGTCCTTCATCACAGCGCCCATGATACTCAATCCAGTGAAGCGTGTTCCCGGCTAGAATGATACTGCCAGATACTAGTATAGAGCCGAGTGGGATTACGATGCCAACTGTAACAAGGCAGGCACCAGGATCACTATCTGAGCCTTTACACAAGTGGAAATCAGATACACCCTCTACACTTAACTCCCATTTAGGTGTGTACATTTCACAAGTAGATTGGTCTAAAGTCGATTTAGGAACGAATACACAACCCGCTATCAAAAGCATAATAGCCACGAAGGCTAAGGAGCTTAAACGAAATCTTCGCATTTATTTCAAACCTGCTATCTAGATTGTGTCAATTAAACTCTCATTATGAAACTGGCATTGTTTATCAGGTTGCTTGTTTAAAGCAAATGCATTGGCTAATCCAAATTTTGCTTTTGAGTTGTTTCGCATGAACATTCCTTATTTTATATGACAGTAGTATTCAAAGGCCATCGCCTTTATATTTTTTTCCGGGAGCTTAGATTCTATCATTATTTTCTAGTCCTATTTCCGGTCTTGTTTTTATAACTGATGTATCTGAACAGAAATTTTAACCCACCAACTTTAGTTTAATCTCAAATACAGCACCACTAGCAGATGGAATCAATTCAATACTCGCTCTATAAGCCTTTAGTAAAGATCGTGTTACCGCCAGACCTAAACCTGATCCTCCCTGATCACGGGCAGTGGTAAAAAAAGGTTCAAAAATAGTCTCTCTATTAGTGAGCGTTACGCCGGGGCCATTATCCTCTATTTTGATACTATAGAGCTTTTTTGCTTTAATTTCAGTGAGCGAGACATTAATGTGGTTGCCGCCATGTTGATGAGCGTTGTCAAACAGGTTGACCAATATCGATTGTAGAATTTCCTCGTTGATCATTACCTGGCTATTTTGTCCTGTTATATTTACGACAAGACCCATGTGTTCATATCTCTCTGCCACCTTTATAATATTGGGTAGTACGGATGAAATGGATCGATCTGCCTGGATGGTGTCAGCTCGCGCTAGCTCCAGTAATTGTTGCACCAGTGTGTTCAGGTATTCAGCATCCTTATCCAGGTTAGCTAAAAACCGAGTGCGATCAGCGTCAGACATATTCTGCGCATGATCCTGCAATAACTCAATTGCACCGCGCATTGAGGTTAGTGGAGTCTTGAAGGCATGCGATACCTGTGTGGCCAAGTCCTGAATATAGCGTGCACGGGCATCCAGATGCTCAGCCATTTGTACCACGGCCTGAGATAATTGCGAAACCTCATACGTCACTGGCTGTTTAAGTGCTGATACCGGGCCGGGGTCGCCGTTTGCGACATGTTTAGCCTGACGGGTTACTGCTTCCAGAGGGGTTGTAATGGTCAGTGCTGTGATGGCGCTGATTGCCAGCACCAGGCCGAGAAGAATCAACCCCGCTATCATCAATTGGAAGCGATGTTTATAGAGTGATTGTCCAATATTAGTTGGAGTGCGTGAAAGAATGACTGCACCTAGTATGCGACCCTGATGGATCACCGGGGTGGCCTGAAACACACGTACCAGCGTACCACGGCTGATCGACGTCAGTGCTGGCGGTGGTTGATCGGAGACTCTCTGGCGCAGCACGGAGTAGAACTCTCCGCCTAATGCTCGGCTCACTTCCTGCCAGTTAGCTAAAGACTGGTGCAGGTCTTCTCCGGTAGTAGCAATGATTAATGCATTGATATCCACTACACGGATAGCTGCCAGTGTGGTTTGCTGTGCATCTTTCATGATGCGGGTAATTTCTTCACCGGCTAGCTGCACGGGGGCAGGGGCCGGCGCTGTTGTGATTTCAGGGTCTGGTGGCGGTGGCAGGATGTCATCGCTGGCGAGATCGAGCCGGGGTGGCTGTGGGCGCCACAGCTCTTGTTTTGAGCTATTGATATCGGGTAGGGGGATGCCATAGCTTGCAATGGTCGAGCCTTGCGCTGTGTGTTTGAAATTTCTCAATAAGGCCGATTTGTAGGCAGCTGCGACGAATGCTGCCTGCGCGGTAAGCTCTGATTCAGTTTGCTGCAACAGGGCGTTTTCGTACAGGCGCAATATGCTTATGCCCGCCAGAGGCAGGATCAGGATGCTTAGGTTAACTAGTAGTAAAACGCTTCGAACGCGTGGCTTCCATTTCATTGATCAGCCCTGGCAGTCACCCAGTTTGTAACCCACACCATGGACGGTTTCAATCGGGTTTGCGCCAGCCTGGCTGAGTTTGGCTCGTACCCGGCGCATGTGGCTGTCGATCGTTCGATCACTGACTACATTGTTAAAGTCATAGGCGGCATCCATTAAAGCCTGCCGGCTGAATACTCGACCTGGATGCTGGATCAGCGTGCGTAATAAAGCGAATTCGGTAACGGTAAAGATGATTTCCCGCTCGCCCCAGAAAACCTCGAACTGATCCAGGTCGATTTTCAGCTGACCCTGTTGCAGAAGGCGGTCCGGCTCAGGCTTAGTAGATTCGGCTTGATTTACACGGCGCAGTACCGCACGCACCCTGGCGACCAGTTCGCGCGGACTAAAGGGTTTGCTGATGTAATCGTCGCCACCTAACTCGAGCCCTAGCACGCGGTCGATTTCATCATCGCGAGATGACAGAAAGATGATTGGAGTGGCATGGGATTTTCTCAGTTCACGGCACACGCTAATGCCATCCAGTTCTGGCATCATAATATCGAGTATCACCAGATTGGGTTGCTCGCTGGTAAATTTCTCCAGCGCAATACGGCCATTTTCAGCTTCTACGATAGCAAAGCCTTCATTCTTCAGCGAGTAACTTAATACATCGCGGATATGGGCGTCATCGTCAACAATCAGGATTTTTTTCATGCGGAGAATTATAAGTTATTTTGGCCATCTTGATTTGTGCTGGATCATTGTCGATGACTTTTAGTCAAGTTTCCATTCTGACCGAGTTTAGGTTATTACAGGCTTTGCTCTCCATGTTTAACTGCTTTAGAGGAGTGTACGTGCCTGACCTGTTTTCTAATGAGACCGGCATAATGAATTAAATTTATATTATGCTGGCTTTAGCTTCATTAAATGCATCCTTCCATGTCTGGAACGATTTGCGCTCTTCTGGATTTGATTCTGCAAAACCTAAAAAACGGCCACAATCCGGAAAATTAATGGTTCTACATACTTTGCACTGACTTTTAATATTCCAGCTCTTTCTTGCTACGGCTTGTTCCAGTAACTCAAAACTGTCGAAGGGTTCACTGGTGGAATAAGCAACAACGAAAAGAAAATCGTCAGAAGATACTGTTAATGTTTCATTTTCAAACTGAATATTCTGGCCTTCAGTAATATCAATGCGATGAACTGAGATTACCTTTAATATCCGCCATTTGTTATTTCCTTCTACAGCAACAAGCGATCCGTCAGAGTAGCTAAAGCGTTTGTATTCTTCTGGGAAAAATTGAGGCTTGCCTGATTTTGGGACATGCTCATGTTTTGTCCATTTCAAGGTATCTAAATCCAGTTCAAAATCATATTTATTAAAAAGATAGTTTTCTTTATCATTAATTTTTTCGACAATCTCTCCACCCTGAATACGTATGACAGATTGATTTTTTAACTCGGCAGAATGAGCGTGAATCCAGCCCGGATATTCTCCGCTTGTTTCCAGTTTTTCAATTTTAAAACTATCAATAGCTAGTCGATACACAGGTGTTGTTTCGTAGAGTCTTTGCTGCTGATACCCAAGATTACCGATGATATAAATATATCTATCTACCAAAGTTGCGGTATGAAAATCGGTAGGAGGAAAGACTCTTTCTGGATATTGATAAATCGTAAAATCACCACCGCCTTTATGATGAAAAACTTCGTTATATATGCAGAAATCTGGATCGTAATAGTCTTCATGTTCTCCAGCTATCTCTATATATTCACCATTTCCGATGGCTGTAATTGATTTACCATACCGTTCATAGCACCAAACAGGTTGATCATTGAAACGATCTATATCGTCAAACTGGCTACGAGCCTTCCATGCAGCGCCGTTACAACGCACCATGTCGTAGAAAAAAGCTATCTCACATTTTTGAGGATTGGAGTTACCATAAACACGGTGTTTTTGTGCCAGGTAGTCCTGTTTTGTGATGATCAGTTTTTCCTGATGGCCTAATTCTAAAAGTTGAGCTCGAACTTCGTTTTCCATCTGGTTGATGTCATCTCCTGCATTGGCAAGCATTTCTGCTATCTCTTGTGTCGATGCATGAGAAATGGCAGTTTTCTGTGAAAATTGAGATCTATCTTTTTTATAGATATCAGCACCATGTTCTAGTAAGCAACGAACACAATTGATCGCGCCATCATCTGCTGCCTGCATCAATGCGGTGTAACCGAAGTGATTATAATCTTCAAAGTCAAAACCTAGACCGACTAGAAAGGTAAGCATCCTGGCATCGTCCATTTGCAGGGCGTATTCCAAAGCTGTTTTATCACAACGGCCTAAATCTGTAATATCTGCTCCGACCTGGATCAGGTAGCTCACCTTCTCAATATCACCTGTTTGCACTGCTAAAAGGACAGGTGTGCGTTCCCATGTATCTCGCGCATGCAGATCACTTCCCTCATGTATGCATTTTTTTACGTCTGATAAAGTGCCATAAGCGATCGCATGAAATAAAGTCGTCCAGTTTAAATGAGTCGGATCAGCACCAGCTTCAAAAAGGCATTTAACAACATCAAAACGTCCGTTATTGGAAGATACTCTTAAGGGGGTTTCAAAGTACTCAGTACGTTCATTAGGGTCGGCTCCGGCAGCAATTTGTGCCTTCACTTGCTCCAATAAGTTATTTTCATTTGCATAAACTGTTTTTAATAGAGAGTTTTTTTGTTTCAAAATTTTCGATCCTAAACTTGTTCCATTAATAGAACCGTAGTTTTTTAAACAGAAATAATATCACTATTTTCTAATCACACATCCATCTGCACAACATTTGCACAAAGTTTCCCTCTAATCTGCGCATAAGGGACATTTGCCCCGCACATTGCTTACGCATAATGTGTCCATCAAGAGGAAGAACATTATGAACACAGAGCAAATTCAAAAAAATCCGAGCACCGAGGGAAAAATATTGAGTGCGGTTGAGATTTTCTATGTCATCAGTTTTGGTATTGTTTTACCACTGGTCGCGTTAGCTATTGAAGTGTTGTTTGCCTGGTGTGAACAGTCATTTTTCGACCCTATACCTACCTTGCTGCATGGGCTGTTGGTAGCTGTGGTACCTCTGGCCAATCTGCTTGCATTGCTGGCAAGCTGGGGGCGCTTTCAGTCCAGCCGACGCAGGATATTATTCCTGAATG
>JBNKMF010000002.1:0-46736 GCA_050292965.1 Gammaproteobacteria bacterium | reverse complement strand
TGTTTATTCCGATTATGCCGATGGCTGTGATTGGGATAATCTTGTTGATTGGTTTTCTGCCTTTGGCTCCGATACTTTCACTGATTGCTGCGATCAGGTGTCGCAGCGCTATACCATCACCCGCAATTACAGATCCCATACCTTCATTAACGGTTCAGGATGGACGCTTTTATCCGGCGGGAATACTGGTGGGTTTAATCGTTTTGATTGCTGCTGAAATTCCGCTGACACTCACCGAGGTCGGTCTGCGCATGGCGACATCAGAAGATCATGCACATCAGTTGCGTGGTGTGCGTTTGCTGCGTAACTTCGCTAACCATGATCGTCTATTGGCTTATTGCTACGATCAACGCAGGAGATCACGCGATTTGTTGTCGATGCTTTACAGCTGGAATGAGCCTTGGGTAGGCCCTGATAAGGTGCGTGAAGTGTATTACCGGGTTACTGGACAGGCGTTCAACGAGCAGGAGTTTGCTAGCTATCGCAGACTCGGCCTGATGGAAAATTCACGCCGCTTCAATTTTGATTTTGATCAGGGTGGGGCGTCTGTCGGTAAAAAGTTGCAGTATGTGCAACTCAGTAGCTCGCAGATCGATGGCAGCATAGATAGCGATGCTGCGCTTGCCTATCTGCAGTGGACTTTTGAATTCAGTAATCAATCGCTTCTTCAGGCTGAGGCTCGTGCTCAGATAGCATTACCGCCGGGTGCAGTGGTGTCGAGAGTCACCCTGTGGATTGATGGAGAAGAACGTGAGGCAGCTTTTGCTGCTAAGGGGCAGGCGCGTCAGGCTTACCAGTCGGTTGTGAGGCGACAGCGTGATCCGATTCTGGTGACCACGGCTGGCCCGGATACCGTGCTGGTGCAACTGTTCCCGGTTCCTGTTGGCGGCAAGATCAAGGCTCGCATTGGAATGACTGCGCCGCTGGTGATCAGGGATGCAAGCGAGGGGATTTTGCGCCTGCCGTATTTCAAACAGCAAAATTTTAGTATTGCCGATGATTTTCAACATTCGCTGTGGCTGGAATCTAAAGCCACAATGCATAGTGAGCGACCCCACCTGATATTCGAATCTGGTAACTCGGGTGCATCCACACTACGTGGAAAGCTGGATGATGCAGGATTAAAAAGCCCGTCTAATTCGGTGCTGGTTTCGCGTGATAGTCGAGTGACGGAGGTCCACACATTGAATAATCAGGTCAAAGCAGTGTCTGTGGTGAAGCAGCGCCTTGTAAAACGCAGTGTGAATATTGATCATCTGGTGATAGTTATCGATGGTTCTCAATCTGTGCAGGATTATAGTGATCAGATTGCTAATGCTATCCTGAAGTTGCCGGAGTCTTTCGGGCTGACTGTGATTGTTGCGAGCGATGAAATTAGTGAATTGAGCGCAGGGATTGATGCGGCTAATTTTTCCCTGCCAAAGCAGCTTGCACAGCGTTTGAGGGATTTCGATTTTGTCGGTGGGGTCGATAATACGCCTGCACTGGAATACGCCTGGACAGTAGCGTCCAGACATAAAAACTCGGCACTGCTGTGGATACATGCTTCGCAGCCTGTGATGTTGACGACAGTCGATAATCTGCGCCAAAACTGGCAGCGTCGCCCCATGGGACCAGTGCTATATGATTTTCCAGTCGTTAGTAAGGTGAACAGAATTGCTGAAGCGCTGGATGAGGTGGTCCAGTTTAAGCCGGTAGCGCGTATTGCTAATCTGCAACAGGACTTATCCTATCAATTCGCTCTATGGAGCGGCCAGCGTCAGCAATGGAATGCGATACGCGACGAGGTTTCAGGCAGTGAAGTGAAATTACCGAGCCCGCAAACCTCGGATCATTTACTACGTCTGTGGGCCTATGACCGTATTCAGGCGTTGATTGCTGCAGGCACTGGCGAACAGAGAAAAAGGGCGATCCAGATGGCGGCGCGTTATCAACTGGTAACCCCGGTGAGTGGTGCGGTTGTACTGGAAAATCAGCAGCAATATGATGCGAATGGATTACAGCCAGTGGAGGATGGCACGGTACCGACGATACCGGAACCGGAAACCTGGTTATTGATTATCGCTACGCTGCTGATGCTGGGCTGGGCGCTCAAGCGGCGACACATGGTGATAAATACTGGGAGCTTTAGTGCATGAAGTTAAAGCCAAATCAAATAGCACTGCTGTTTGGCGCCAGCCTGCTGGCACTGTGGCCTGTGATTGAATGGTATGCGAGTCGTCTGCTGGATGGCTCGGATGAGAAATTCGGTGTGCTGGCATTGATTACTGCCATTGGCTATCTGCTGACTCAGCGAACTAATAACAGGCCAGCGCGGATTCCATTGCTCACGCTTAGCCTGTTGATGCTGGTTTATCTGTGCAGTTATTTATTCCTGCCACCCATCTTTCGTGCTGCTATCGCTATCACCCTGCTTGGGGTTTTATGCTCGCAGTATTTTCTGGGCAAGGGGTTATCTCCTGCGTTGTGGGGTTTGTTGCTGTTGTCTTTGCCGGTGATGGCATCTTTACAGTTTTTTCTGGGTTATCCACTACGCTGGCTGGTGGGTAATCTGGCGGCGCATTTGCTGCAACTGAATGGACTGGCGGTAACTCATACTGGAACGTTACTGAACTGGGATGGAGGAGCAGTATCGATTGATGCACCCTGTAGCGGTATTAAGATGATGTGGTTTGGCTTTTATCTGTGTTTTACTCTGGCCTGTGTGTACCGTATGCGCCTGGCCAGACTGGTTGCACTCAGCTCGATGACGCTGGGAATTATTATCGTGGGCAATATCTTGCGCGCCACAGCGCTGTTTTATATTGAGTCAGGTCTGATTGCTATGCCTGCCTGGGCACACGATGGCGTGGGTATGGTTACTTTTATCGCTGCCGCAATGGCCATTCTGTGGTTATCCGACAGGCTTGCTCCGAGGTCTCTACTATGTCCCGTCTGATCCCCTATTTATTGCTTTGCATAGGTGCTGCAGTGCTACCCTTGTTCGCTGGCAGCTCGGCGCTTGAGTCCAGTGCCCAGGCTTTTCCCGGCTGGCCAACACAGCTGGAAGGGCAACTACTCAAGCCGCTACTACTGAGTGAAAAGGAGCGTCTTTTTGTGCGCGATTTTCCCGGACGTATTCAGCGCTTTAACGATGGTCGGCGTGAATATATCCTGCGCTGGGTGTTCAGTCCTACGCGTAAACTGCATCCGGCCAGTGATTGTCTGCGCGGGGTGGGCTTTTCGATTAGCCCATTGCCACTGGCAACGCGACCTGATGGGGCGAAATGGAGTCAGTTTCAGGCTAGCCGGGGTGAGGATTCATTGCGCGTGTATGAGCGCATCTATGATAATGCTGGTAATAGCTGGAGTGATGTGTCGGCCTGGTACTGGGCTGCTTTGCTGGGTAAATCGGCAGGGCCCTGGTGGTCGGTGGTGATTGCTGAGAAGTGAGAAATTTTGGGGAATAAAGTCCTGCGCCAGAAGGGTTTCAGGCGCAGGATTAGTGCTGAAGGTTTTACAGGTCTTTAGCGAGGCTGAAGGCTCCGCGAATCTGTCCGAGGTTATATCCACGTGCCATATCATCTGGATATTTTTCCTTAAGTGCCGCTTCTACCTCTGGTGTTACTTTTGTTCCATGGCAGGTCAGGCATAGTTTTCCAGCACTCTGGGCTTTCATAAACCGATACTTTCCATCAACAATTTCTGAATAGGCCATATTTCTGGCTGACTCGCCTTTGGCCTGACGTTCTTCAAATTGTTTTAGTACCTTTTGCTCCCAGTTATCCGGGATGGCAGAGCTACTGTTACGGGCTTTCAGACTGACGCGCTTGACATACCACCCGCTTGAATCGCGCAGGTTTTTAGCGATTGCCGGGGCTTTCTCAGAACATATGCCAATGGCATGGGCTGGACCACCGCTTTTCAGGGCTTTTTTAAGTTCTGGTTTGAGCGTACCACCGAACTGTTTAATCAGGTTGATGGCTTCTTTTTTTAATTCACCCTGATTGACTTGCTCAGCCTGCAAGGGTGAAATCGATAGCAGGGCGGTTGCGGCCAGGGCGGTTAAAAAATGACGATTTAAAGACATAGTCTTCTCCATAAAAGGTTAAAAAATAAGTTAAATTCTGAAATGCCATTATGTCTATACGATATGACTATCGTCAATATTCCCAAATGGAGTAGTCTGCTTATTGACAGTCTGCTATCAGCTTTTCCAGTCTTTTGCGTAACTGCTGAATTTCGATATGGGTGCGAACGCGGGCACGAACGATAGGAGGGCTCATGGGCTTAGTTATATAATCAACAGCACCCAGATTAAATCCCAGTACCTCATCATCAACTTCGCTACGAACAGTCAGGAATATCACAGGGATATTCTGAGTTTGAGGGTTTTTCTTGAGCAATTTACAGACTTCATAGCCATCGAGATCCTGCATCATGACATCCAGCAGGATCAAATCGGGTGCAGGGTCGCTCGCAGCCTGATTTAGAGCGTCTTCACCATTGTGTACGATAGCTATCTCATATTCCTGACCCAGTAGATTATCTAGTACATCTGTATAGAAGCTTTCGTCATCTACGATCAATATTCTGGGTTTTTGGAGTGAATTGCTTTTCATTATACTTATCCTTTTAGTGAAGATAATAAGCCATGATCGGTATCAATGCTTAGTTAAATAATTACATTATTGATAACTATAAAGCTTTTTATCTCGATTGCGGAGCTCTTATAGTAAGTTCTCATTGTTCTGTTTTTTTGTTCATCTGATGATTGTTCCTGCGCGAAATAAACTGGAACTCTTCATTGAGTTGTTCAAAACAGTCTGTGACTAGTGGGTCGAAATGCAAACCGCGTTGTTGCATGATCATATCTGTTGCCGTTTCGTGACTAAAAATCTTTTTATAAGGGCGTCTTGTGGACAATGCATCATACACATCTGCTAGTGCCATTAATCTGGCCGATAATGGGGTCTGTTCTTTTTCCAGGCCCTGTGGATAACCACTGCCATCCCATTTTTCGTGGTGGCAGTAGGCGATGTCCTTGGCGACCTGTATGAATAGAGTCGTGCCAATTTGTCTCTCCGCACTCTCTATTATTTGCTTGCCATACACAGGGTGCATTTTCATAACCTCCCATTCTTCTGCGTCGAGTTTTTCGGGTTTTTGCAAAATACTATCAGGCACTGCTATTTTGCCAACATCATGCAGCGGTGCTGCACGTGCATAGGCTGTTATCATGCGGGGGCTTAAGGTAGATTGGTAACGTGGCAGGGTGGCTATTTTTTTGGCAAGTGCATAAACATATTCGCTAGTACGCAACAGGTGATTACCCGTTTCTTTATCGCGCATTTCAGCCATTTCTCCCATGCTGTAAACAATGGCATCTTTTGTACGGTCCAGCTCCCTGGTGCGCTCCTGAACAAGTTGTTCCAGCGCCAGACGATGCTCTGCTGCAGTCAGTTGAGTTTTAACTCTGGCAAGCAACAGGGGGATACTTATGGGTTTGGTAATATAGTCTAGTGCGCCTAGTTGAAAACCCTTGAGTTCATCTTCTATTTCCTGCTTGGCAGTCAGGAAAATGACCGGGATTTCACTAGTGAGTGGATTCTGCTTGAGCCTTCGACAGGTTTCATAGCCGTCCATATTGGGCATCAAAATATCTAACAGGATCAGATCAGGGGGGCTTGCACCCTGTGCCAGTTTAATTCCAGACTCACCATTTTTAGCGAGTGAAACCTGAAAGTGCGGTGTCAGAGCATCACTTAACAATCCTAGAAAGAAAGGTTCATCATCGATTACAAGTATACGTGTATGGGTGTTATTTTCAGTGTTCATTACGCTTCTCTTGCAAGCTTTGGTCTAGAATGTCTGAGGCCTGCTCGAATTCGAAATCTACTATCAGTTGGGATATACGTTCCACAGCCTCTGCTCCAATAAGAGGTATGAGTTCAGGTGTTAAAATGTCCAGTAACTGGCCGGAGTTAGCATCACTGTTTTGTAGACTTTCTAGTAGCTTCTTTAGTTCGACTTCAGGACCTCCTTTTTTGGCAACATCTGGTTCATTATTCTGCTTTGATTGTAGCTGATGTATACCTTTGCTTAACTCATTAAAGGCGCTGGAAAATTCATCCAGAAGCGCGCTTTCTATCGGTACTTGTTGCTTGAGTTTCTTATCAATTTCGCTGGACACCTGATACAGTCTTTCTGCACCAATATTGCCAGATACACCTTTTAAGGTATGAGCTGAGCGAGTGGCCTGTTGCTGATTATTTTGCTGAATATATTTTTTCAGATCCTGTCCCAGATGCTCGTGATTATGCAAAAAATCTCTTAACAACTTCTGGTAAAGTTGCTCATTACCACCTACCTGTTTTATGCCCTGCTTAATATTTAATCCTGCTATAGAATCAGGCCAGTTTTGTTCAACAGGTGTTGGTTGATGTTGTTGCTCAGCAGTTTGACTGTGTATCTTGTGGCTATCTGTGAAATCCAGGTATTGACACAATGTTTGATACAGGATTTCTGGATCTACCGGTTTGCTGATATGTCCTTGCATACCAATATCACTGGATTTCTGAATATCTTCTTTCATTGCATTGGCGGTCATGGCAATGATGGGGAGATTATCGAATTGTGCATCGCTTCTGATTATTTTGGTGGTTTCGTAGCCATCCATCTCCGGCATCTGTATATCCATAAGAATCAGGTCTGGGGTAGTGGTTTTCAGTAACTTGAGTACCTCGATACCATTTGAACAAACAAGAACATCTACCCCCATCTGCTGTATGATTTCCAGCGCAACTTGCTGATTTATCGGATTATCTTCGGCCAGAATTATCTCTCCCATCAAACCTTTAATCTCCCTTTGAGATGTCGCATCGGGTTTGATTGATAGTTTGTGGTCGGCTTTATTATTTTGTGCCTGAATAATGGCATTAAATAGCGAAGAAGGAGCGATAGGTTTAATTAATATTCCATCGAGCAGGTATTTATCGCTTTCTATTTCAATAAGATCTTTACCATAAGCTGTCATCAGAATAATGAGAGGCATTTTTTCAGCGCTGAGGTTTTGCTTTATTTCACTTGCTGTGGCGAGGCCATCCTTGTCAGGCATACGCCAGTCTACTAGTAGCAGATCAAACTTGTGGGGCGTTTCTATCAGCGTCTGAATTGCTAGATCGCCAGAATTAACACTGCTGACCTTGAAGTTAAGTGAATCCAGTGTGTCGGTAAGAATCTGTAAAGACGTTGGATTGTCATCTGCGATGAGTACTCGCATTCCTCTTAGGTCAGTGCTTGGGGGTGTGAGTAAACGTTTATTGCCATCATGAGGGGCGAGTTTGAATGGAAGACTGAAGAAAAACCGACTACCTTTGCCTTTTTCACTTTCCGCTTTTAGCTCTCCACCCATCAGTTGAGTGAGCTGTTTGCTGATTGATAAGCCCAGGCCTGTGCCGCCATATTTGCGGGTAGTTGAACCATCCTCCTGAATGAAGGGATCAAATAAAGTGGCGAGGTTATTTTTCTCTATACCTATACCTGTGTCACTGACTGAAAACAGTAGTGATACTTTTTTATGAGTTTGGTTTTCAAGGCTAACCTTCAGTATAATATCTCCTCTCTCAGTAAATTTGATCGCATTGGATACCAGATTAGTCAGTACCTGATTAAGCCTGAAGGAGTCACCGATAAGATTTTTAGGCACATTGGGACCTATATCGATGATGAATTCTACATTCTCCTGAGTCATACGTAAGGCAGTCATTTCAGAAATATCGATAAGTAATTCTTCAAGATTGAATGTGATATATTCGATTCTGAGGTGACCGGCTTCAATCTTTGAAAAATCAAGAATATCATCTATTAGCCCCAACAGAATTTTTGCAGATTTTTGCAGATTAATAAGGTATTCAGACTGCTTTTCATTCAAACCACTTCTGAGTAACAGATGTCCCAGACCAACAATAGCATTCATCGGTGTTCTGATTTCATGACTCATGTTAGCCAGGAACTGGCTTTTGAACTGACTGGATCTTTCCATGGCTATCTGCGCTTGTTTGCGTTCGTTTATATCCTGGCTAATACCTATTATCCTGTAAGCCCAGCCTTTGCTATCACGCTCAAAAATTCTTCCCTGAGTGGATATCCAGTGCTGATTTGCTGCGATTTGATATTCCACTTTGAATTTATCTATTTCGCCTTTTACATATTGTATTAGTCGATCGCGCACTATCTGAGCCTGATCAGGGGATATATGTTGAAAGAATTCGCTGGTGTCATTAAATTCGAGGTCTTGCTCAAGATGGTGATGTGCAGCGAAAGCTTCATCGTAATTGAACTGTGTGTTTGATTTTTTGTGGAATTTTATTTCAAATGTGCCTAACTCAGCAGATTCCAGCGTCAGTGCCAGTCGCTCACGGCCTTCGGTGAGCTGGGCGTTTAAACGCGTCATTTCGCGTGCTCTCAGCGATAGAAAGATGAATATCAATACTGCGACTGCTACCACCCAGAAGAGCAGGGTGTAATCAATTTCTTTCTGATACTTGACTACCAGCCATTTTTTAAGAAATTGATTCTTGGTTACTGGCGGTAATTGATCTATTGCCTGGTTGAGAATAGGGATCAATTCAGGCCAGTCTTTGCGCACCCCGATTGAGAAATCATGTTGATAGGGCGTAGAGGCGGCCACCTGAAGATTGGACATTCCATTTGAAGCGATCAGGTAAGCTCCCACTGACAGCACATCAATGTAGGCATCTATCTTACCGGTTGCCAGCGCCTGCAAACCTTCAAGCGTATCATAAAATTTAACCTGTTGAATTTCTGGATGATCCTGCTTGATCAATTCGGCAATCGCGTAGCCCTCGACCACACCTACTTTTTTCTTGCCAAGATCACTCAGGCCTCCTAGCAGAGTGGTTCCGCGTTGATTAAATATAACCACCGGGAAAGAGAGGTAAGGCTTGGTGAAGTTAAGGTACTCACTGCGCTCTGCTGTTTCTATTAATAAGGGGGAAAGGTCAATATTTTTTTCGCGTAAACCCTTTAATATTTCAGACCAGGTGATTTCTGTGGGTTCTTCCAGTCTAACCCCCATTTGCCGGGTAAAGTATTTTATAAAATCGGAAGACAGGCCCTGGTAATGGCCCTGTTCATCGATATATTCGAGCGGTTTCCATTTCGCATCCACACCAGGTCTGAAAACCGGGTGTTTTTGTAACCAGAGCTTCTGTTCATTCGTTAGCTTTAATTCGGGTATAGTGTCAGTATCAGTTAGCATCTGTCCCAGCCAGCTGTTTTTTATTTCGCGTATTTTATTTTCACCTATGCTGTCCAGCGCTTTTTGCAGGATATTTCGTAAAATTGGGTAATCCTTACGTGTGCCTATAGCCAGAATAGAGCCTGGTTTATTCAATCTTCCATGTACCTTGAGGTTGGACAGGGCCAGTTTTTCGATCAGATACAGTGCCACGGCCCGATTGCCAGCATAGGCATCTGCCTCTTCACGAGAAACCGCTTCCAGTGCCTGTTCTGTATCAGGGTAGAGCTTGATATGAACATCAGGGTATTTTTGCTGGAAATATTTGACGTTGCCAAAACCTTCTTCCAGTGCGAGTATTTTATTACCCAGATCATCCTCAGATCGATAGAAGATATTTTTTTGTTGCGCGATGATGACGTGTGGTATGTCTAGATAGGGGGTTGTGAAATTAAAAAAAGTTTCACGTTCTGGCTTGGGGGTAATATCAAGAATCAGGTCGAGTTTTTTATCTTTAACCTGATTGTATATCTGTTTCCATTTACCGGGAACAATCGATATTTTATTGTCCAGCTTGAGGTTAAGTTCATGAATAATATCGACGCCAATTCCTTCCGGCTCTCCGGCTGCATTGACGAAATTAAATGGCGGCCAGTTATCCATAATGCCGACTTTTAGATCAGAGTGTTGATCTAGCCATTGTTGTTCTGCGGTTGACAGGCTTAACTTATATTCAATATCAGCAGGTGTATTCAATGGTATCCATTTATTGACGATCTGACGTACGCCTGAAGGAGAGATATCCCCCAGAACTTTTTGAATAATCGATGCCAGTATGGGGTAGTCCTTGCGAGTTCCAATGGCCAGTTCGGTTGGGGGTTTGGACAGGCGGCCGTGAATTTTTAGATTGCTTAGCAGCTGCTTTTCAATCAGGTAAAGCACGACAACACGGCTGCCTGCATAGGCATCGGCATCTCCTCTTGATACCGCCTCTAGTGCAGCCAGGGTGCTTTCATGGGTCTGGATAATGACATCAGGGTAGTTTTGCCTGAAATAGCTGACATTGACGAAATCTTTTTCCAGTGCGATTACCTTGCCTGCCAGGGCTTTTTCGTCTGCATAGAATTCGCTGATATCATGTCGCGCAACAATGACATGCGGCACACTCAGGTATGGGTTTGAGAACTCCATGAATGGTGTGCGGTATAGTTGAGGGGTAATCCCCATAATGAGGTCCAGTTTTTTATTTTTAATATCCTGATATATGTTGTCCCAGGGACCGGCTACGATATGGATTCGGTTGTTCAGTCGCCGGTTAAGTTGTTTGACAATATCTATATCTATACCCTGTAATTGCCCTGTGGCGGTAACTTCGCTAATCGGTGGCCAGTTTTGCATCACTCCTATTGATAGATGTTTATTATTTTCCAGCCATGTTTCTTCTTCAGGGGTGAATTTGACAGTGGAAGGCATGTTTTGGCTAAGTAAGTCATTCTGAGTGAGCCCCAGCCATCGACGTTCTATTTGTTTTATTTGATTTTCTGCTGTGTTTGCCAGAACCTTGTTAATAATCGATACCAGTTCTGGCCAGTCCTTACGCACAGCGAAGTGTAGCTTGCCACCAGGATATCCAGCATCGGCTGCTACCTTCAGGTTCGTCAGGCGGAGCTGCTCAATCAGGTAAAAAATGACCGTCTGATTGCCTACATAGGCATCCGCCTGTTCGCGTGACACGGCCTGTAAAGCCTGTGTCGAATTGTCTACTACCAGAAGATTTATGCGCGGATGATTGTTGATGAGTTCCTGGTGAAGAAAATAGCCTTTTTCAATGGCTACGGTTTTCCCATCCAGTGATTTCAGATTGTTAACTGAGCCTTCCTGTTTACGTGTGGTTATGACATAAGGGTATTGGAAATAAGGCTGGCTGAAGATCCAGGATTTCTCGCGCTCGCTATTTTTGGCCAGTGTTGCAACTATGTCGATTTCTCTAGCTGCAGCCTTATGCAGCATATCATTCCAGCCATTAGCTGCGGTGGGTATAAAATGGATTCCGGTCTGAGCTGCTATCAGTTGAAGGATATCGTAACTTATTCCCTGGCGCTGACCATCGCTGTTGATAAAATCAATCGGAGGCCATCTGTCATCCATGCCGACGCTGATTTGAGGATGTTTCCCTATCCAGTCAAGCTCCAGCTGGTTAAATCTTACAGCTTGAGCATGCACCGCCTGATTTAATGCAAACAGCAGTAATACTCCACTAAGTACAGAACAGAGGATGTTACTGATAGTTGCTGCCCTTTTGTTACCTGCTGATGCCATTCTTGTTCCTTGCGCTGTATACAGATAGTTGTCGTCTATTTAATCCTGAATATGGGCTAAGAGCTGGCAATTCCTGAAATGGAATATCAGAAATTGCGGAATACACCTCCACTTATCATACTGTTTAATAAAACTATTGAATGCTGTTCTTTATAGCGGATAACGAATCCAGCGCAAGTAGAACTTTTTTAGTGGTAAAAAATGCCCATATTCATAAACTGCTAATCCCGTCAGTATACATAGTGTGCCATAGCCAATGCGAGGGCTGATTATTTCGTGGTTTAACCCACTGCCCAGTATCAGCGCCATTACTGGAGTGATCAGAGTAATGAGCGCCACACGTTGAGCGTGCAACTGTTTTAAACAATAAAAATACAGCGGGAAACCAACTGCAGACCCCATAATTGCGAGGTATAAAATAGCCATCATAGATTGCATGGGAATATGTTCAGGTAAGCCTGCATACAATGCATTGGCTACAAACAGGGGTGTTGCCATCAGCAGGCTGCCGGTGGTAATAGAAACAGGATGAATTATCGGGTTGAGCTTTTTAATCAGCACCGAGCTTAATGAATGTAAGCTGGCAGACAGGCATACTCCAACTACACCTAACCAGGCCTGTTGCCTGATATCGATACTTTCTATAAATACAATCATCAGACCGATTAATCCCAGCAATATACCGCTAGTTTTAGCCACGCTGAAAGATTTGTCTCCCAGTATCACACGAGCAAACAGGCTGGTGATAAAAGGTGTTAGACCGAAGATCACTGATATCCATCCAGAAGGAATGTATTGTGCAGCCCAGTAAACAAGAGACATAGCGAGGAATAAGGGGATGCCTCCAGCCAGATACACAAGGCGACTGTGCCTGTCCCAGGGCATAGATATGCGCCAAACACGGCTGATAATCAGAAGAGCGATTAACCCTATTACCATACGAGCCGCTACACCGAAAGCGAAACCAACCTCGTTTCCACTCCATTGAATTCCCAATGGGGTTGTGCTCCAGATAATGATCACCGTCAAATAGGCGCTTAAAACTTTCATGTATTTTCCTTAAGCCAAAAAAAAACCGCTCATGGAGAGCGGCCTGATATTGAATTCATTTGAATTAGAATATACCCAGCCGCAAGCTCGTAAGCCATGCAAGGTTGATCTTGCGCATACGAAAAACGAGAGAGGTCGGAAAGGTTTTATTCATGTGTCTTATAGTCGCCGCAATCGAAAAAGCTGTCAATCTTTTTTCCTGGCCTGTTGTTGACTTAGCACTTGACCTGTTTATGAGGCTGACGTAGATTTTCAGAGTTCATAAACATCAGTGTCCAGAAAATGAATAATAAGAAATTAACCCGTTACTGTTTACATCTAATACTGTTATTGGTGCTTAGTTATCAGTCTGTTGCTTCGTCGGCGCCTCCTGAAGGTTATCAATTTTACAATTTAACTGAAGCGATGAAGCATTCCAGCGATGCTAACAAACCCATGTTTTTATATTTTGGTCGCTATGGATGTAGTACCTGCCGCAAGATGCATAAAGAAGTATTTAGTGACGCCAGCCTGAATAAGCAGTTTCAGGATGAGTTTATCCTGGCGTATGTAGATACTGAAAGCGATGCGCGTATTCGACTGCCTAATGGTGAAAGAACCACTGAGATGCAGTTTACGGCGCGTAACCGTATTCAGGGTACGCCAACTTTCATTTATTTTTCAGCAGATCAAAAGCCATTATTCAAAAAGGCCGGGTTCCAGACAGTGCAGCAAATGTCTGATTTCAATACCTTTGTTGCTGAGGGGCATTACCTGAAAACTACACTGAAAGAATATCTGGCGGCTAGATAATGAAAAGTTTGCTGGGTTTTGCGCTATTTTTGATGGCTTCTGTCTGTCAGGCAACGGGATGGTCATTCTCGCCAAAAGTCGCGCTAAGTGATGCGCCTAAGTCAGGTGTTTTTCATCATCTGGAAGGCGCTGGACGTAAGCATATTGCTGTTTCTGGTGATCAGCTTGCGGTCGTGTGGGAAGATAACTCCACTGGTGCACCGCAAATTTACCTGGCTCAAAAATCCACTTCACAGCATCGATTTGGCAAAGCGATTCGGATTAGCAATGGGCAGGAGGCTTATGAACCGGCAATAGCGCCCATATCGGGAGCTCGCTTCGTGGTGGTTTATGAGCAGGATGCTACAGTGTATGCGCGTTTGCTTACCAGGCAGGGGGTGAGTGATGCGCTGTTGTTGTCTGATAGTGTGGCTGCCCACCCCAGTGTCGCAGCCTATGGTGATGATATGATGGCAGTGTGGCGAGAAAAGCAACAACATCGTTATGCTTTGAAAGTTGCTCGTTTAAAGGTAGAGAATCTTGCAGCATTAAAACAGGTGGTCAGTTATCAGGTAGAGCCCGAGCTGGTTGATACACCTCTGTTGATGCCCAGCATTACCATTAATCAATCAACCGCTTGCATAGCCTGGGAAGATCGACGAGCCGGGCATACACGTTTGATGTACAGCGTTTCAGACCTGGATGATATCAATTTCTCAACGCCGGCCTATCTCAACGAATTTTATTCAAACCGCAATGAGTATGATAAAGGCAATGGCGTTACTCGAGTATCTATCGCCGCTTTTGGTGATGGTGAAGTACTTGCTGCCTGGATGGATAAGCGTGTCGGAGGAAAAGGATATGGTATTTACGCCGCGTTGGGCTCTGACGGAGGCGCCGACTTTGGTCCAAATGAAAAAGTACATAGCAAGCAGGGTGACCAGCTTCCCCATTACAATCCATCTGTAGCTGGTAATGAAGCCGGAAATTTTGTTGTGGCCTGGGACGATTTCAGACAGGGTGATTCCGATATCTGGCTAAGCTTCTATAACGAAGATAGTGAATGGAGTAGTGACTTTTTAGCTGTTCCAGCGTCTGGTCGTGGTGAACAGACACATGCTTCTGTAGCACTTGATGACAAGGGTGGTTTACATCTTTTGTGGATTGAACGTGCAGATAGCAATTCGCCGAGCCAGCTCTGGTACAGCGCTGGCAAATCACAGTAAAAAGTCTGGGGATTCATTTATTTTCTTATACTAGACTGACAGCTAACCTGACTCCCCTCTAATTTTAACCTGAGATAATATGGATAAATTCTTATGTGAGGTTTTTTTATCGGATTTTTTATATATTTTGTGTGTCTATCTGGGTGGGAGAGTTTTCAGATAAAAATGTGCTGAAAAATCATTAAATTTATGAGTTTCAAGCCGATTCAGGGTATGTACTGCTGCTATTTCATCTATAATGCGTAGGCATTCGACTACAAGCATATCCTGGCTAAACCTGTGAATTATGAGCCTATCGCTTACCACTAGCACGATCATTGGCATTATTATCAAGCTGCTTACTGGAGTTGTTTTATTAACTACCACGATCACCCATGCTTCTGAGCCAATTTTACCAATTCCCCGGCATGTTGATTATGACCATCCCAGGGCTTTGCTTGGGAAAAAACTGTTCACTGACCCTCGCTTATCCAGAGATGGGACGATCTCCTGTCACTCCTGCCATAGTTTTGAATCAGGTGGGGCTGATCCCCGACCCGTTTCAACGGGTGTTTATTCGCGTCAGGGGGCGTTAAATTCGCCGACTGTTTACAACTCTTTTTTCAATTTCCGACAATTCTGGAATGGCCGAGCCCCAGATTTGATAGAGCAGGCGAAAGGCCCTTTACACAGCACTGTGGAAATGGACATGTTACCGGCGCGTATCGAAAATTTCCTCAATTCAGATAAGGAATATCAGGGTTTGTTTAAAGGGGTTTATAAAACAAGCCAGATTAATTTTGATCAGGTGGTCGGTGCTATAGCTGAGTTTGAGAAAGCATTGTTTACCCCTGACTGTAAATTTGATCTGTATTTACGCGGTGAGATTCAATTGTCGGATGATGAAAAGTCAGGCTATATACTATTTAAATCACTGGGTTGCATCTCCTGTCATAATGGAATCAATGTAGGTGGGAATTCGTATCAATATCTTGGTGCTGTGAATCCCATTGACAGGGAGTTAGTGGGTGATCGATATGAAATTAGTAATGATCCTTTTGATAAAAACAGATTTAAAGTGCCGGGGTTAAGAAATATCGAGTTAACTTCTCCTTATTTGCACGATGGTAGCGAAGAGCAACTCTCTGACGTCCTTGATATCATGGCTTACCATAATCTCGGATTTAAATTATCCCGTTCGGAGAATAAATTGCTGGAACAATTTCTTAGAACCTTAACCGGTCAGAAACCTGCCATATTGTTAGAATGAGCAGATTTGAATTAAAGTTATATCTGACAATAGTTTTTGCTATTTGCATTACTGGAGTTTTCGTTTACGTCAACGAATCTAACGAAAGCCTGTTGATCTCTCATGCAGAAATTTTACATACTTTAAATGACCTTGAGCTGCATAATGAGAAAATAAATGTAGAAGCATTAATTTCTGCTTACCGTCTGTATGGCTCTTATGACAGTATAAATGAGCAACTTCATAAGTTGCGCGAAGATGTTATTAACGCATCGAACAATCGACTTTTTGATGATGAAATTTATCAGGCTGTAAAAGATAAATTACTTTTATTTGGCTCAGCGCTAGACGAAAAAGAAAAATCGATTAATAAATTTGCTACCCTAAATTCACTGATTAAAAACTCAGCCACTCTCGTTCCTGGAATGACAGCTCGTTACCTGAAGCGTTTTGGCTTTCAGGATGAGGAATATCTACTGGAGATTTCTAATATTACTTTAACTATTTTCCAGGCACGAAATGCAATGGATGGCGACTTGCTTTCTGGAATTAATAAAAGTATTGATTATCTCCAGTCAAAGCAGTTTGAAAATGCGGAAATGAATCGCTTTAACCAGGTTTTTGTTTCTCATGCGCAAGTGATGCAGCACTATTTACCTATGTATCTTCCTGTGTTTGAAGATATTATCGATAATCCTATGCAGGTATTGCTGCATCAGGTGCAGGAAAGCTTTATAAAAATTAGTTCAGCTGAGGCTGAAAAGCTACGCACCCTGTCTAACTTTATCTCTGTTATTTTTGTGTGTTCAATCCTTTTTATTATTTACCTCTTTTTTGATCAGGAGAAAGCACGTAAGAATCAACTGTTGTTAACTCAAAAACTCGAATTCCGTGCGATGACTGATCGCCTGACTACTTTAAAAAATCGCTTTGCTTTTGAACAGGAAGAAAACGAGATTACTGATAAATCGGCCATGCTACTCATCAATGTAGATGGCTTTAAAAATATTAATGACTTTTATGGGCGAGAGGTCGGCGATGAGTACCTCAAATTTCTGTCTGGTATTGTGGCGGCATTTAGTGAAATGTCTATTGTCTATGAAATTTATCGGGTGGGTTCAGATGAATTTGGAGTACTTGTTAAAACCAGAAATCGAGACAGGTTGATTGGGTTGGCTAGCCGCTTTATTGAACAGATTGAGTCTACACAATTTTCTTATCAACATATCAACCTGGGTATACAGGTTTCTATCGGTGTCTCGACGGTTTCACCTTTGCTGGAAAAAGCAGATATAGCGCTAAGGAAAATCAAGAAAACGCGTAATAAGTTTATGCTGTATGAAAGTGATCGATCATTGGAGCAACAGGTTATATCGAACCTGTCCATGATGCATTTTATTCGTGAAGCGATAGAACAGGGTTATGTTGAACCGCATTTTATGCCGATTATGAATAATGCTGATCTCACTGTCTATGGATATGAATGCCTGATTAGATTGCGTGATAAAGAAGGTAAGTTGTATTACCCTGATGAGTTTTTGCACATCGCTAAAGAAGGACGGTTATATGGTCAGCTAACGCGAATAATGTTTGATAAATGCATGCAGAAATTCACTCATAACGATTATAGTTTCTCTATCAATATCTCAATTGATGATATCGAAGATTATGAGGTTAGCGATTATATGATTACCAGGTTAGTAAAATTTCCCGAGGTGGCCAGGCGACTAACGCTGGAGATTCTTGAGAGTGAAGGGGTGAAGAATTACGCTATTCTGCAATCGTTTATTGAGAGGGTAAAATTTTGCGGTTGTAAGATAGCGATAGATGACTATGGTACAGGATATTCAAACTTACAGCATCTGGTTAAGCTAAAAGTAGATAATTTAAAGCTGGATGGTTCACTGATAGAGCCTATGCCTACTGAGGCTTCAAGTTTTGTTGCGGTACGTGCAATAGTTGAAATGGCGCAAGATCTGGGTATAGAAAACACGACTGCGGAGTTTGTCTCCAGCGAACAGGTTATGCAAATTGTAAGATCACTGGGGATAACTCAATCACAGGGGTATTATATTGGTCGAGCAGCGCCAGAGCTGGTTTCTACTCCTGATTTTTTAAAGTGATATTATTGCCGGATTAATAGTGTGCTCCTGTTATCTTTTTGGTGGCTTAGAAATCAATTAGGGGGCAATGCGAGCAATATCCATTGAGATGCCTAGTGGTCCCCTGACTATGGTAGTGGAATAGGGTTGATTATCACGCATAAACTCAAGCAGAATATTCTCTCCTGATCTCCCTTTAGTTGTCGCCTGGCGTAGATCATTCATGCTATAAATAGTTTCATTGGCATAGCGAATTATAATATCACCAGCCTGTAATCCTGCGCTCTGTGCGACTGATCCGTTAATAATCTCACGAACAATAACTCTGTTGGGTCGACCTGTAGCATACAAATACTGATCGTAAACTTGTTCGCCGAATTCCTGCTTCAATCCGGATGCTGTATCCCCCAGAGCATTCATTCTTTCAGCGAATTTATCACTATTCTGCCATCCTTCACGGATTGCCTGATCCCTTAAGTTGAGCTGTTGTAGGCGTTTGTCGTCTATAAATCTCTGGAGCATGTTGGCAGTTTGAGCGGCTACCCCCTGATTGATTAACTTTTGTTGTATAGGGATATCATCTGTTTCCTGTCCGATGTATACGGCCTGAGTATCCGATTCGGAGGTTTTTTCAGTATGTCCATTTTCTGTAGAGGCAGGAGAGCGGTTTTCCAATTTGGTGATTCTATCTTCAAGTTGTTGGCGGCCTGTTGTTTCCTGTAATAGCTCATTTTCCAGATTATCCAGACGTGTAAGTAACCGGCCATATGCATCATCTTTAAAGACCTTGCTGGACTCAGGACTTATCCTGTTAGTGGTATTATTATCTGTCGGCAGCCATAAAAACCAGATCAGGAGCAGGATAACTACAAACTGTAATAAAATGATAAGCGTGGTTTTATTCAAAGTCAGTCTCGGTGAAATTTGCGGTACCGATATCAGATGCCGTTAATCTTGTGCCTTTAAAATGACAACTTTAATAATTATACGTAGTATCAGATTAAAGTGTTTCAAGTCTATCAAACGAGCTGTTTTTATACTCATTGACCCAGATCAAGATGCTGCTTCTTTATTGACTTTTGAGTCTTTATTTTGTGCAGATGGGACCCCATTTAATTATTGGAGACGAATAGCACGACTAACTAAATGAGGAGAAAAACGATGAACATGATACGTTGGAATCCATTTAATGAAATGGAAGACTTTTTCAAGCCTTATCATCGCGCTATGGCCAGAAATCAGTCTCAAGATGGTTTATTGAGTGCTGATTGGAGTCCTTCAGTTGATATCACCGAAGATGATAAGGAGTTTTTAATCAAAGCAGAGCTGCCTGAGGTTAAAAAGGAAGATATTAGTGTTGATATTAATCAAGGTGTAGTGACTCTCAGTGGAGAGCGCAAAGCTGAAAAGCGTGATGAAAAGGAACATCGAATCGAGCGCTTTTATGGCAAGTTCTCACGCAGTTTTACTTTGCCAGAAAATGTGAAAGAAACTGAAATACAAGCTGAAAGCAAGGAAGGGATGCTTTATCTTCACCTACCCAAGTCAGCTGTAGAAAAAGCCAGAAAAATCCAGGTGGATATTAAGTAATTTGGCGGAATATGCCGGTCTGAGGTTGCATAATCAGATCGGCATTTTTATAGTGAGATTGTTGGGATATCGACGATGGTATCGTCCTCGTCGCCGAGAGTTCCCTCGTCTAACTCTTCTCTATCTTCGGTGTTCTGAAAGATGTTGTCATCATCACCATCGTTTTGTACTACTTCGTTATCTTCAGTCATGGTGTTTTCTATAAATTGCAGTGAAAGTGGTTAGATTGTAATAAACTTTTGATGAGATAAAAATGTGATTTAATCGCACAATTAGTGTGAGTTCTTTATGTTTTTTGCAACTTTTTGAAGTTTGCAATGGGATATATTTGAATTATCTGATATCGGATACCAGAACATGTTGTTCCTGCTTTTTATCCAGACCGAAAAATATGTTTGACCCGCCAATCGGTTAAAAAACTGTTATTTTTATTCCTGAAAGCATCATCCTGGAACCCGCAGTTGGACGAGTTGTAGTGCGATTGTGGTGGTGTAGATCCAGGAGTTACAAACTTCAGCATCCTGCTTACACCCCTTATAGGCAAGGCTTCCGCGTCCTGCTCACGCCCCTTACCTATGTCCCTATAGGCAACGCAGAGATGCACCGCGTCAAACGTGCAATTCGTATTACAGCGGGATTCACCGATTAGGTGATTATACACATCAACTGTAATGATTTATGAAACAGTGGGTTAACCTCTATTGCGAGCGGTCAACTGCGGAATCTAGGTTTAACTCAGGCAACCATAGGTCAAATCGTGAGCCGCTTGGTACCTGTAAGTTTGAGTTATAAGAAGGGAGTAGCTTATTTGCGCACAGCTAGCTGCTGTAAAATCCAGTTCTTAAATATGGTTACCCGGGGTAGTTTTGCTCGGTTTGGCGTGGTGACCAGATAGTATGAAAAATCGATAGGCATGGACATTGAGAAGGGCTGAACAAGTCGACCAGCCTGAATATCCTTTTCTGCAAATATAGTCGCCGCCAGCGCTATACCCTGTCCTTCTATAGCGGCCTGAATGAGCATCTCGGGTTGGGCAAAATATATACCGGCTTTGCTATTCACATCCGGGTAGCCCATCGTGGTTAACCACATATTCCAGTCGGGCCAGCTGGGCTCGTCTGTTTTACTGTCGTAGTGAAGCAATATCTGGTTGTGTAAATCCACTGGTGTGTTCAGCTTTTGTTGTTTTAGCATATATTCCGGGCTACACACTGGAATGACCTGTAATGTCATTAAATGGGTTGATGCCAGCTCCGGGTCCTGCTGTATGCTGAAGCGAATACCTACGTCAATGGCCTCGTTGTCAAAATCTACCAGTCGCGAAGAAGCATCAATCCTGACGCGTATCTGTGGGTGTTGTCGATAAAAATCATCCAGCCTTGGAATTAACCATTTCGCAATAAAGGTATGAGGCGCAGAGATGGTTAATGGGTGTTCCCGCTGATGTGCTTGCAGGGTTTGTAGAGCGTTGTGCAGATGCTGAAAGGCATCACTCAGCAGTGGTGCGAGTAACAGGCCTTCTTCGCTGAGTATGATCTGCCGGTTTTGTCTTATAAATAACTGAACGTCCAGTACCTGTTCCAGTAACTTGATCTGCTGGCTGATCGCTGCCGAGGTAACATTCAATTCGCTTGCTGCAAGGCTGATACTCTGGTGGCGAGCAGCACATTCAAAAGCGCGCATTGAATTTAAGGGAGGTAATCGTTTATTCATTAGAAAATCTTAAGATTAATTAAGTAATGCTCGTTTGTATGGTCAAATATTAAGGGATATATTCTAGATCCACAAGTTATCTTAATTAAGGAGAACTATCGTGAAAGTTGATGCGAATATTGTTCATATACACCAGAACTCAGCTGTTCCTTTATCCCAGATCAGAAATTTTCATGCTAAAGCGCATTGTTTGCGCAGTAGAGCTATTGGAGATTTTGTAAAGAAGCTGGTGAGGTTTTTAATCAACCTGCCTAAGCGTTTTGTTGATTATCGCCATAGTCGTCAGATTTATTTACAGCTTCGGGCAATGAATAAGGATCAGTTGCGCGATATTGGTCTTACACGAAATGATCTTGAGCGGATTAAACTGGGTCAGGCAGGGATATTGGCTATACAGCAGGAGCAGGCTGCTTTTAGCGTTAAAAATACTTTACCGAAGCATGCTATCGTTGAGTGTGATAACGAGGATTCTGTACCCAGAGTTGTGGCCTAATAAAACAGTTCTCACTGAGTATACCAGGGAATGGTGGCTCATTATTCTAATTGCCGATAGGCTGCGCTGGTGAAGCGAGGTGAGCATATCGCCAGAAATATCAAATCCTCCTGCCCTGGGTTGTGGATACGTTGGCGGCAGGAGGCAGGAATAATCACTATGTCTCCATTGTCTACCCTCTGAGGTTCCAGTTCAGCAATTTCAACAATACCTTCACCCTGCAGGATGTAGTAGCGCTCCGTAATGCCATCCAGACTGTGCCAGCGAGTAGTGACACCGGGTTCTACCCGGGCCCTGGCTATCGACAGCTCTGGGTCACTGCTAGAGTTGGAGAGTTCGCGTATATAGCAGGCTTCCTGTGTATAAAATTCTTTACTCTGAGAGTGCTTTTTAATTTCCGGGCTCATTACGATTCTTTTTTAATGGTTTATATTCTTTGCATTAAGTCGTTATTTTAATTAAACATTGATAAACCCCCAGCTTAGCTGGGGTGACTCGCATAGGTTTGACCGAGACGACGGTCATAGTAACGTCTTTGCTCGACTAAAAGTAAAGAGGAAACAACCTATGCGAGACTATAAGAGTTTGTCTCATACCCGCTGGGAATGTAAATACCATGTTGTGTTTATCCCAAAGAAAAGGCAGAAATTGATATTTGGATCGATACGTAAACATCTGGGAGAGATATTTCACGAACTAGCAAAACGTAAAGGAGTAGTGATCGAGGAAGGACACTTAATGAAAGGTCATGTCCATATGTGTATAAGTGTTCTACCCAAATACGCAGTATCAAACGTAGTTGGATACCTGAAAGGTAAAAGTACCATATCAATAGCAAAGAAATTTCGAGGTAGGCAGCGAAATTTTAATGGAGAGTATTTCTGGACACGCGGTTTTTACGTTTCCACGGTGGGATTGGATGAAGACATGGTGCTTGAGTATATTAGGAATCAGGAAAAAGAGGATGAACATCGGGATCAGATACGGTTTGGAATATAGGGCACCCCGGGTGAATGCGCACCAGATTATCGATCAGGTTCAGGTAGTGGTAACTCGCTGGTCAGATTATGAAAATATAGCTGGCGTTTTTGACAGTCTGACAAATGAAATAAAGCTTAATCAGCGCATAGGTATTTAACGACTTAACTCCATCATCACGTCGCATTCACTCGCCTGGATAACCTGCTTCAGCTGGTTAAAACTCACAGGTACACCAGATGCGTCGGTTCCAGCAGCCGGGTAGATAGTCGAATAGACACTTAAACCTACATCGATAAAGATTTCGATAGCATCTATACCAAAAGGGCAAACGCCGCCGGGCTTGAATCCGGTAATGTCAAAAGTTTCATCTGCCGTCGCCATACGCGCCTTGACACCTATAGTATTTTTGAGTTTCTTGTTATCAATACGTTTATCGCCGGGACAGACAAATAATCGGAATACACCGTCCTTACCTTTAAACAGCATAGATTTCGCAATCTGGCCGACGGCACAGTTAATTTGTGCGGCCGCAAGTTCCGATGTTGGGGTACTGCCAGGTTCGAATAGCAAGGCACTGAGCTGGTGTGCATCGAGAATGGTTTTAACTTTATCTGGAATCATATTTATAGATATCGTTGTACGAAACGTGCGAGGATTTTTTGCGCGTAAGGTGTGTCGTGCTGACTTACCGCTTTTATTAATTGTTCGGCTTCCTGAGGTTTGAAGTAGCCGTGATGTTTGTAGGCATGGATACGTACAATAAACCCTTCGCTATCGCCTTCCGGGTGAAACTGGGTGGCATATACGTTTTTCCCGACGCGGAACATTTGTACCGGGCAGGCGCTACCTGTTATTAGTAAAGTAGCGCCTTGTGGTACGCAATCGCAGGCTTCTTTATGCCCGAGTAATACCATGATGCTATCTGGAAAGCCTGCCAGTAAAGGGTCATTTTTGCCTTCTTCGGTGAGTTCCAGAGACACTCCGCCCACGGCTTCACCATAACGCTTTGAAATAGAAGTACCGAGATAAGACCCCAATAAGCCATTGCCGGAACAGGCGCCAAGAAATGGAAAATCCAGAGCTACAACCTCATCCAGCAGACGCTTGAAGTCTGCTTCGATCTTTATTTGAATAGCAGTCTTATCTGCCTGTGGTGTGCTGATATCGAACGGGCTGCCACCGACGATGATGGCGCAATAATCATCCAGTGAAAGGTCATCAGGAATGCCATTTTTTTCAATACGCAAACGTTGCGTTTGTTCGGGTTTGAGCCCGCCATATTTGAGTATGGCCTGAAACTCATTGTCAGAGGTGTCGTCCTCAGGCCTGAGTTGCAGGATCAGCAAAGGTTTGGATTGATTCATACTGAGAGGCGTTTACAGGATTAATCGCTTGCGCATTATACACAACGCGAGTAGCCAGATAAATTTCGCAGCCCCTGTCATTGTGACGAGGCAGAGGCTGCGAGAGGTTATGCTTTCTTAACGAATTCCGATTTGAGTTTCATAGGGCCGATGCCATCGATTTTGCAGTCGATATCATGGTCACCTTCCACCAGCCGGATATTCTTAACCTTGGTGCCAACCTTGACGGTGGATGAAGTGCCCTTGACCTTGAGGTCCTTGATGACTGTAACACTGTCGCCATCCTGAAGAAGGTTGCCGTTGGAGTCTTTAATTTGCAGGCCTTCAGGAGTATCACTGTCAGATGCTGACCATTCATGGGCACATTCTGGGCAAACCAGCATGTCTCTGTCCTGATAGGTGTAGGGTGAATCACATTTTGGGCAATGGGGTAAATCGGTCATAACGGTTATAAAGATTAAATAAAATTAATAAAAAAGATTAATGAATTACTCTGCTGCCTTTGCAGGCGGGTTTGCAGGTGTTTTATCCGCCTGCTTTGGCTTGCGTGTAGCATAGGCCGAATAACCTAGAGTAGCACGCTGATTCAGATTTTCAGTATATTCTTCAGCGTGCTGCTTAACGGATTCCAGAGTACCTGGGCGCTTGCCTTCTATGCGTGAAGGGCCGTGACTGATCACGTATTGATACCACTGCTGGTCTGATTCCATACCTGTAGGCGCATCAATTTCTTCGATACTATGAATATGGTACTTACGACCGTCCTGATTTGATTGTTCGCTCATGAGTCTTTATTCCTGTTTCGATGTTAAGCTGCGCTTCTACGGCTGCGCTGCTGGTTTCTAGATTTATTTTGCGCAGGTGAATAATTCGAATTATTACTGCGACGGGCCTGAGTCTTGCGCTTGCTACTGCGTGGACTTCCGGAGCGACCATTCTGTATGGGTTCTGCCTTGATCGAAGGATCAGGCTGATAACCCTCTATTACGGTCTTGGGTATCTCTCGTTTAATCAGCTTTTCGATATCTCTCAGCAGTTTAAGCTCATCCACGCAGACCAGTGACATTGCTTCGCCTTCGCGTCCAGCACGTCCGGTACGTCCTATTCTATGCACATAATCTTCCGCTACATTGGGTAGTTCGAAGTTTACCACATGTGGTAGCTGGTCAATATCAAGACCGCGAGCAGCAATATCGGTGGCAACCAGCACACGCACGTTGCCGGTTTTGAAATCTGCCAGTGCGCGGGTACGAGCTCCCTGACTTTTGTTGCCATGAATGGCGGCGGCGGTAATGCCGTCTTTGTTCAATTGCTCTGCCAATCGGTTAGAGCCGTGTTTGGTGCGATTAAAAACTAGCACCTGTTGCCAGTTGTTGGAACCGATCAGGAAAGACAGCAACTCGCGTTTACGACCCTTATCCACCGGGTGCACAACCTGTGCAACGGTTTCGGTAGCAGAGTTACTTTGCGCGACTTCAACTAGAGAAGGTTTATTTAGCAGGCCGTTGGCAAGCCTTTTTATATCGTCTGAAAAGGTCGCAGAAAATAACAGGGTTTGCTTATTTTTAGGTAACAGAGCCAGTACCTTCTTAATGTCATGGATAAATCCCATATCCAGCATACGATCAGCTTCATCGAGCACTAGAATCTCAACATTAGACAGGTCGGCAGAGCGTTGATTAACATGATCCAGCAGGCGGCCGGGAGTTGCAGTGAGAATATCTACACCTCGAATCAGTTTTTGTTTTTGAGGATTAATGCTGACGCCACCGAAAATCACAGTGGATTTAAGCGGTAAATGTCGACCATAGATATCGATACTTTCGGCTACCTGTGCAGCCAGTTCACGCGTTGGGGTAAGTACCAGAGCGCGGATTGGGCGACGGCCCTGACGTGGTTTTTCACTTTCGACAAGTCTTTGTAATAAAGGCAGGGTAAAACCAGCAGTTTTACCAGTACCGGTTTGTGCTGCACCCATAATGTCGCGACTTTTGAGGATCAGAGGAATAGCCTGTTTTTGTATCGGAGTCGGGGTGGTGTAACCTTTTTCAGAAACTGCGCGTACTAACTCGGCTTTAAGGCCAAGGGATTCAAATGACATGTATTGTTGCTCTCCAGAAATCGGCCTTCCAGTTTCCGTGTATAAACGGGCATGGGACGGTCCAGGCGGATAATGTATAAAAAAATTAAGAGGAAATCAGGATGGATTGCCGTATTAACGTAGGTGCTGACCGAGAAGCACCTGCTGTCTGCGTGGGAGTATACCAGATTTTGAGTTAACAGTCCGATCTGATTTCAGTAGACGAGAACTGCTGATGATTTGAGGGCTCGCCTCATCAGCAGGTAGCATTAAAAGCTAAACAATAGCTAGCAGTTCGATTTCGAAGATCAGAGCCTGGTAAGGGCCGATAGCGCCACCAGCACCCTGTTCACCATAAGCAAGGTTGTATGGAATATACAGCTTCCATTTGGAGCCAACAGACATCAGCTGCAATGCTTCTGTCCAGCCTGCGATAACGCCATTTACCGGGAATTCGGTGGGTTGATTACGGCTATAAGAGCTATCAAATTCATTACCGTTGATTAATGTGCCACGATAGTGGGTACGTACCGTGCTGCTAGCAGCAGGTTTTTCACCATCACCTTCTGTGATCACTTCGTATTGCAGTCCGCTTTCGGTAACAATGACACCATCACGTGTCGCATTCTGTTCCAGGAAAGCAGCACCTTCAGCAGCATATTTCTCTGCATTTTGCGCCTCTTCGGCCTGAAGTTTCTGCTGCATGGCCTGGAAAGCGGCATTTATATCGGCCGGGTTGATCTGTGGCTGTTTGCCATCCAGAGCATCCTGTAAACCTGTCATTGCGGCTTCAATGGATACACCGGGGAATGCGCCCTGCATTTGCTGGCCCATTTGCATACCGATACCGTAAGAGGCTTGCTCCTCAACGGTGGAGAATTGATTATCTGACATTAAATATTCCAAGATTAAATTATAAAAAGTGATTACGCTGCCAGACGTCTGTCGGACTTAGGCGTTCGTAGCGAGGGGAAGCGAAATCATACCAGGGCTGGCTACTGTGCCGTGCCTTGACATGTTTTGCAACCGTGATAATGAAATCAAGGATTGATCATGAAGCTATAACTACCGGTGATAAGTGAATTTTACACACGAGTACGAGCTTTTTTTGGTTACACTAGGAACCTTTCGGATTTAGGATAAATCTACTACGGAAAAGGCATTTTGGCCAAAAATCTGATCATTTTCGTTAAATTAGGTTCACTATTCGCCTCAAATGATCGAAATATTTGACTCAAAATGCCATTCCCTCGCTAGGTTCACCTAAACCCGACAGGATCCTGGAGATCAAAATTTAACGGTTAATGAGATATTTTTGTGTTTAGTCTATTTGAAAAAAAACCTCTGCTGGAAGAACAATCCATTAAATGGATGTTCGATGTGTTTGACTGGTCGCTACAGGACTTTGGTGCTGATTTTTTTTATCAGCATACGGTTCTAGTTTTACCGAATAATGATTTTTTTCCTGGACGGGTAGATAGTGTTCAGGGTATGGCTGAATTAATATTCAGTCAGGTCAGTCGCTATGCTGGTATAGCTCATTGGCCAATGTTGGTTGTTGATCAAAATAGTTGTGCCTTACCTGAAGTACCGAATATTAAAATTATGGGCGATATGCGAGAAGTCGGTGAGCGACGGGATCTGACTACTCCTGAATCAGAGCGCGTGCTTATCCCTTATAATTCTCAACAGATCAATAATCCTGAGGGGATGATTGCCACCTTTGCGCATATCATTGCGCATTATATGGGGCAAATGGCTAAACAACCTGCACCTGGAGGCGAAGAGCTATGGCCGCATGCTACAGAAATGATTGCTATTTTCCTCGGTTTCGGACTGATGTTTGCTAATAGTGCCTATACCTTTCGCGGTGGTTGCGGGAGTTGTTATAACCCAAATGCAAACCGCGATGCTTACCTGACTGAACAGCAATCGACATATGCGCTGGCTATATTTTCGGTCTTAAAAGGTATACCTGATGCCTCGGTGAGCAAGCAGTTGAAAAGTCATTTGCGTGGTTTTTATAAGAAAGCAGTGAAAGATATTCAGCAACGAAGTGATGAGCTTGAACGCTTGAAGCGACATTCTGATCAGCTGTTAATTGATGATTGAATCTGGAATCCGCAGTTGGACGAATAGTAGTGCGCTTGAGGTGGTGTAGATCAAGGCGTGACGATGCGCAATAGCGAGCTATTCCAGGGAGTTACAAAGCTACCTGACGTGAGCGGTTAACTGCGGTATCCAGCTTGAAGGTAATTAAATCACCGGATAGTGTTATGTAGTTTTAACACTGGTGTATTTCCATTACTATTGTGAACTGTTGGTTGTACAGACTGATTCTGTGCAATTCTTAATAACTTAAACAGGAGAAGAAAATGGGCGCATATGTATGTGAAGTCTGTGGTATGAAAGTGGGTTCTATGACCTGTGGAACCTGCGATAAAGAGCTGGATCATGATACGGTCGAAACTGATGATGGTGAAACTGTGGCTGTTTCAAAATGTCCGGATGGTCATGGCATGATTAAGTCTCCTATGTGTTGCGGTCAGGATATGACCTATAAAGGCTAATCCATTTAAGTAGTGAGGTTCTGCAACAGGGCAGGGCTTCACTCGCATGTTCTCATTATTTCTCTTTGCGTTCTATCAGAGCTGACTTAATGATGTTTTCAGAGCTACTCTTGCAGCTATGCGACCTTATATGGTTTGCAGTATTTTGTTGGCTGAGCTGTGTTTTAATCTAATACCGTAATATGAATGCTTACTGAAAAATCTGAGGAGGTTTAGTCATGTACAGTTTTAGTAAAACCATCACCGCAACTATGCAGCAGGCTGAAGCTAAAGTTCGAGCAGCGTTAATGGATGAGGGTTTTGGTGTGTTAACCGAGATTGATGTCCAGAAAGTTATGAAAGCAAAGCTGGATGTTGATCGAAGTGGTTATAAAATTCTCGGGGCCTGTAACCCGAATCTGGCTCACCAGGCGATAGAAGCTGACCCCGATATAGGCCTGTTATTGCCCTGTAATGTGTTACTTCGCGAAGAAGCTCATGGACAGGTTTATATAGGCTTTATGGATCCTGTCGCAGTTCTCGGAATGGTTGAAAATGACCATATTGCCAAGGTGGCACCACAGGTCAGAGAAAAACTACAAAGAGTTGCTGCCAGCCTGTGACCAGGTATTTCAGCGAAGGTTAAAAGCTATAGCGCAAACCTAAACCGACACGATCATACTCCAGATCTGACTCTGACTTGGAGTAATCTAGTATTAGATGAATATTATCAATAAATTGATAATTTAACCCCAGTTGAATCGCGCCACCTTTTTCAGTGTCGGAAGGGTCAGACTCATCTCCATTTTTATAGTCAAGATTGTAGCGTTGTATGCTGCAATTGAGTTCAACAGTTTCTGAGAGTTGAGAGTGTAAACCTATAGTCAGGACTGTACGCTCTGGTTTTCTGGTATAGATATCAGTTGAACCAGAATAGGTTTCGATGGTATCCCAGGTCCACTTTTCCTGTGCAAGTGAAAGAAACCAGGAGGTATTGTCTACGGTGCTTGATCTGATGCCTATTCCAATGCTGCCGACATCAAATTCTTCTTTTATTGTATAAGAGCCAACTGAATCTTCTTTTGAAATCTGGAGTGCCTCTGCTGTTACAAATAAGGTGTCACCGAGCTCTATTGAAATCATTGCCCCAGGCCCCCTGACTTCTTTAAATTCCAGTATTTCCCAGGACTGTGCGGAGACCTGGATGTAAGAGTATGAGGGGGAGTTACTGGCGAGTAGTGGTGTAGAGGAGAACAGGTAGCCAAAGACCAGAGTGACTACGGGAATATTTTTTTTCATATTACTTACCAATTGTTAATGCTCAGGTACTTTCGGGCAACTGCTCGAAGCCTTTTTCAGAAGAGTTTTAATACTAGCAAAGATATCTTTTTCTTCAATAAAAAAGATGGGAAGCTCTGCTGTTTTTGATATCGCTCAGCTAGAAGAGAAAAAATGACTAGATTATTCTCATAGTCAAGCTGCCGAAATTAAAGATTTTCCTTTTACTAGCGAAGGCAGCTGGATATTTAAGAATTCAATGAACGTCGACAGATCTGAATTGTTAAGCGCCTTTTCACCCCATAACCAATAATACGAAAACATTGCTGCTTCCCCGTTTTCAAGTAACAACGGGATCAGTGATTTATTATTCTCTGACAGTTTAGCTTTGGGCAATATACCAGCTCCGATTCCTAGAGAAGCCCATTCTTCTATTACCCTGTAACTAAGCGCCTGACCAGGATAAGAATTAAAACTTGAATGATGCTGTTTGAATAAATTTTCCAGAGAACCATTTAATCCACAACCACCACCGGTCAGTATGACAGGGTCAGGAGGTATTGAAGTAATTTCAATTGAATGTTGTTTTTTAATTTTACCAGGGTTTTCCTGCGGCAGGTAGAATAGCGGTTCCTGATAAAAAAAGGTCGACTCAGTATCTGCAATTTGAATGCTCTGAGGCACGATGGCAAAGTCAATTTGCTGATTTTGCATACGCTCAGTCATCTCATCCATCAGGCATTCTTTGAAAAATATATTGATATCGGGATTGGCTCGTCGATAAGGCAGTAATATCTGATTCACCAGTTTCATATCCACCAGTGGCGATAATCCAATTCTCAGCAATCTGTGTTCGGGGTGGTGAAAGGAATAAGCAGCGTCCTTCAGTTCCTGTTGACTGCTTGATAGCTGATTAAAATATGGCAGCATGTATTCACCAAAAGCTGTAAGCGAAACCTTTCGTGTTGTCCTGACAAATAGTTTACTGCCCAGCTCATCTTCCACTTGAGAAATTGCATTGGAAAGCGTGGGTTGGGTGGCATGACAGAGTTTAGCCGCTTTACTAAAGGAAGAGGTTTCAGCTACTGAGACTACAAAATGGATTTGTTTTAAGTTCATTTTGATTTATTCGAAATTTGAATGAATGTTATTCATAAATAAAATTTATAAATAATTGAAAGCTAAACTAACATCCTAAGCAGCTCTTATCAAACTTTTATTTTAACCAGCATAGTAGAGGTTAGTATCAATAATTAAAAGGAGTCAGAGCAATGCTTGTTAGTGATTATTTTAACTGAAATGTGGAGAAAAATTATGTCAGCTCAACGTATGTTGTTTTTAACGGTAGCAGTTTTATATGGTGTTGGAATATTTTTAAGCGGATGGCAACAGGTGCACTGGTTTCTATACCTGCCAACGGTTATGTTAGTGTTTGCTGGCATAACGGGTATCTGCCCCGGATTGATGCTGTATCAAAAAATGGGTCTGAAATAGATCATCAGGAATTAATTGCCAGTTGTATTTACTACAACTGGCTTTTTACATGTAGAGGAAACTGTCATGGATCCTTCATCTTCACAACTTCTTGCATTAAGTTTAGTAGTTATAGTGGTATTCATTTTTATTCTGTTTAATCTGATTGGAGAAATAGCTACAACAGTCCAGCGAAAATGGTTGGTTTTCTGTAGTCTGGGAGCAGGTGTAATGGCATTTATTTTTAAGATTGGCATGATCATAGTGTTCAGTTTATTTCCGCGAACCTTGCTCAGCATGGTGCCAGACTCCATTCTATTAAGTGTTTTAAATAATCAGTCAGGCAATACAATGGGCAGGATGGAGCTGGATGTTAAAAGAACTTCTTACCAGTGGCAGGCGTTGCCCTTGCAGGCGCCTTCACCTATAGATAATCCAGCTACAGAAAATAAAATAAAGTTAGGCAGGAAACTATTTTTTGACAAACGCCTTTCCAGAGATGACACCCTTTCCTGTGCATCCTGTCATGAACAAAGCCTTGAAAAAGGCGGCTCCGATGGTCGGCCTCAGGCGATAGGTATTGGTGGTAAGGTGGGATCAAGAAATGTTCCTACGGTTTTTAACGCTGCATTTCAGCGCGTCTTTTTCTGGGATGGTCGCGCAGGGTCGTTAGAAGAACAGGCTAAAGGGCCTATTCTCAATCCGATAGAAATGGGCATGCCTTCGCATCAGCATGTAGAAGTTAAACTAAGAGCTATCGATGAATATCAGAGTCTGTTTAAGCAAGTTTTTGCAGAAGATGATGCAATCACATTTGATAATATTGCAAAGGCGATAGCTGCCTACGAGCGTACATTAATAACAGCGAATACGCCTTTCGACCGCTTTGTAAGAGGTGATAAAACTGCTTTAACGGAACAGCAGATTCGAGGTATGGCATTATTTGAATCAACTGGATGTGTTCACTGCCACTCTGGACCTAATTTTAGCGAAGCAAGTATATTTAGTGAAAACTCCGCGTTTAGAATATTTCCCGCGATAGGAAATACTGAGTTTGAAACGAAATATAATCTGGTAAAAGATCAGGGTATGGCTGAAGGATCAACGGAGACGGATAGAGGGATATGGCGAGTTCCATCATTGAGGAATGTCGCGATATCAGGACCTTATCTGCATAATGGGTCAGTAGATGAACTGGAAGAGGTGGTTCGCATTATGTCGCGTGTTCAGCTTGATATGCGGTTATCAGATGGCATTCAAAAGCCGAAAGCCATTTACTGGTCAAGTGCGGATAAAAAATTATCGGTTAAGGATGGGAATGTGTTAACCGATAAAGATGTATCTGATATTGCGGCATTTTTGAGATCTTTGACGGCTGATGAGTTAGGGCCTGTTAATACGTGTTTACAGGCCCTGGGGTGATTATCTTAAGCAACCCTGGATATATTAATCTGACTTGCTAGATACTCTTCATAAGAACCCTGGAAGTCATGAATTTTTTTATCCTTGATTTCAATCACTCGGGTTGCCAGTGAAGATACAAACTCGCGGTCATGGCTGACAAAAATAACAGTGCCATCGTAGTTGGCCAGCGCCTGGTTAAGCGCTTCAATCGATTCCATATCCAGGTGATTGGTCGGTTCGTCGAGGATCATGACATTGGCTTCCGACATCATTAACTTGCCGAACAACAGTCGGTTTTTTTCACCACCCGAACACACTTTGGCTTTCTTTTTTGAGTCGTCTGCAGTAAACAGTAAGCGTCCCAGGAAGCCGCGTACCATCAGCTCATCGTGCTTCGGTTTGCGCCATTGCGACATCCAGTCAAACAGCTCCAGATTGTTGTCGAATTCCGACGTGTTATCCTGCGGGCAATAAGCGATATTGGCATTTTCTGACCATTTGATAATGCCCTGATTGGCTTCTATCTCATTCATCAGACAACGTAGCAGGGTGGTTTTACCGCAGCCGTTTTCACCGATAATGGCGAGACGGGATCCTGCTTCAAGAATAATATCGCCACCTGTAAACAATAGCTCTCCATCAAAGCCATGTGCCAGATTTTCCAACACCAGTGCCTGGCGGTGTAATTTTTTCTCCTGTTTAAAGGTAATGTACGGCGTCATGCGGCTGGATGGTTTTACTTCGTCCAGCTTAATCTTTTCCATTTTCTTGGCGCGCGAACTGGCCTGCTTGGCCTTTGAAGCATTGGCTGAAAAGCGATCTACAAATTGTTGCAACTCAGCAAGTTCTGCACTCTTTTTCGCATTAGATGACTGTAGTTGCTCACGGATTAGAGTGGATGCAGCCATAAAGTCTTCATAGTTACCCGGATAGATGCGTAGTTCGCCATAATCGATATCCGCCATATGTGTGCAAACCGAGTTAAGGAAGTGACGATCATGCGAGATGATAATCATGGTGGATTTGCGTTGATTGAGTATATCGGCCAGCCAGTTGATGGTGTGAATATCCAGGTTGTTGGTTGGCTCGTCCAGCAGCAGGATGTCGGGGTTGGCAAACAATGCCTGCGCTAGCAGTACGCGCAGTTTCCAGCCAGGGGCGACCTGACTCATCAAACCAAAATGAAAGGATTCTTCTATACCTGCCTGCAGCAATATTTCACCCGCACGGCTTTCTGCGCTGTAGCCATCCATTTCGGCAAACTGGCCTTCCAGGTCAGCCACTTTCATACCGTCTTCTTCCGACATTTCGGGTAATGAATAGATTCGGTCACGTTCCTGCTTGACCTTCCATAATTCAGTATCTCCCATGATCACGGTATTAATGACGCTGTATTCTTCAAAGGCAAATTGATCCTGGCTCAAAACTCCCATTTTTTCACCGGGCGTTATGGATACATTGCCGGAAGAGGGTGCCAGTTCGCCACTCAGTATTTTCATCAGGGTCGATTTTCCACAACCGTTTGCACCGATCAGGCCATAGCGATTGCCATTGCCGAACTTGGCTGAAATGTTTTCAAATAATGGCTTAGCGCCAAATTGCATAGTGATGTTAGCGGTGGAAATCAATGGGGTATACCTGAAGTGCCTGTAAACGAAGATGAATAATGAAGATCGCTGCCGGCCAATAGGAAGCGCTCAGCGGGGGCGCACTTTAATGAATATGGAGCGGAAAGTCGAGTAAAACCCCATATTACCGACTAAAAGCGGCATTATGGGGCGTTATTTGCCTGTTTAAGATCTGTGTTATGCTACTTGAACCTGGATTGAATGCTTATTCAGCCTGAAGGGATTCATCTTCGCCACCAAACGCAGGGATAAGCGCTTTGAAAAATTCTGATAACTCCAGCGTCATTATGGAAAATTCGATATCGAATTGTTGTGCTACATTTTCAGCGTCTATTTCATCGGCTTTTTCATGCACGATATCGGTAAACTTCAATCTTTTAATATTCAGCTTTTCATCGATGATGAAGTTAATGCGCTCCTGCCAGCTCAATGCGAGCTTGCTCACATGCATACCGCTTTTAAGGTGGTTGAGAATCTCGGTGGTACCCAGATCCTGGTTTTTACAACGGATAATGCTGTGGATATCGGCATTGTCACGCAATTCGCATTCTTCTCCCAGCATAAAGTTGTGCGAGGGAGTACCACTATTAACCCACTGAGTCATGATTTCTATCGGTACATTTTTGGGCTTAAGCGGAATCAATGACAAAGGGCCGACAGCCGAACGAAGTTCGTGTAGCAGGTCTTCAGCGCGCTGGGCAGATGATGAATCGATCAGTAACATATTGTCGCGTAGGGATATGTAGGCAAAATTCAGGCTTGATCGAACAAAAGCCTTGGGCAACATGCTGAAGGTTATTTCTTCCTTCATTGAAATACGTTCTTTACGTGATAGTTTGCGTGCCTCGGTTTGTTCAATGTGTAGAATCTTTTCTTCCATAGCTTCACGGATAACTGCGCCAGGGAGTATCTTATCCTGACGTTTTAAACAAACCATCAGATAATCATTGACAGAATGTACAAATTCACTGCCATGACGACCTAAAGGAGGCACCCAGCCGGATCGGGTCAAATCCTGACTGCCGCAGGGTTCGAAGCTGTGTTCAGCAAGAGAATCGTTGAGTGTTGGTGCAGTTAATTCGCAGGGTTTGGTAAAGCGGTATGCCTGTATATTTTTGAACCACATATAGTGAATAGCCTCAATATTTTCATGGAAGGGAAGGGTTTTATCTGGCGCGCATTCTATCAGTACTGATATTCAGAGTGTTTATAAATTATATCTGTATGAAAATTGACAAAGTTGTGAATATATTTTTTTCTAAAAAGTGTTAATAGTGACTAATCCTAATTCAATTAATCCAATGGTTGTTATTTTATTGGTGTATAGATAAGATTAATTGATTTTAGGTAATAATTTGCAAAGAGTGATATTTTACAGTGCGCGTAAAGCGACCAATTTAATCCACAAAGATTCAATTAGATTTAAATTTAATTGATCCATGCTAATCAGGTCGGTAAATGGAACAATATTGATTGAGGTGCCTCCTGTATTACACTAAAATTCAGTTCTTTTTATCTAACCACTCAATAATTCGGAGTACTCCATGAAAAAGCAAAACACTGATCAAGGCCGCCGTTCAATCCTGAAAGGGTTGATGGGCATTCCTGTAATTGCTGTTGCAGGCTTCCAGACTTCTGCCCAGGCAGCTATGGTCGATGTCAATGATCCAACTGCAAAGGCACTGAAATATACCGAAACTAGTACTGTAGATGGTAGCTCTTGCTCTAACTGTGCACTGTTCTCTGGTGCTGCTGGTGCTGCCTCTGGTCCTTGTGCAATCTTTCCCGGTAAAGAAGTTAAGTCAACTGGCTGGTGTGCTTCTTACGCTAAGAAACCATAAGCTTAAGTTTATTGCACTACAAAACTGGCCCTGCAGGATTTTCCTGGGGCCAGTTTTTTTATGCCTGTAAAAAAAACTGATAGCGATTTTCTTACCATAAAGCCCAGCTATATCAGAGCAGTGCGTCGATCGGTATAAACACCCAAATGGATACTGTTATTTCGCGAATGCATGGATGCATAGGAGCGTTTTCAGCATGGATGCTGTTATCTCGCGGATGCATGGATGCATAGGAGCGTGAAAAGACAAATCAACTGTAATGGTTTACGAAACAGGGAAGTTGGAGTAAGAGCTTCGCGTGTATCACTGAATCAATAAGACAACTTAAATAATGTGGTATAATTTAAGCACATTTTATTTCAATCTTTCCCTGATCAGCTTTCGGAATTTCCATGCTTATTCTAGTTATCAACTCCGGTAGTTCATCCATCAAATTCCAGTTGTTATCGATGGAGGATGAGTCCCGACCACTTTCCGGGCTCCTTGAGCGTATCGGTGAAGCAAAGGCTGAGTTAACTTTAAACCTTGAAAATGGCTCCTCTCTGCAGCAGGAAGTTGCTGCGCGCAATCATGATCAGGGTATGACGGTGATTCTCGAAGCACTTAGGGAATCGAAACTGTTAACCGAGGCTATGCCCTTGTCTGCCATTGGTCACCGGGTTGTTCACGGAGGAGAGGCCTTCTGTGAGCCTGCGTTACTGGACCAAACCAGCATTCAACAGATTCGTGATTGTATTCCTCTCGCTCCATTGCACAATCCTGCAAATCTGGCAGGTATCGAAGCCTGCCAGCGTCTTTTTCCTGATTTGCCACAGGTGGCGGTTTTCGATACCGCATTTCACCAGGATATGCCGGAATCTGCCTGGCGCTATGCTGTGCCGGATGACTGGTACCAGCAATACGGTGTGCGCCGCTATGGTTTTCATGGCACCTCTCATGCCTATGTCGCCGCACAGGCGGCACAGTGGCTGGGTCGCCCACTGGAGCAGTGCAACCTGATCAGCCTGCACCTGGGCAACGGAGCCAGCATCTGCGCTATTGAAAATGGCCGTTGCCGCGATACCTCGATGGGGATGACTCCGCTGGAAGGGCTGGTGATGGGTACCCGCTCGGGTGATATCGATCCAGCTATCGGCGGTTACCTGCAACAGCGCGCGGGATTCACAGCGCAGGAAATCGATCATGCATTGAACAAGGAAAGCGGTCTGCGCGCCCTGTGTGGTGACAATGATATGCGCAGCATTTTGCGTCGTGTTGATGATGCTGATAAGCAGGCGCAACTGGCGCTGGAGATTTATTGTCAACGTATTCGTAAATACATCGGTGCTTACCTGGCGCTGCTGGGCCGGGTGGATGCCCTGATCTTCACCGGCGGCATAGGTGAGCATGCCGCAGCTGTTCGTCAGGCAATCGTTGGCAATCTACAGAATCTTGGAATCCAGCTGGATGAATCGGCCAACGCCGTTGTCGACGGACCGTTATACCCGATTCACCTGCAATCTGATGATCCAACCGGGCGCATTCCATTGCTGGTGATTCGCACCAACGAAGAGCTGGAAATCGCACGCCAAACCCGCTTACTCTGCAATCATTGAAACACTGAAACTGCTATGACAAATCTGTATATCACCGGTACCGCCCGCCGCAGCGGTAAATCTGCCTTAAGCCTGGGCTTTATGGATCGCCTGACGGCTGCAGGTGGGAGCGCAGCCTACTTTCGCCCGATTATTACTGATGTCGAGGACCGAGTACTTCAGTTGATGCTGACCCGTTACGGTACCGAGCTAGAACATTCTGCGCATTATGGTCTGCTGGCAAGAGATGCTCACAGGTTATTGGCGGTCGGAAACAAGAACGAGGTCATCAAAAGCGTACTCGACCGCTTTCATGTACTGTCTAAACAGCACAGGAATATTCTGTGTGAAGGCACTGACTTCAGCAAAAGCCTGCCCGGCGCCGATCTTGACTTCAACCTCGAACTGGCTAACCACCTGGGTTGCCAGGTCGTGGTGATTATCGACGGTTACCAGCGTGACGAAGAACAATTGCTGGAAGACCTGCAAAGCCTGCAGGAAACCTTGGCGGAGCATCACAGTCAGGTTTTTGCACTTTTTATCAACCGAGTGGATCCCTCGCTGTCGGAGGTGGCCAGGGATCGCCTGAAGGCAGCGGTGCAGAACGATGTGGGAATATATCTGTTGAAACATCAGCCCGTGCTCGACATGCCAACTGTCGGTGATGTTGCGCGCACTCTGGGTGCCAGGTTATTGGTCGGAACGCCGACTAGCATGGAGCGTGAAGTGTCACATTATCTGATCGCGGCCATGGAATTGCCGCATTTCCTCCAGCATTTAACCAACGGCAGTCTGGTGATTACGCCGGGGGATCGCAATGACGTGATTCTGGGGTGTCTGCTTGCAGATACCAGTAGCGAGTATCCTCATATTGCCGGGATTCTGCTGACAGGGGGGCTGCGCCCCGCAGCCGAGGTAATGAAACTGGTCAAAGGGCTAGGTGGAAGAAACCTGCCTATCTTACTGGTCGAAGGGGACACTTTTACGACCGCTACCGCCGTGGACGAGGTGGAATCTCAACTGGACATAGACAATCCGCGTAAGCTGGCGGCGGCACAGGCGTTAACCGAGGAACTGCCGGTCGATTGTTTAAGCCTCGCCGGTGAATTGTTTGATAAGAAGCTACAGATCACCACGCCACTGAGGTTCGAGTACGAGATCATACAGCGCGCACGCCAACGACGTCAGCATATTGTACTGCCGGAGGGCACTGAGGAACGGGTATTGCGCGCTGCCGAGATTATATTGCTACGCGAGGTCGCAGATATCACCCTGCTGGGCGATCCAGACGAGATTCGAGCCAAAGCATCACATTTGGGTTTACGCCTGGATAAAGCACAACTGATTGATCCGGTTCGATCGCCGCTTCGCCAGGGCTACGCCGACGCCCTGTATGAAGCGCGTAAAGACAAGGGACTAACCCCCGAAGCGGCTTTGGATATGATCGAGGATATTAGTTACTTCGGCACACTGATGGTACATTGTGGCGACGCAGATGGAATGGTCTCGGGTGCGGTAAACACCACCCAGCATACCATTCGCCCGGCGTTCGAGGTGATTCGAACAGCGCCGGGACACGGGATGATTTCCAGCGTATTTCTGATGAGCATGGCGGATCGGGTGCTGGTGTATGGTGACTGCGCGGTCAATCCCGACCCCAATGCTGAGCAACTGGCGGAAATAGCAATCACCTCGGCAGCCACCGCCGAGCGTTTCGGCATAGTTCCCAGAGTAGCGATGCTCTCCTATTCTACCGGTGACTCCGGAGTCGGTGCCTCAGTGGAAAAGGTACGTAAAGCAGTTTCGATTGCTCAAAAAAAGGCACCCTGGTACAAAGTGGAGGGCCCGATTCAGTACGACGCAGCGGTGGATGCCTCAGTCGCAAAAACCAAGCTACCGCAAAGTGAAGTCGCAGGCCGTGCCACGGTGTTTATCTTTCCTGACCTGAATACGGGCAACAACACCTACAAGGCAGTGCAACGCAGCGCTGGCGTGGTCGCTATCGGACCAATCTTGCAGGGCCTGAATAAACCGGTTAACGACCTCTCGCGCGGGTGTACGGTGACTGACATCGTCAATACCGTTGCGATTACCGCAATTCAGGCACAGGGACGTCACGACAGGTCTGCATAAATAGAGTCTGCTCATAAAGTCAGCTCAGGCTCATACCGGCAATCTGCCTGGATTCCAATGACTGCCGACCCAGCAAACCATTTACTATATAACTGACTTCCTGGACGGAAAATAAAAACGATTAGCATAAATGATCGGATTGTTGGCCAAAATGCCTTTTCCGCAGTAGATTCATCCTAAATCCGACAGGCTCATGGCTGCAAACAAAGCCAATATTGATATGAATCCGCCTGGAACCAGCAGGAACAAGGGATAACAACATCCTTAAAACTATCTCGCCGAAAGCGAAAACGGGGATTTATCAGTTCAATTCAATATCAACAGGCATTGTCACGGTAATTCTGGACAGTCGTGCAGCTGTTGAAAAGAAGTTCTTAGCGTATAAAAAACGGTGCAAGTAATTAATGCTTTTTGTACTCACTATCACAGCAAAAATAAACAGGCTTCAACCATGCTTCATGATACGTGCCTTATCCCTCGACCAATCCCGATTCTTCTCTGTTGCCCGCTTATCATGCAGTTTCTTACCCTTGGCCACGCCAATACTCAACTTAGCCTTGCCACGACTCCAGAAAGCAGATAAGGCAATCAGGGTATACCCCTTACGTTCTACCAGCCCTTCTATTCGATCAATTTCATAGCGATGCGCCAGTAATTTACGTACTCGAGTTGGTTCCGGATTGACATGCGTTGAAGCTGAAACCAACGGGGCGATATGCGCGCCACTTAGCCACAGCTCATTATTTTTGATAAAGACGTAACTTTCCATCAGTTGCAGCTTTTTTTCGCGCAGGCTTTTGACTTCCCAGCCCTGTAGCTCAATACCCACTTCCAGTGTATCTTCGATAAAAAACTCAAAGCGTGCGGATTTATTCTTCGCAATCGTATTATCGGGGGTTTTGGACTTTTTACCTTTGGCCATATTTTCGGGGTGTTAATGAAAAGCGAGTATTGTGCGGATTATCTTAAGATTTAACAAGAAACATAAGGTTGATTTGATATTTGTGATTATATGAAGAGCGGCTGCTTATCGTAAAACCTTCGTTATCAAGCCCCAAAAAAAGAGGATTCCTCTGCTGAAGTGAGCAGGTAAAGACCATTTTTCTATTTTGGATGAAATATCTTGACCAGGTCTATCATCTGCGATTGCGCTGTGGTGATATAAGCTCTTTCAGAGATAATATACACAGGAAATATCCAAATGACCGATCTTAAGCAACTTGAAAACTGGGACCGATCTTCCTTTTTTCATCCATCAACCCATCTGGCAGATTTTGCCCGGGGGGATGCACCTGAACGTATCATAAAAACCGCCAGGGGTGTTTATATACAGGATGTCAACGGTAACAAACTGCTAGACGGATTTGGCGGTCTGTATTGCGTTAATGTGGGTTATGGTCAACAGGCTGTGATTGATGCCATTAGTGAGCAGGCTAATGAGCTGGCGTATTACCATGCCTATGTGGGTCATGGCACCGAAGCCTCGATAACGCTGGCCAAAATGATTCTGGAGCGGGCACCGGATAATATGTCGAAGGTTTACTTTGGTCTTTCTGGTTCGGATGCGAATGAAACCAATATCAAGTTGCTGTGGTATTACAACAATATTCTGGGTCGTCCACAGAAGAAAAAAATCATCTCACGCTGGCGGGGTTACCATGGTTCGGGTTTGATGACGGGTTCATTGACAGGACTGGGTGTTTTCCATAACAAATTCGACCTGCCTTTGTCTCAGGTGATTCATACCGATGCGCCGTATTATTATCATCGTGAGGACGATAATCAGACAGAAGAAGAATTTTCTGCGCAATGTGCAGCTTCGCTGGAAGCGCTTATTGAAACCGAAGGTGCGGATAATATTGCGGCATTTATTGGTGAACCCATGCTGGGCACCGGCGGACTGGTGCCTCCACCTGAGGGTTACTGGCAGGCTATACAGGCAGTGCTGAAAAAGCACGATATTTTGCTGATTGCTGATGAAGTTATTACCGGATTTGGTCGCCTGGGTAGCATGTTTGGTTCTACTCATTACGACATAGAAGCGGATTTTATTACCATTGCCAAGGGTCTGACTTCGGCTTATGCACCCCTGTCTGGATCGATTGTTTCAGATAAGGTGTGGAAAGTGCTGGAGCAGGGTACCGACGAGTTCGGTGCTATCGGTCATGGCTGGACCTATTCGTCACATCCTATCAGCGCTGCTGCGGGTGTTGCCAATCTGAAGTTAGTCGATGAATTGAATCTGTTAAGCAATGCCTCTGAAACCGGTGGTTACCTGAATCAATGCATGCAGCAGGCGTTGGCTAATCATCCCCATGTGGGTGACGTGCGTGGTGCGGGCATGATGTGTGCGATTGAATTTGTTGAAGATCGTGATACTCGCAAACAGTATGATCCTGTCGGTAAAATCGGGCCACAGATTGCAGCGGCGCTGTTAAAGCGTGGAGTGATCGGCCGTGCTATGCCGCATGGAGATATCATTGGCTTTGCTCCACCACTGATTCTGAGCCGAGAAGAGGCGGATGAAATTGTCTCAGCAACTCACGATTCGGTGGTTGAAGTATTGGGGGAATAAGGTTGACTTTGTTATTGCTGAGCCACGATTTCAGCGATCACGTTTAAGCAATCGCCCATTTTGACCAGGGAGGGGACGTGTCTGGATAATACGATGCCATCGCGTGGCGCGAAATATTCATAGGGTGGCACAGCAGTACGTTCAGTAATGTGAATGCGAGCCATCAGATCACCCTGATGAACATGATCCCCTAAGGTCACAACTGGCTCTATTAGGCCGGTATGTTGAGAAAAAACAAAAGACCTTTCATCTGGCATATCCAGCGATAGAATGGGTTCGGGGCAGGGGGTAATTTCGGCTTCCAGTATGCCTGCATGGATGAGAAAGTTATTTACCCCACGCTTGGCGATATTGACTGAACAGGGAGTTGTCGTCCCTGCGCCGCCTAGTTCTGTAGTGACGAACACCTTCCCCATGTTCTCAACCTGAGTGTCGTACATACCCGCAGCATCTATATCCAGCATTTTGACTTGGTAGGGAGCCGCAAAAGCTTTCATATAACCTTCACTGATTTTTTCCTGCTCACTATCGGCCAGGCGATGTATGGCTGCAAAGGGTAGAAAGTCCAGCGTCTTACCACCTGAATGTATATCCAGTACGATATCTGCTAAAGGTAGCAGAGTACGGCTAAAGTAATCTGCAATCACTTCGGTTACCGTACCATCGGGCTTTCCAGGAAAAACGCGGTTTAAGTTACAGCCATCTATGGGGGATACTCTTTTTGCAGTTTGAAATGCAGGATAGTTCATTGCGGGTATTATGATCACACGACCTTGAATGTCATCAATCTCGGTGCGTCCGGCAAAGTTATACAGCGCAACAGGTCCTTCATACTCGTCACCATGATTACCCCCGGTAATTAATGCGGTGGGGCCATTACCATTTTTCATTTGCGTGATGGGAATCATGATAGAACCCCAGGCGGAATCATCGCGCGAGTGAGGCATATTCAAAAAACCGTGTTGTATGCCGTCGCGTTCAAAATCTATAGTTGAAATAATGGGATTGTTGCGCATGACTGCTCTCTTATGGCTTAACCAGTAATTCACGAGGTACTGAAGAAAGACATTCAGCACCGTTTTCTGTGATCGTAACACTCTCGGTCATTTCAAAACCCCAGTCATCAAACCACATGCCAGGCATAAAATGAAAACACATGCCGGGTTGAATGATAGTGGTGTCGCTAGTGCGCAGGCTCATGGTGCGCTCACCCCAGTCGGGTGGGTAACTGAGGCCAATTGGATAACCACAGCGGCTATCTTTTTCGTAACCATATTTTTTAAGCAGCTTAATAAAGCTTGCTGCAACTTCGCCGCAGCTATTGCCAGGCTTAAAATGTTCCAGAGTTACATCTATGCCCTCGGCTATGACTTTTTCAATGTCTCGGTATTTAGCTGGTGGGGTGCCAAAATAAAGCGTACGAGAGCAGGGGCAATGGTATCTGGCATGTGCACCGGCAAGTTCCAGAAATGTGCCGCTATTGGATTCCAGTAGACCGTTATCCCAGGTCATGTGGCAGGCAGCGGCTTCTTCACCTGCGCCAATCAGGGGAACAATGGCCGTATAATCACCAAAATGTTCTTCTGTACCCAGAACACCTGCGTGCAGGATTTCTGCGGCTAATTCGTTCTTACGCATGCCTGGCTTTGCAAGCTCTATCACTCGTTGATATACATTTTCAATGATTTCACCAGCACGTTTCATATAGATCAGTTCCTGCTCTGACTTGATTGCTCTTTGCCAGTTCACCAGTCCAGTTGCATCAACCAGTTGTGCCTGTGGGCAACCTTTGCTGATGGCTTCCATTGCGCTGGCAGTAAAATAATAGTTATCTTTTTCCACACCGATACGCAAGGTATCCAGACAGCGCTGTTTGAGAATGCCTGATAGATAATCCATCGGATGCCGTTCTGTGCTCATGACATAGTTATCCGGGTAATCGATGATATCGTTTTCAGCCAGGCTGGTTGTTAAGCGCGCACTCTGTGCATCAATACTACGTCCAAACCAGAATAATTCTTCCAGCCCTACAACGACGCATTGGTGTACATAAAATGACCAGGAGTCGTAACCGGTTAACCAGTACATATTGGAAGGATCTGTAACAATCAGCAGCTCTATGCCTGTTCCCTGCATGGCCATACGGGTCTTTGTCAGGCGTTTTGAATATTCCTGGTCGGTGAAGCGTTTACGACTCTTTAGCACGATAGGTCACCTTTCTTGATAAACTGTGAAGGATGTATTTCATCACTATGGATAGCATACGCGTTGTATTTGGAAAAGATTCAACGAGTAAAATAAATGATTGTGAGCACTATGTATACAGCTCTTGCAATTCAAGGTTATCTTTGTAATCGTGACTGCATCATGATTCCAGTTTCAACCATAGTTAAAGCGAAAGATGACATCCGTCCTTATGTTCTACGCAGCCCTCTAGTTATCGCTCAGAGCTTATCCAGTGCTGAGCGACAGGTGAGAATGAAGCTAGAGTCATTGCAACCGATAGCTGCCTTTAAGATACGTGGCGCGGTGAATGCTGTCATGCAGCTGTCTGCCAAGCAATTGCAGCGCGGGGTGGTGTGTGCATCAACGGGTAATCATGGGCGCGCTCTGGCCTATGCTGCGCGGTTATTCGGCTGTCGCGCCACCATCTGTATGTCGTCTCTGGTGCCGGACAATAAGTTGATGGCTATCGAAGCTTTAGGAGCCGAGGTGCGTATTCATGGCAATAGTCAGGATGAAGCTCAGCAACTGGTAGACAGACTGGTGTCCGATCAAGGTCTGACCGAGATACCGCCTTTTGATCATGCTGATATTATTGCAGGTCAGGGTACTATTGGTCTGGAGATTATCGAGGACTGGCCTGAGGTTGACACGATTCTGGTGCCTTTATCGGGGGGCGGGCTGCTGTCGGGTATTGCGCTGGCCGTGAAGTCGGTTAATCCAGATATTCGCGTGCTAGGGATTAGTCCTGAACGCGGCGCAGCGATGGCTGCCAGTTTGCAGGCAGGTAAGGAAACCGAGGTGCAAGAGCTAGCTACTCTGGCAGATTCTCTGGGCGGGGGTATTGGAATCCATAATAAGCTCACTTTTTCAATGACTCAGGCCCTGGCCGATGAAGTGGTCTTATTAAGCGAGCTACAGATTGCGGCGGCTATGCGCCATCTATTCTGGCAGGAACGTCTGGTTAGCGAAGGTGCGGCTGCTGTTGGTACTGCGTTATTGATCGACCCTGACCTTGAATCGCGTTATTCCAGTTTAATCGGGCGCAATGTTGCGCTGATTATTTCGGGTCAAAATATAGATATGCAACAGTTTATGCAGGTGATTAGCAACGGCCATGATTAGATTAGATGAGCGTGATATTCAAATCTTATCCATTCTTCAACGCAATGGCAGGATTACTAAAACAGAACTGGCTCGGCGCGTGAACCTGTCGCCCACACCCTGTTGGGAACGATTACAGCGACTGGAAAAAGTGGGACTTATCGAAGGATATTGCGCTAATCTCGCCAGTGATCTGGTTAAGGATATTACCTTTATCATCATGGAGGTGGAGTTAGAGAGTCACAAGCAACAGGACTTCGATCGCTTTGAACAGGCTGTGCAGGCGCGTACAGAGGTGCTGGAATGTTGGGCAGTGGGTGGGGGTATCGATTACTTTCTAAAAATCGTAACGGCGTCGGTGAACGATTATCAATGCTTTGTTGATGATTTACTGAATGCTCAACTGGGGCTGAAACGTTATTACAGCTATATTGTGACCAAACAGGTTAAACATTCCAGCGCTATACCGGATAAGCTATTACGCAATCTTTTTAATAAGGATTGAATAAGATCGGGATTTGTCCTTTTCATTTAACCACTCAACAAGTACTATACCGCCTGAATTTTTCAGGCATTAAAAACTGAAACAGGTTTATGGTGACCGGCATCGGTTCCCCCGCGACAGCTAACTGTTAACTCCGCCAGGCCCGGAAGGGAGCAACGGTAGAGAAAAGCGGGTGTGGCGGGCCCTTTCCCTTTTTGTGCTCTTTTTCTCCTGTTGTCGCGACAACCCTGTTGTGGCTGGTTACGTGTGGTGGAGTTGGTGAGCCACGCAGGCTTTGGTGAGTCACGCAGG
>JBNKMF010000001.1:56330-191396 GCA_050292965.1 Gammaproteobacteria bacterium | reverse complement strand
AAGCAGGTTGGCGATAGCGTCAAACAGGATGACATCATCGTTGATCTTGAAACCGATAAAGTGGTACTTGAAATTGTAGCGACAGCTTCTGGTGTGATTACATCGATAGATAAAGATGAAGGGGAGTCGGTTACCAACAATCAAGTACTGGCTATTATTGATACCGAAGCAGCAGTTGAAGCTGCTGCTCAAACCAAAACAGAAACCGCTGCTGCCCCCAAAGCTGGACCGGCTGCGCGCAAAGCGATGAAACAACATGACGTCAGCGCTAGCGAGGTCACAGGCACGGGTCAAAAAGGTGCGATCACCAGACAAGATGTTGAAAAGCACGTTCAGAATTCAGTAGCTGTACAGCCTGCTACTGCCCCAGCTCCTGCAACCGAACCAACTCCTGCTGCACCTGCCGCTCCGGCACAACCTGGAGACAATCGAAATGATCGTCGTGTACCTATGTCACGCATGCGCTCACGAATTGCTGAACGTTTAAAAGAAGCACAAAACACTGCGGCTATGCTGACTACATTTAATGAAGTCAACCTGCAGCCGATGATGGATTTACGTAATCGTTATAAAGAAACTTTCGAAAAAACTCACGGCGTTAAACTGGGTATGATGTCATTCTTCACTAAAGCCGCAGTTGAAGCCTTGAAGAAATTCCCTGCGGTTAATGCTTCCATTGATGGTGGCGACATTGTGTACCACGATTATTTTGATATTGGTATCGCAGTCAGCTCAGAACGTGGGCTGGTCGTACCTATACTGCGTGATGTAGATCAGATGAGTTATTCTGATGTTGAGCAGGAAATTCGTAATATGGCAGAACGCGCGCGTACCGACAAATTGGGTATTGATGAACTCACTGGTGGAACATTCAGTATTACCAATGGCGGTACTTTCGGATCAATGCTGTCCACACCAATTTTAAATCCACCACAAAGCGCTATTCTGGGCATGCATAACATCATTCAAAGACCAGTTGTTATTGATGGTGATATTGTTGCTCGTCCTATGATGTATCTGGCTCTGACTTACGACCATCGCATCATTGATGGTCGCGAAGCGGTGCAATTTCTAGTATCCATCAAACAGCTATTGGAAGATCCAGCACGCCTGTTATTACAGGTATAAGCCTGACCTGTTAAGAGTTTGTTTAATAAGCGGCTGCCTTTGGGCAGCCGTTTTTTGTTTAGAAGTCGGTATATCCATGACCCAAAGTCGGCCGTGTTGAAGAGAAGGGCAACGGTTTACTCAGTACCTTGATCATACCATCGGCATAGTATTGTTTGATCTGATCCAGAGTACTCTCATTGATTTTATGACCTCGTTGGTCAATAAAGATAAAACGACTATTATCCTGAGCCTTCCATTTCAATTTACCCCGCTTAAAGCGACTTTTCCTATCTTCTTTAATCTCAACCCAGGAGCCATATTGCAGAGAATTTAAAAAATCGGCCAATGCAGCATCCTCAATAGGTTGATTATGTGTAATGTCTGTCAGGTTCAAAGAAAACTTATTAACAGTATCGCTGAATTGATCAAACGAATTAAAGCTGTTTAAGTGTTTTCTAGATGAAGCGACTATAGGGTCTCTGGCATGTTTTATTTTCTTAAACTCACGTACCAGGAGTTTTCTGATTCTATTTCTATGCTCGGAAGAAAAATTTAATGAAATCAATCCTTTATCGATAGCTTTTAATAAACTGGTGAAAGAGTATCGGCTGTATTCAGGGTTGTCTTCATGATTCTCATCCAGACTCCAGACCAGCATTCTAGTTATTTCAACAGACTGTATGAAGGCAGTGGATTTTTGACCAATCTTTCGTGCTATCTGAAGCAATAATAATTGCCAGTCATCGTAGAAAAAGGACAGTACTTCACGTTTTGCTTCCAGTTTTTCGGTGACCTGATTGATTAGTTCGAGGACTTCATCCTTTATTTTCTGTTGTTCCTGTTTGTTATCGAGTTTGAGTGATCGTATACGAGTAGATTCAGTCTCTTTTAAAACTTCAAACTCATGAATGGTTGGATAGAAGTCGTCTAGAGTCAGGTTTGCTGATTCAAGTAAATGATCAAATAGTGGAGATAGTAATACGGCAGAGGATTTAGTGCTGCCATAACGTATCTCATAATCGATGATTGAAAGTAAAAAATCATTGACTGGATGATTGCTACTGCGAAAGAAAAATGGATCAACCAGAACAAGTCTTAGCAATGGTTGAGAAATCCGTGAAAGCTGAATCTTAAGCGCTTTAGGTAATCTGGGGTTGTCCAGCAGGTGGGTAAAAAAATTCAGGAAACGGAAGACTTCTCTGCTTTGTTTTTCTTCAAACAAACCTTTTGTTGAATCTAGAAAGGATGCAAACAATTGAGCATAATCGAGACTGCCCTGGCTAGTTAAGGTAAAGAATTCTTCCAGTTTGTAGTCAACTTCCTGTTTTTCTTCAATTTTTACCAGAGGAAAGTATTGACTTGTCTCAGCTTGCGGCTTGTTCTGTAGAAGGTCTTCTGATACTTGTTCTGTGTCAGCCTTTTCGTTATCTGCTGATTCTGACTGAGTTTCTTTTAAGTCAACAACACTCTCAGCTTCATTATCCGGGGTGAATATTTCAGGAGGTTTAACTTTTGCAGAATTCTCTTTAAATATCTCGGGATCTGTTAATTCAGGCAGGATATCCAGATAATACATTCCCAGATCAAGCTGTTGATAAAAATCAGCCAGAAACAGACTGAGTACGCGATCATACAATCCAATAAGCTGGCTTAGCTGCTTACTGGTAAAGGACATGGCTTCAATACATGAAAGAAAAGCGTTACAGAGGTTTTCAGGGGTTACTGGATTTTCAATATAGGTGTTGTCTGTTCGATGAACCAGTGTCTTAAGGCGTTTATTAAGAGTAACTAACTGTTTTTCATAGATAATATTCAAACGCTCGCTGGATGTCTCGATACTAGCTCGCACAGTGGAAGCATTTTGTCCCGTCAGGCCTATTGCTAACCAGTCACTCGCCCGGTTTGCATGTAATCGCGTTTTACGTACAGTCTTGAAGTCTGAAAAGAGTTTTTCTATCTGAAACTGAAATGCGTGTCGTATGGTACGTTCCCGATTTTGTAACTTTTGCTGTAGTTTTATATAAGTTTCGGGTGATTCGCTAAATTCCTCATCTATTTCCAGGTACATGAGGCTGATTAGCAGGCTCTCAGTATAGTTCACACAAAAATTACTGATCTGCTGGTATTGAGCAGAAGGGCTACCTTTTGTAAACAGGGGATATGATTTTGTTAAATTATTCATTTAAATCTTAATGACCATACTTTCTATTTATAGTCCAAATACATTATGAATAAATCATAATTGCAGATTAAATGAATAGTTGTCTGATCGCTGGCATAATATCGACAGAATAACTCACATAGTTGACAGTAACGCTACCTATGACCCCGATACTTCCTTTTCAGGTGGTTTGATACCATCATGCGCATCCTTCTATTTTTAATATTCCTGATCAAGTTTACCTCGGCCCTGGCGATCGATCCCATACTTAGCCTTAAAATAGGCGAAGCTGATGCCAAATTACAGGCCATCGAAAAAGCCTTTACTAAACCTAAAAATCTACTCAATCACAAATTACTCGATGATTTTCAGGAGCAGGGATTGTTCATTAAAAAAGTTGCCAATGAATGTATTGACATCAATGAACAGGCGATTAATAAGAGTGCTGATGACCTTGAATTGCTAGGCGCTCAAATGGTGACGGAAGAAAAAGAAGTCACTGAAAAGCGCCAGAGTCTAAATCAGAGTATGTTAAGCAATGCCCAGCAACTGGCTAGTTGTCGATTAATGTTATTGCGCGCCCATGAAATCGTGGATGTTGTTATTTCCAAACAGCAACAGGTGTTAGCCTCAGAGTTGCTGGGAAAGAGAACTAATTTACTGCAGAACATCAAAAACAATCTGTTCAACCCACTCGAAATTTATCAGTCAGTACTGTCATTTATCGAAAAGGATGGCGGTTTTAGCGCTTTAATGGAGAATTTGCCTGAGGTATCAGTTTTACTTCTGGTTGCTGCCGCATTAGTTTTATGGATTAGGCGGGCACTCAATCACAGTATTCGTCTTGATCAACAATCAACGCAAACCGGATATTTGAGTCGGTTTCAATTATCCCTGTTTAGCTGTGCTCAAAGACACATGGCTGCTCTGATTATTACTTCCTGTCTCAGTCTTTATTATGCTTATCAGCTGATAAGCGGATCGTCCGTGGATTTCCTGGCCTTAGTGATTTTTGGTTTATTTATGTATGTACTCGGCAATCTATTTATCCGCATACTGCTTAACCCCTATCCACCTGCCCAGGCACTGACTAGCCTGCCGCAGGATATATCGGTATTGCTGGCTAGTCGTCTGAGGTTGCTAAGCAAACTGGTATTTGCCGGTTTTCTGATGTATTCAGCTATTCAGATACATGATTTTCCAGATCAAATTACCGCATTAATCCGTAATGTTTATCTGTTTCTCCTGGTATTGAACCTGATCTGGGCTGCCTGGTTATTACGCTATTACCGTGGGTTAAGCAATATTCACCTGTTGCGAGTGTTGGTTATCCTCGGGCTATTAATTTGTCTTGGTGCTGACTGGTTGGGCTATGTCAATTTGTCCAATTTTATTCTTATAGGTATTACAGGCAGCTTTCTGCTGTGGAGCCTGACCATCTTTTTAATACGCATCTGGAGTGATTTTCTGGATAGTCTGGATGAAGGACGTAATGAGTGGCAAAAGCTTTTTCGTAAGCGTATAGGGGTAAAGGAAAAAGATTTCTTACCGGGGTCTATCTGGTTCAGGTTTACCTTCTCCATCATCATCTGGTCTGCTTTTGGCGTTGCCGTGCTCAAGATATGGGGGCTATCGGATACCACCTTACTTGAGTTAAGAGATGTCATCACCGGTGGATTTGAAATCGGCACCGTAAATATCGTCCCGGTCAAGATGATTGCGGCACTGCTTTCGTTTGCTGTGATGCTATCTATCATCGGCTGGATCAAGCGGCGCATGGATAAAAGCTGGCTCAAACGTTCACGTATGGATAGAGGCAGTAAGGAAGCGATGATTTCACTAACGGGGTATCTGGGCGTTGCTATCGGTTTTCTGATAGCGATTTCCATTGCCGGTGTAGAGCTTGCCAATCTGGCTCTGATTGCTGGTGCATTATCGGTAGGTATTGGTTTTGGTCTGCAGAATATTGTTAATAACTTTGTTTCAGGTGTCATCCTGCTGTTTGAACGACCGATTAAAACCGGCGACTGGATTGTGGTTGGTTCAACTGAAGGTTATGTAAAAAAAATCAGCATACGCTCTACCCAGATTCAGACCTTTGACCGGTCTGATGTCATCGTGCCTAATTCTGAGCTGATTTCGGGGCAGGTAACTAACTGGATGTTCCGCGACTCTCTAGGTCGGGTGGTATTGCCGGTTGGTGTTGCCTATGGTACAGATACAGAACTGGTTAAATCTATTTTGATAGATATTGCCTATCAGCATGACTCTGTGATTACCAAAAGCCCTATATTGCCCAAACCCAGGGTACTGTTCCGTACCTTCGGTGATAGCTCATTAAACTTCGAACTGCGTTGTTATATCAGGGATGTAGACAACCGACTGTTGGTGATGAGTGATATGAATTTTGAGATTGACCGGGCATTCCGCGAGGCAGGTATCGAAATTCCATTCCCGCAACGCGATGTGCATTTAATTTCAGGCAAAGGAGAGAAAGAGATTACAAAAGAAGAGTAGAAATCCGTTATAATACCGCGCTTTTAGCGTCCATACATTCCTGCATGCCTGATCGTATTCGTGAAATCCCTTACAACTACACCTCATTCTCTGACAAGGAAATAGTCTATCGATTGATGGGAAAACGCTGGTGGGATGTATTAAACCAGCTACGAGGAGAGCGTAGAACCGGTCGCTCTGCACGCATGCTGTTTGAAGTGCTGGGTGATATCTGGGTGGTAAGACGTAATCCTTATCTGCAGGATGACTTGCTGGCTGATCAGAAACGACGTAAACAGTTAAGCCAGGCGCTAAATCACCGATTGCAACAGATCAAAAAGCGTGCGGATGACAATCAACAGGCGCTTGACCTACTCGAAGCTGCGCGCATTACGGTCAAGGACTTCGATGACTGGTTAAGCTGGCTACTACAACAACGCGGTAAGATAAAACGTAAACTCACTCGCCTCACCAAAAAAGATAATGTCGATTTCAGCGGGCTGGCACGGGTTTCACACACCACCGATGCCACTGACTGGCGCGTAGAATACCCAATGGTGGTGCTACATCCAGATACTGAAGAAGAGATAGCCGACCTGGTACAGGGCTGTATCGATCTGGATTTAACCATCATCGCCCGCGGAGGGGGCACGGGTTATACCGGTGGTGCCATTCCTTTGTATGAAAATACTGCTGTCATCAATCTGGAAAAACTTGAAAAACTGGGTGAGGTTCGAGAGATCAATCTACCGGGTAGCGATGCCAGGGTTTGTGTTATAGATGCAGAGGCGGGCGTAGTCACCAAACGTGTGTCTGAAAGAGCAGGGCTGCAAAGACTTGCTTTTGCAGTTGACCCAACCTCACAGGATGCTTCTACTATAGGTGGCAATATCGCGATGAATGCCGGCGGTAAGAAAGCGGTTATCTGGGGTACTACGCTGGATAACCTGCTGAGCTGGAAGATGGTCACCGCAGATGCCAACTGGCTGGAGGTTAAACGCCTCAACCACAATATGGGCAAGATCCATCTACAGGAAACGGTTGAGTTCGAAATCACACGTACCGAAAGAGGAACCGGTAAAGTCTTATCCAAACCAGAGATACTGAAAATACCTGGGCAGACCTTTAGAAAGGTTGGGCTAGGTAAAGACGTTACCGACAAGTTTCTGGCGGGCTTGCCTGGTATCCAGAAAGAAGGCTGCGATGGCCTGATTACCTCAGCAACCTTTGTATTGCACCCGATACCTGAGTTTACCCGTACTGTGTGCCTGGAATTCTTCAATCAGGATTCAGGCAAGGACGTGGCGGCTATTGTAGAAATCAAGGATTTGATAGATCAAACCGATGGTGTACTGCTTGCAGGACTGGAACATCTGGATACGAGGTACATAAAAGCGGTTCAATACAGCACCAAAGCTAATCGCTCGGACCAACCAAAGATGCTGTTGCTGGCGGATATTATTTCTGACGATGAAGATTTACTGGCGGCTACCTGTTCGACAGTTGTAGAGCTAGCAAATAAACGTCAGGCCGAAGGTTTTATTGCGGTGAGTAAACCTGCTCGTGAAAGATTCTGGGCTGATAGAAAACGTACCGCAGCCATTTCGGCACATACCAATGCATTTAAGATCAACGAAGACGTAGTCATCCCGCTGGAAAACCTGAGTGATTACAGTCGTGGTATTGAAATCATCAATATCCGCCAATCGATCAGTAATAAGGTAGAAATATGTATTGCGCTAAAACAATACCTGAGTGATCGTCAGCAAAAGATAAAGAAATCATCCGATCCTGATGAATTATTTTTGTCCAAGATTGACTTTGCCATAACCCGTCTGGTCGCTCAGATAGCCCAATGGGAACAATGGCTGGCACACTTTGACAGTCCAGCCAGTAACTTTGCTGAACAGCTGGACTTCGAACTCGATAAAGACGATAGAGTGATCGATTGCCTGTTGCGTAATCAATTAAGGATTAGCTATAAGCGACAGGTCAAAAAGCAGATGGATGAAATCTTTTCGGGACTTGAGTACGCAGATATGCGTAATCAGTTAGCGAAAATCCATGAAAAGGTCAAAGATTCGCGTCTATTTGTTGCATTACACATGCATGCGGGTGATGGCAATGTGCATACCAATATCCCGGTTCATTCTGATAATTATGAAATGCTGCATCAGGCCGACCTGATTGTAGATGAAGTCATGCAGCTGGCTACGTCGTTGAACGGTGTAATCTCCGGCGAACATGGTATTGGCCTGACAAAGATCCAGTATCTGGAAACTGACAAACTTGAAGCTTTCGCCAAATACAAACAACAGATCGATCCAGAGCAGCATTTTAACAAGGGGAAATTACTGACAGGTTCAGGGCTAGGCAATGCCTACACGCCATCATTACGCTTGCTGGAACAGGAAGCGCTCATTCTTGAAAACAGTGAGATGGGAGAAATTAACGATTCCATCAAGAATTGTCTGCGTTGTGGCAAATGCAAACCCGAATGTATGACGCATATTCCGCGCGCCAACATGCTGTATTCACCGCGAAATAAGATATTGGCCACAGGCCAGATTATCGAAGCGTTTCTGTACGAAGAGCAGACCAGGCGCGGCCTGTCTAATCGACATTTTGACGAATTAAACGATGTAGCGGATCATTGCACCACCTGCCATAAGTGCCTCACCCCCTGTCCGGTGAATATCGACTTTGGTGATGTCACGATTGCCATGCGAACGCTGTTAACCAAAAACAAACAGCGACGCAAAAGTCTGGGAGCAATACTGGCGATCTGGTTCCTCAATCTACACGATCCCAGTCTGATTAACATATCGCGCAAACTGATGCTGCAATGGGGTTTTAAATCTATCCGCACCTTACGCATGCTATTGAAATCTTTTGGTATGGCCCCTAAGCGCGAAGAACAGGCACGCGCATCTAATGGTAAACCGGTCATTCGGCAACAGATCGTCAATTTTGTGCGCAACCCGGTAAAGGCGAATGTGCCAGACAAAACCATGCGCCAGATCCTGGCGGCAGACGATCCACAAATGGTGCCTATCATCCGTAATCCGGAAGTACCGCTAGAGGATCGTGACTCGGTATTCTATTTCCCCGGTTGTGGTTCAGAGCGACTGTTTAGTCAGGTCGGTCTGGCCACGATTGCAATGCTGTATGAATCGGGTGCCAGAACCGTATTACCGCCAGGCTATCTATGCTGTGGTTATCCACAGATTGCAGCGGGGCATCACGATAAAGGACACCAGATCACCACTCAGAATCGAGTGCTATTTCATCGTGTAGCCAATACGCTCAACTATCTGGATATAAAAACCATCATTGTTTCCTGTGGTACCTGTCTTGATCAGCTGGAGAAATATGAATTCGAACGTATTTTCCCCGGTTCAAGAATCATGGACATTCATGAATATCTGGTTGAGAAAGGCTTTGAAATCAATCAGGAGTCTAGCACCAAATATATCTACCACGATCCCTGTCATACACCTATAAAGAACCAGCAGCCGATAGAAGTAGCCAGCAAGTTAATGCGTCAATCAGTTGAATTGACCACCAGATGTTGCAGTGAATCAGGTACTTTGGCCACATCGCGTCCAGATATTGCGCATCAATTATTCAACCGCAAGCTGGAATCAATGCAACTGGCCAGGCAGGTTGTGCAGGCAGGTGATGATAAGGTAGAGGTGAAATGTCTAACTTCATGTCCAGCCTGTCAGCAAGGTCTTTCGCGTTATGAAAAATTGACAGGGATGAGTACTGATTACATTGTAGTTGAGCTGGCGCGATTGAACTATGGTGAAAAATGGCTGGATAGCTTTTTGACCAAGATGTCTCATGGTGGGATGGAGAAGGTACTGCTATAGGTTTTAACTTAACCATAGAGTACACAGAGGTTTAATATGTTGGAATGGTATACAAAGACCTTATTGCTAATTTTTCAAATTAAATTTGGGTCACTAATTAAATGAAGTCAATTGCTATTATCAAAAAAGGTTTTACCTCCGTGCTCTCTGTATCCTCTGTGGTGAGATAATTAAACCATGACACAAACCCACAATTTTTTCGTGACAGGACACAAGGGCTTCGAAACTGCACTGTTTCATGAAGTCAGAGATATACTGTCTAAAGCTAATGACCCTGATATTCAGATTAAGAAGGTCTACGGTGGCATTGAGTTAAAAGGGACGGTAGAACTTGCCTATAGAATCTGTATTTTCTCTCGCCTTGCAAATCGGGTTTACCTGCCGTTAAAAACCTTTAAAGCAGAGAATGAAGAAATACTCTATCAGCAAGTCTACGATATCGACTGGTCAAAGCATTTAACCTCACGTGGTAGCTTTTCTGTTGCGGCAACTCTTTCCCGTTCAGATATCAATCACAGCCATTACGCTTCTTTAAAAGTTAAAGATGCGGTGGTGGATTACTTTAGAAATACCGTCAATAGCCGTCCAATTATTGAAAAAGAACGCCCAGATGTACGTATTCATTTAATCATTCACAAAAACACGGCAACCGTAAGTCTGGATTTGTCCGGACAGTCGTTACACCGCCGTGGTTATCGATTACAGCATAGTGGCGCACCGCTTAAAGAGAACCTGGCTGCTGCTTTATTAGTTCAGTCAGGCTGGACGAGAGAGATTTCAAAAACACATAGCCTGATCGACCCCATGTGTGGCTCTGGCACCTTTGCTATCGAGGCTGCAATGATCGCTGCTAATATACCTCCCGGAATGGATCGTGATTATTTTGGCTTTCTGCGTTGGTTAGGGCATGACAAAACAGTATGGCAAAACTGTCTGGATGAAGCTGAGCAGGGCATTGAATCCTCACCTGATTGCGAGATTCTGGCCAGCGACCTGGATGCCAGAGCCATCGAAATTGCGCGCGATAATGCGATGCGTGCGGGTGTCGATGATCTTATCAAGTTTTCGCGTAGCGATATCAACGACCTGACTTACGATATGGTCACCAAACCACCCATAATCATCATCAACCCACCCTATGGTGAGCGACTGCAGGCAGAGCAGGGACTGGCTACACTGTATTCGCAGATGGGCAAGGTATTCAAGTCTTTCGCGGATAATGGTGTTAATGCAACAGTCAATATCATTTCAGCAAACCCCGATCTATTGCATCGCCTACGTCTGAATCGAAGCTTTAAAAAATCGGTCAACAATGGTCAATTGAGCTGTGTTTTTGCGTCATTCAATATTGAAAAGTCAGCAGCGAGACCTGCTATCGCTGAACAACCTGTAGAGCAGGCTAAATCTAAAGTCATTGATTTCGACTTGCAGGATCAGGAAGCCAATGCCTTGCTCAATCGCCTTAAGAAGAATGATAAGCACCTGTCAAAATGGGCCAAACGTAATCGTGTCTGTTGCTATCGCGTTTATGATGCAGATTTACCTGAGTTTTCGTTTGCACTGGATCGTTACAGTAGTAGCCTGGATGCGGATCGAGTCTGGTATCATTTGCAGGAGTATCAGGCACCAAAGACTATTGATGCCGATAAAGCAGCACATCGTATTCAACTTGCACAACAAATTGTAAAGCAATACTTCAATATCAGTGACCAGCAGTTGTTCTGTAAATTACGTCAGCGTCAGCGTGGCAGTCAGCAATACGAAAAGCATGGGCGACGTGGTGAGCTATTTCAGGTTAGCGAAGGGGCAGCACAAATTCTGATCAACCTGGAAGACTATCTGGATACTGGACTATTCCTTGATCATCGAACCACCCGACAACGCATCTTCGAACAGGCCAAAAATAAAAAAGTACTCAACCTGTTCTGTTATACCGCATCGGTCAGTGTGCAGGCAGCTCTGGGTGGTGCCAGCGAGGTTGTCAGTGCCGATATGTCGGGGACCTATATCAACTGGGCTAAAGAAAATTTTGAATTAAACGACCTGAACGACGAGAAAAAATACAAGTTCCTGCAATGGGATTGCATCGAACTTTTACGTCAGCCCAAACGTTATGGTGTTGATGGCAAGTTTGATTTGATCTTTCTCGATCCACCCTCATTTTCCAACTCCAGGAAAATGAAAGAGATACTGGATATAGAACGTGATCATGCAAAGCTTATACAGCAATCCATGGCATTATTGGAAAAAGATGGCATGCTGATATTCTCAACCAATAAAAAAGGTTTAAAACTTGATGCAGACATTTCTAAACGCTATCAAGTAAAAGACATCACTGCGCAGACTATTCCTGAAGACTTCAAACGTCGCCCCAGGATTCATCAGTGTTGGGAGATAACTATTTAATGTCTCGTCCTGATACTGAAGATTTTAGCGCATTATTTCTAAACGATACTCCCATGATGGATGTTCGCGCCCCCATTGAATTCAATCAGGGTGCTTTCCCTACTAGCGTGAATGTTCCTCTACTGGATGATGAACAGCGTGAAGCAATCGGCAAGCGCTATAAAGATGCTGGGCAGGATGAAGCGATTGAACTGGGCCTGAAACTGGCGACTGCTGAGATTCGTGAACAGCGATTGCTACACTGGAAAGCTTTTGTCGATAAACACCCTGACGGCTATCTATATTGTTTCAGGGGGGGCCTACGCTCACGTACTACACAGGCCTGGTTGAAAAAGCAGGGTATAGACTACCCGTTGATTAAGGGTGGATACAAGGCGATGCGCAGCTATCTGTTGCAACAACTGGAAATCAGTCAGCAGCAGATACCCTTTATTATTCTCAGCGGCATGACGGGTTCAGGTAAAACCCGAGTGCTGAAGAAGATGCAGTACTATGTCGATCTGGAAGGTCTCGCCAATCACCGAGGCTCGGCTTTTGGACGCGATGTGCACGATACTCAACCGGCGCAGATAGATTTCGAAAACCAGCTTTCTATCACCTTTCTTAAGCATCGCCATCATTATCCACAAACGCCAGTAGTACTTGAGGATGAGGGCAAGATGATAGGCCGTATTCTTACACCGAGTGAATTCTATAAAAAGATGGAAGTCTCTCCACGTATCTTTCTTCAACGCTCGGTGCAACAGCGTGTAGATATCATTCGCGAAGATTATATCGAGTTCAACTGGCCACTATATCAACAGAAATTTGCCGAACAGGCCGAGACTGAGTTTAGCCGTTTCGTGCTGGATAATCTCACCCGTATCAAAAATAGATTAGGGGGTGAAAGATATCAAATGATTTATCAGGTATTTTCGAATGCGTTGGCACAACTTTTCAGTCATGGCGAGAGCCAGGGGTTTGATGAAGGTATTCAGCTACTACTGGAGCAATATTATGACCCTATGTATCAGTATCAACTGAAAAAGAAACCGGTAGAGGTTATTTTCAGAGGGGACGAAACAGAGATTTTACAATGGGCTGCTGAAAATACAGACCAGCAGAATCAACCCTTATCCATCATGCAAAAATGAAAACACTTTATCTGGTTCGACATGCTAAATCATCCTGGAAGGATCAGTCCTTAAGCGATCAACAGCGTCCATTGAATAAACGCGGGCATACCAGTGCTCTTGCTATGGGTGAACGACTAAGGAAGCATCATGTGGAAGTCGAGCTGCTCTACTCTAGCCCTGCATTAAGAGCGTTGACTACCGCACGCTATCTTGCAGACGCTATCAATTACAATCATGAAAAAATTCAAATTGATTCAGATATCTATTTTTCTGGTATCGATGCCATGTTGCAACTGGTACAGGAGTGCGACCCTGAAATCAATACAATGATGCTAGTCGGGCATAATCCTGATATGACTGCTTTTTTGAATTTTTTGTGTGGTTATCAAACTTCAAATATGCCCACCTGTTCGATTGCAACTATCGAATTTAATGTGGAATGGAAAAAAATTGCCCAGTCTGATGGCACTTTAGTTGATTATGACTATCCAAAAAAAATGTAACTATTGAAAAAGAAATCTTTTGATCAGAGAGGTCTTAACCCTTTAGTGGTTTTGTGGGTATAAGGCGGTATCTTTCGGTGTCTTATAAACTGATTAAGCTTGCCGCATCGTTTCTCTCCTCGCAATGACTCACTGATAAGGTTCTCTATAGTTATACCAAAAGGAGTTAGCAGATAGTCCAGAGATTCAGCTTTAATTCTGGTGCACGCTACTAGCTATTGCTTAAAACGCTACAACGATAAGAAATAATCGCCATGAAAAAAATCCTGATGTTGCTCGTTCTTGTGGTCATAATTGTAGCCTTTTTTATTTTCGACCTTGGGCAGTACCTGACGCTGGATTATATAAAATCTCAGCAAGAATCACTCAATGCTTTTTATCAACAGAATACCTTAACCACGCTAATCACTTTTTTTGCCATCTATGTTGTTGTTACGGCTGCTTCTTTACCAGGTGCCGCAGTGATGACCTTAGCAGCCGGAGCTATTTTTGGATTATTTACTGGCGTAATTCTGGTTTCATTTGCCAGTACCATTGGAGCAACCTGTGCTTTTATCGTTTCCCGTTATGTATTGCGAGATACGATTCAGCAGAAATTTCCCGACAAGCTTAAAACCATTAATCAGGGCATAGATAAGGATGGTGGCTTCTACCTGTTTGCTTTACGTCTGGTTCCTGCATTCCCTTTTTTCGTGATCAATCTGGTAATGGGATTGACCAGTTTAAAAACCTGGACCTTTTTCTGGGTTAGCCAGTTAGGTATGTTCGCGGGCACCATAGTTTATGTGAATGCGGGCACACAACTGGCGCAGATAGATTCTCTATCTGGTATAGCATCACCTGAAATTATCGTTTCATTTGCTTTACTGGCCCTGCTACCTTTTATAGGTCGTAAGATTATTGACATCATAAAACGGAATAAGATCATGAAAGCTCATCCCAGGCCTGCAAAATTTGATACCAATCTGATCGTTATCGGGGGCGGGTCTGCCGGACTGGTAACAGCCTATATCGCTGCGGCGGTAAAGGCAAAAGTCACCCTGATCGAGAAACATAAAATGGGAGGTGATTGCCTGAATACCGGTTGCGTACCTTCCAAAGCCATTATCCGCTCCGCCAAGTTTCTCTCGCATATTAGTCGAAGTAAGGAGTTTGGTATCAAAAAAGCCGATGCTGAATTTGATTTTGCCGAGGTGATGGAGCGTGTGCAATCGGTTATTAGCGCGATAGAACCGCATGACTCTGTGGAGCGTTATAGTTCGCTAGGAGTGGATGTCATCGAGGGCGAAGCCAGAATCATCTCTCCCTATACTGTAGAGGTCAACGGTCAAACGATTACTGCACGCAGTATTGTTATTGCAACCGGAGCCAGGCCCTTTGTGCCACCGATTGAAGGTATACAGGACATTGAATACTACACCTCTGACAACCTGTGGCAGATGCGCGAAAAGCCTGAAAACATGCTCGTTTTAGGTGGTGGTCCGATCGGCTGTGAACTGGCACAGAGCTTTAACCGCCTGGGGATAGCCGTTACTCAGGTAGAAATGCTTGAACGCATCATGATGCGTGAAGATCCAGAGATCTCTGAAATAGTTTATAAGCAATTCCAGGCAGAAGGTGTTGATGTTCGGGTTGGCCATAAAGCGAAAAAAATCATCCAGCGCGATAGTCAAAAGATACTGATTGCTGAACATCAGGGAGAGGATATAGAAATACCTTTCGATAGCCTGCTGGTTGCAGTCGGTCGAGCGCCAAATACCCATGGCTTCGGCCTGCAGGAACTGGGAGTAAATCTGACGCCGCGTGGTACCATCGAAGTCAATGAATACCTGCAAACTAGTATTCCAACTATGTATGCCTGCGGTGATGCGGCAGGACCCTATCAATTTACCCATACCGCCGCGCATCAGGCCTGGTATGCGTCGGTCAATTCACTGTTTGGCATCTTCAGGCGTTTTAAGGCCGATTATACTGTTATCCCCTGGGCAACCTTCACCGAGCCCGAAGTCGCGCGTGTAGGAATTAATGAACTGGAAGCCAAAGAGCAGGGCATAGCCTACGAAGTTACGACCTTTGGTATCGATGACCTTGATCGAGCTATCGCCGACAGTGAAGCACATGGCCTGATCAAGGTATTAACCGTTCCCGGCAAGGATACAATCCTTGGAGTCACAATCATGGGGGAACACGCCGGAGATCTAATTGCAGAATACGTATTGGCAATGAAGCATGGCCTGGGACTAAACAAAATTCTTGGCACCATACATATTTATCCAACATTGGCAGAGGCGAATAAATATGTAGCTGGAGAATGGAAAAGAGCACATGCGCCACAAAAACTTCTGCAATGGGTGGCGCGCCTTCACGCCTGGATGCGAGGATAGAGTATTTCTTTGTTTTTATCTGGCATAATGATTACCGATCTATATTAATCATAAATCAGGGGGACTAAAATGAAACTTAGCCATTTGCTACAAAACCGTACCGGCGAAGTTTACCGAATCAAATCCACTGACAGCATTGCCAATGCTGCAAGCATCATGACCCGGCATCGAATTGGTGCCCTGTTCGTCGAGGATAATCAGGGTAAAATCGTCGTGGTTATTTCTGAACGTGATATAGTCATCGCTATCCCAGATCATCAGGCTAATCTGCAGAACATTACAGTATCTCAACTAATGACCACTGAGCTGGTCCGATGCACACCGGACAATACGGTGAACGAAGCGATGGGTATGATGACTGACCGGAGAGTCCGGCATTTGCCGGTATTTGATGGAGATCAACTAATTGGTCTGGTAAGTATTGGCGATCTGGTCAAATACCGCATTATGGAAGTGCAATCAGAAGTCGATTCAATGCGAGCCTATATCGCATCCTGAATCCGAGTTGCGTTATACAATCGCGTTTTACCAGAGGGGCAACTCATTTTGGTTAAATGAGCAGTAAGCCAGAGAGCAGAGCATAGCTTAAGATAGCACCTTTGGTATCGATGACCTGGATCCTGCCATTGCCGATAGCAAGGCGCATGCTCTGTCAAGGCATTGACCGCGTACCCGTCAAGGATAAAGCTCTTGGTGTCACCATTGTTGGTGAGTATGCCGGAGACTCGATTGCGGAATTTGTAATTTTTAGTACAGAAAAAACCTGCCGTATAACGCAGATCTTGACATAAGGCTTTTTAAATTCTATATGGAAGAATAACTTTTCAGCAACACGACTATACTTATCAGATATTTATAAATACTTTGCTGATGATTCATTTTCAGTCAGGAGTCATTGACAAAGCACGAAAAAAGATAGTAATTTTTTGATCTAAGGGATTAAATACATGATCATAAAAAAAGTCAGAGTTTATCTGTCAGCTGTATTTATCGTCGTATTGTTAATGAGCTATCTGTTTATTCAGGTTTGGCACACTACTGAAGCCTATGACGAAGGCATTGAAGAAGCATCCTATAGTATTAAATACGATGCGTTACCAATCACAGCTATTCCACTAAAACACCGTCAAAATATTGAAAAGGCAGCGCTGGGTGAGATGTTGTTCCATGATAAGCGTCTTTCCCATAACAACAGCATAGCCTGTTCCAGTTGCCATGATCTAAAGCTTGCTGGAACCGATCGCCAGAAAACCTCGACAGGTATTAATGGGGCAAAGGGCCAGTTGAATGCACCTACAGTCTTCAACAGTGGTTTTAATTTTCGCCAGTTCTGGGATGGTCGCGCCGAGAACCTGGAAGCTCAGGCTTCTGGTCCTATCCATAACCCGGTGGAAATGGGTTCCAGCTGGCCAGAAGTCATTGCAAAACTGAAACAGGACGGGGAGTTTATGCAAAAATTCAACACAACCTATGCTGACGGACTGTCTTCCGCAAACATAGCAGATGCCATTTCCAGTTTTGAACGAACCCTGATTACACCAAATTCACGTTTTGATGTTTATTTACAGGGGGATGAGGATGCTCTGAATCAAAAGGAAAAGAAAGGTTATCAGTTATTCCTGGAATACGGCTGTTCCAGTTGTCACCAGGGAATAAATATTGGTGGGAATATGTACCAGAAGCTCGGGATTCTGAAGGCTTATTTCTCCGCAGTTGAAAGTAAACAAAATCTCAATTTGGGCCGCTACAATGTGACAGGAAGAGAAGAAGATCGGCATGTATTCAAGGTGCCATCCTTAAGAAATATCGAGCTGACAGAGCCGTATCTACATCTGGGTGAAGTCGAGAAACTGGAAGATGTTATTAAACTCATGGCCCGGCACCAGTTGGGCAGGGAATTGCCGGTTGAAGATATCCAGTCAATTAGGGCATTTCTGTTAACTCTAAATGGTGAGTGGCAGGGCCAGTTATTAAATTGAACAGGATAAAACAATACAGGGATTTTTTTTCGTTATTCCGGCAATACATCAATTTTTTTCTAGTTACAGGATTAACCCTACTGATGTTGAGCTGGTTTTATATCAAGTCAGAATCTTTATTACCCCTGGAGCATATGAATTACACGCAAAACCTGTTAAAGGCTCGTGAAGCAGATGCTCAGGTTGATGCTGAAGTTTTGGCCGGAAGAATGGAATTATCCCGCAACTTTGATGCTCTTAACGAGCAAATGCAGCGCTATCGTGATTCCTTCATACAACTACAGTCTTTACCAGATTTTTTACCGGAGACAGATAAAAATCAGGTAGCCACTCAGCTGGATCAACTGGATCAATCCTGGCAAAAGAAGAGTTATCTAATTGATCAGATTAAAAGGAATTATTCCGTTTTACGAAATTCGATATCCCTATATCAGAAACTTACCAGTGAAAAACTTGAGCAGTTTGGTGTGCAGGAAGTCAGGTCGCAACTAGAGGCTCTGGTCAGGGACATCCTGTTTTTCATGCGTCAATATGACATGAAAATTCTAAGCCGCATCGAGGCGACCAAACAAAACCTGGAGGCTCTCAAGTCAGAACTCAGAACTCCTGCTGAAAAGAAGGAGCTGGAAAGCCTGTTGTTACACACCCAGATCATCATTGATTACCAGCCAAAAGTCGACCAGAACATTCGACAAAGCATGCAACTACAGCTATCGACACTGTTTGATAAAATATTTAAAAGATATTATATCGGATATGTTACTGCGCGCGATCAGGCTCAGGTATATCGTTACCTGTTATACATTGGGTCAATATTATTAACTATCTATCTGGCCTTTACGTTTATCCGCCTGGAACAGACACGACAATCACTTTCGGTTGCGAATAAACAAATCATCCGGCGTTACCGTGCACAGAAAAAAGCCGAGAAAAATCTGTTATTACACGATACAGCTTTCAATAATACTCATGAAGCCATCACCATTACCGATGAGCTGGGGACGATCATCGAAGTAAACCCGGCATTTTCCCGTATCACCGGATATGAGAAGGGGGAAGTGTTAGGTAGAAACCCGCGCGTCCTGAAATCAGGTCTGCATGACAGCGAGTTTTACCACAATATGTGGAAAAATATTACCCTGAACGGTAACTGGCGAGGAGAAATCTGGAACAGGAACAAGTATGGAGAAATTTACCCTGAAATTCTATCTATCACCGCAATAAGAAACTCAAAGAATAAGATCAAGAATTTCGTAGCAGTTTTTTCCGATATCAGTTATCTCAAGGAACATGAGAAGAAACTGCACAAAATGGCGCATTATGATGGCTTGACCAACCTGCCCAACAGGGTGCTATTAATAGATCGACTCAAGCAGGCTCAGTCCATGATCAAGCGAAGTAACAAGTTGCTGGCGATCTGTTTCCTGGATCTGGATGGCTTTAAACTGGTTAATGATACTTTTGGCCATGATGTAGGAGATGCCTTACTGGTAGAAATGTCGAACCGTATTCAGAGCCGCTTACGAGCCAGTGATACTGTGGCACGAATTGGAGGCGATGAGTTTGTCATCCTATTGACTGGTCTGGATAAAATCGAGGAGTGTTTTTTATTCTTACAACGCCTGATGCAGGAGATTGCAGTACCTTACCCTGTCGTCAACGAGAGTATTACCCTTTCGACGAGTATTGGCATTACTCTTTATCCAAAGGATGATGCCGACGCTGAAACCCTGATAAGGCATGCCGATCAGGCGATGTATCAGGCTAAAAGTGATGGAAAAAATGCCTATTGTCTGTTTGACCCGGAAATGGATACCGAGCAAAGTAGCCTGAATGAACGGATCAAGCGTATCAAGCAGGCGATAGAAAATGATGAAATGGTGATCCATTATCAACCGAAGGTAGATCTCAGGGCTGCACGAGTGATAGGGGCTGAGGCACTTATCCGCTGGCAACATCCGGATCAGGGACTGATCATGCCGAATGATTTTTTACCATTGATAGAAGACCTCGAAGTGAGTTTGACACTTGGACGCTGGACAATAAGGCGCGTGTTGTGGCAGATGCAGCAGTGGAAAAACCAGGGAATAGATCTCAGTGTCAGTATCAATGTCAGTAGTTTACAAATCCAGCATTTTGATTTTGTAGAAGAGCTGAAATCTTTGTTAGAGCAGTTTCCAGATATTCAACCTTCCAGGCTGGAGCTGGAGATTCTGGAAACAGCGGCTCTGGAAGATATTGTTAATATTTCTCGGGTCATCCAAGAGTGCCGAAGAATTGGTGTCAACTTTTCATTAGATGATTTTGGAACCGGATATTCATCCCTGACCTACTTGAAAAGATTGCCAGCAAACACACTAAAAATAGATTTAAGTTTTGTACGGGATATGCATCAGGATCCTGAAAATCTGATAATTATTGACGCTATTATGGGGTTGGCAAGTGCATTCCAGCTCAATGTTATCGCAGAAGGTGTTGAGGAAGTAGTTCATGGCCGCATGCTATTGCAGATGGGGTGTAGTCAGATCCAGGGTTATGCTATTTCACACCCGCTAGGCGCACAGGATTTCGTTGACTGGCTAAAAACCTGGCAGCTGCCTGAACAGTGGTCCAGCATCCAGCACCTGCAATGGGATGAAAAAGACTTTCAGATGCTGTATGCAGAAGTGGAGCTTCAGCGTTATGTAGCCCTGACCAGTTACTCGGTCAAGCAACAGAAACCATTCCCTTTTATTGATTCAGGTAAGACTACCAGTTGTTCATTCGGGACCTGGTATCATGGGTCCGGTAAAAAGCACTATGAGCATTTGATGCCAGTCTACCAGCAAATCGGCGAGGCCCACGAACAATTACACCAACTGGCCGCGCAGAGTGAGGCGCTTATGATCGAGGGTAATTCCGATGAAGCAAACCACAGCCTGAATGAGTTACAGGAAGTAAGGGATAAAATACTTGCCCTGATGCTGCAGTTAACCATCAGAGTTGCTCACGTTGATTAGAGTTATATAGAGTCAATTTCGTATGATTTGTGGTAATTGAATTCTAAATAATCCTGAAAAATCATCCCGCAGAGGGAAATATTTTTGCTGTCATCATTTTGAAGTGAGTGCTCACACAGCCTGTGCCAAAAGCGGTCATTGATTGTTTAACTAATGAATGAGAGCACAATGCGGCATATTTCAATATTCGCGCATATAACATATCGCAATATTCGTGTGTCTCACATAACCATCCTGGAATCTGCAGTTGGACAAGTTGTAGTGCGTTTGAGGTGGTGTAGATCCAGGCGTGACGACGCGGAATAGCCTGCTATTTCAAAAAGTTACAAAGCCAGCAAATTACTTGGATCTATTAAATTCACAAAATCTTTCAACTTAACAGGTGGTATGAGTTTAATATGCGCTGGTTTATACTCAGCAACAATTGAGAAAAGATAAATGATAACCAGTCATTACACTGGATTTCACAAACAGCGCGAAACCAGTGAATTCAACGTTAGTGCGAATAGAGGTTTCAGTGGTGAAAATAGAAAGTAATGAGCAGTATTTCGAAGAGTCTTTTGAGAAACAGGTACTATTGTCTTTAGACATTTCTGGCTCAGAATTTGAAGAGTGTGAATTCAATGACTGTGATTTCTCATCGGCTGTTTTTACTCACTGCAAGTTTCTTAATTGTTCATTTAATCGTTGCAATCTTAGTTTGATAAAGATCCCTCATTCTCGTTTCTCTGAAGTGAGTTTTGTTGAATGCAAACTGCTTGGCGTTGATTGGACAATGGCACATTGGCCGTCATTCCGTCTAGATTCTGAGCTTAAATTTAGCAAATGCATTCTCAACGACTCATCATTTTTTGGTTTGACGCTGAATGAATTAAAGCTTGATGAATGTAAGTTACATGAAGTAGATCTAAGAGATGGTGATTTCTCAAATTCATCAATGATTTACTGTGATTTTACGAACAGTTTATTTATGCATACTAATTTGCAAAATGTAGACTTTACCGAGTCATCCAATTTCAATATTGATGTTTTAGAAAACAAAATATCGAAAGCTAAGTTTTCTCGCTATGAAGCACTGAGTTTGTTGTCGAGTTTAGACATAGAATTGGTCGATTAGCACCTAACAAAGCAGGCAAACGCATAACGGTTGTCACTGTTTTTGCTAAAAACAAAAAGCCAGCAAAAACAACGCAAATCTATGCGCTGTTGTTTGAGGCGTTATATGGATTGAGAAATGATGAACTAGCTAACCAAAGGCATGATGTTTTGTCCGAGAGCCTGATGCGGGAAATCTGCACGTCCGGTTCGATAAGGTGGATGTGGAAACAGAGTGATGGTTAAGCTATTGAGGCACCGCCAGACGAAAGGGGCGGAAACAGATAGGTTTTACCTTAGACCACCGCCCCACATCTTTACTCTACCGATACCCTCCAAACCAGCTAGAAAAACGAATGTCAGCTATCTGGATATTTGTTAAGTTTTAAAATCAAGCCCTGATCCACACTAGTCAGATCAAATATGAGTCAGTCTTTCCTGGCAGCAAACCCGAGGAATATCTTTCCACGAAGAAGTATAAGCTGGCGATAGACGACTCTGGCGCATGGTCCATTTGCCGGTCAGTCCCTCTGCACCGAAGGTAAGGGCATCACGCCCATAACGTTGATTGATACCATCCACCACTTGCATCAGCTTATCGGTAGCCTGCTTTTGACCGGGGGTGAACAGGTCGTACTGATAAAAACTGCGATCACGGATATCCAGCAGACCAATACCACATTTCATGAATACACTGTCCGGCTGGTAGAGCTGCTGCATGCCCTGTCTGGCATAATGGATGATCAATGTGCTGTCGCTGCTGGGATAGGGCAGGCGCAACACCACACTGTTGCTGTAAAAACCGGGTTTAAATTCAGAGGTATGTGCAAACAGGTAAATGCTGCTACAGAAACTGTTCTGACTGCGTAGCTTTTCTGCAGCTGCGGCAGCATAACGGCTGATATGTCGCAGCAATTCTTCTTCACTGCTGGTTTTGCTACCAAACGAACGTGTAACAAAGATTTCCTTCTTCGGCGCTGGCTCTTCGTCTAGTCCGATACAGGGTTCACCGTTGAGTTCACGGATGGTACGTTCGACATTGATATTGGTTTGTTTGCGGATGAAACGTGGGTCAGCCTGCGCCAGCTGGTAGGCGTTGTGGATGCCCAGCACATTCAGGCGTATGCCCAGGCGCTTGCCTATACCCCAGACCTTGCCGATGGGCAGGCGCTTTTCCAGCCATTGCCATTTAAGCGGGGTATCGAGCACGGCAACATTGCTGGTCTTGATATTCTTGGCTGCATGGTTAGCTAGTTTAGTCAGGGTTTTGCTGGGTGCAATACCCACGCCTACGGGCATGCGTACCTGTTGCCAGATAGCTTTTCGGATCTCCTTGCCATACTCTTCCATATCCTGCTTCATGCCTTTGAAATCGAGGAACATTTCATCAATACTGTACTGCTCGACATGCGGAGAAAACTCACGCAGTGTTGCCATCACCTGATTGGAGATATCTCCATACAACCGAAAATTGGCAGAAAACACCCGCACCTGATGCCGCTTAAGCTGTTTCTCGATCTTGAAAAAAGGCTGTAGATCAGGCACCCCCAGCGCCTTGGCCTGCTTGCTGCGTGCGATAATACAGCCATCGTTATTGCTCAATACAATAACCGGTTTATCGCGTAAATCGGGCCGGAAAACCTGTTCGCAGGAGGCGTAGCAGGAGTTACAGTCGACCAATGCCATCATGATGTCAGGAGTTGCGCTGGTGGCGTCTGATGCTATGCGTGACGACGCCCTCAATGATTAACTCCTCTCTGCCAGAGATAGAGATAGGGGGGAAGTTTTCGTTGGCCGACAGCAGCAATCCGCGCCGGGTATCCAGGATTTTGCAGGTCAGCTCGCCATCCAGTGCAGCCACTACAACAGCACCGTGGCTGTGTTCTGCAGAGCGGTCAATGATCAGCAGATCACCGTTTGCAATACCGATATCACGCAATGAATCACCTTCTGCCCAGGCAAAAAAGGTGGCTGAAGGTTTCCTGATCAGGAATTCATTCAAATCCAGCGCACGGTCGATAAAATCATCGGCAGGTGAGGGGAAGCCAGCACGCACACGGCTAGAAAACAAGGGCAAAGCAAGTTGCGATAGCTCGCTGTCGGCGTCGGCAACAGGGATGATGGGCATAGCTAAAAGTTCTCAAAATGTTCTCATTAAGTCTAGTTTGCCTGAGCCTGTAATGCAACCGGGAATGCGATGCACCCAGCCGCTGACATCGGCTATACTAAAAATGGGCAAGAGGGATAATAAGAAGATGAAAAAACATGAACCACTAGCAGTAGAGTCTCTTTATCAGAGCTGTGATATATCCCAGTTCAAATTTAAAACCACCGCAGAAGTGCTACCACTGGATCAACCGCTAGGTCAGCAGCGCGCACTGGAAGCCATCGAGTTTGGGGTGGATATCCAGCAGGATGGCTTCAACCTGTTCGTCATCGGCAATACCGGGCTGGGCAAAAATACTCTGGTACAGCAGATACTGGAAAGTCGTGCTCCTTCCGAGGAGTCTCCCTACGACTGGTGTTATGTGAATAATTTCAATCACCCGCAAAATCCTCGTGTGCTCAAATTACCACCTGGAATGGGCCTGCGCTTGCGCAAGGATATGAAATCTCTGATAGAGGATTTGCTGACGGCCTTGCCATCTTCATTCCAGAGTGAGGAATACACCAATCGTCTGCAGGAAATAGAAGATGAAATGCATAATCGCAGGGAACAGGCGTTTCGCAAAATCAACGAGGAAGCAGAGCAGGAAGGCATAGGCATAGTACGCACTCCCGGTGGTTTTACGCTAGGCCCGATGGTTGATGGAACGCTGCTGAAACATGATGACTATAAGAAACTACCCGCTGCAGAAAAAGACAGAATTGAAAAACTGATTGCCGATCTGCAACTTGAGCTACAGAGTGTTATCCGCGAAATGCCACTACTGCAACGCGAACATCATCAACGGGTCAAGGCGCTGAATCAGGAAATCACTCAGCACACCGTAGAACAGTTGATGGCCTGGATCGAACAGGCTTACCGTGAACAACCCGAGGTGATGAAATATCTGGGTGAAGTGAAGCAGCATGCCATTGAAAATGTCGAGGAACTATTGCCCAGTGAGAACCAGCCAGAGGCAGATAATGTGAGACGGCGGGTGGAAGATTTCAGTGAATACAGTATCAATGTAATCGTCGATAATACCGATACGAAGGGTGCTCCTATCGTATTTGAAGATAATCCAACCTACCAGAATTTGGTCGGACGCATCGAATACGTCGCGCATATGGGTACCATGATGACCGATTTCAGTATGATTAAATCAGGTGCATTGCATAGAGCGAATGGTGGCTACCTGATTCTTGATGCGCATAAGGTGCTAACCCATGCCTTTTCCTGGGAAGGACTGAAACGGGCGCTCAAGTCCGGTGAAATCAGAATCCAGTCACTCGAACAGATGCTGGGTCTGGTGAGTAATGTTTCGCTGGAGCCAGAGTTGTTACCGTTTAATGTCAAGGTGGTACTGACCGGCGAACCGATGCTGTATTACCTGTTGAAGGAATACGATCATGAGTTTGACCAACTGTTTAAGGTAGCCGCCGATTTTTCCAGTTTTACCGAACGCAATGCCGATAATTCTCAATTATATGCGCGCCTGATTGCCTCTATTCAACAACGGCTGGAGGGCAGAGCATTAAACCGCGATAGTGTGGGCAGGGTGATTGAACATGCTTCGCGCATAATAGAGGACAGTGAAAAACTATCGCTGCATGTTGCTAGTATTGAAGACCTGCTGGTCGAGGCCAACTACTGGGCGGGTAAGGAATCCAGCGAGGTCATCCGTTTGCAGGATGTAGAGCAGGCAATCTCCAAACGCCTGTTTCGGCAGGATAAATACCGTGAATATTTTGAGCAGCAGATTATACGTGGCATTAAGCTGATCGATACCGATGAGATGAAAACAGGTCAAATTAATGCGCTGTCGGTACTGCAGATCGGTGATTATATGTTTGGTCAACCCTCTCGTATCACTGCCACGGCCCGGCTGGGGCGTGGCGGGGTGATAGACATTGAACGTGAGACCAAACTCGGTGGGCAGATTCATTCCAAAGGGGTGATGATCCTGTCCTCCTACCTGGCCAGCCAGTATGCAGCGGATCAATCCTTACCCTTAGCAGCCAGCCTGGTATTCGAACAGTCCTATGGCATGGTGGATGGTGACAGTGCCTCGGCAGCCGAATTATGCGTGCTGCTGTCAGCGCTGGGGCGCGTGCCACTGAAACAGTCCATGGCGGTGACCGGATCAATCAACCAGCTCGGAGAAATTCAGGCAATCGGTGGCGTCAATGAAAAAATCGAAGGCTTTTTCGATATCTGTCAAGCTCGGGGATTAACTGGCGAACAGGCTGTCATCATTCCGGTCAGTAATCAGGTACACCTCATGCTGCGCGAAGACATTCGACAGGCAGCAGAACAGGGGATGTTTCATATCTATAGCGCAGCACATGTAGAAGATGTGATGGAATTACTGACCGGTTTGCCTGCCGGTAAGCTGAGTAAAGCGGGTAATTACCCCAGCAATAGTTTTAACTATAAGATTCAGCAACGAATTAAAGCACTACGTAAGCAGAAAGAAAAATCAGAAAAAAGCAAAATCGCTAAAACAAACCGTAGTAAGAGCAGGCGGTAATGATAGATAAACAAGATAACGATGGTAAGCAGACTGTGATCCTGACAGTCGATGCGATCAGTTATTCGAACAGGACGGTAGACCTGGCGATTGCAATCGCGGCAATTGGTGAGGGACATCTACAGGCACTGTTTATTGAAGATATTGATCTGTTAAGCGTTGCTGAATTACCGTTTACACGAGAGATATCCTTCCATACTGCACAGGCAAGGCCGACGGACCTGGAATCGACCCAGAGAACACTGCGTAGCCTTGCTGATAAATTCAGACGCTACCTGGAACAATCGGCACAGGCATCGAAGGTTGCCTGTAGTTATGATTACCGGCAGGGAAAAGTGCTGGATATTGGCACAGATGCTGATTCTGACATCAGCTTTATCGTCATCGGTCAGGGGAGAGCCAATAGGTTAAAAAGCCGAGGCCGAATACACACACAGCGCATACTACTTATTGAGAATCACTCACCCTTCCTGCTGCAGGCGCTCAAGGTAGTGCTTAATCAATTACACAATCAAAAGACCGAAATCACGATAATAACCCGACCACATTCAGAAATAGAGCCATCCATTACCACGCAGATAGAAGAAGTAACACACTTTGACAGGAGGGTGACCTTACATCAATGTGGTCATGAACAGCTATCGGGAATTCTTGCCACAGCGGCTTCTCGTTATGACTATGCCGTGATCTCAAAAAATGAAAGCCTTAATGACCTGACTGAAATTATCAATCATCTAAGTTGTCCGATTATTCTCGTCAACTGAGTCTTTATTTTCAGACTGGCTCAATGTACCCGGTAAGAGGAATGACAGGCGACGCATTGCTGCATGACTTCGGATAACGCGCCGAAGGCTTTGCCCATACCTCCATCTATATCAGCATCACGCGCGCTGAGCGCAAAACGACTGGCAGCATGATGCATTTTAGTACCAATTGCAGCCATTTCCTTCGGCATGATCTTTGACATATGCGCAGCACCATGCAAGGCCATTGAAGACATACCAAGTCGAGACTCAGCCACATCGGCTGCCTGATCGTATTTACCCGAAGCGAGGGATGCAGTGATTTCCTGTAAGGCAGTCAGGTGATCGCGCATATTGCCCAGCATGTGCTCGCGCATCATGGGAGGGAATTCAACTCTGGTACGGTCATCTGCCTGTAGCTGTGAAGCAGAGCAGGTAATAAGGAGTAAAAAAAATATTCTTCTAAGCATGGTTATGTCTCGTTATTTGTAATGATATTTGAAAAATTGCTCACACAGTGCGCGCAGAGAACACGGAGGGAAATATTTACCTCATAAATTCAGCAGCTTACTCCGGTTTCGAAAAAGGATGCTATTTGAGGGTATAACGAACAGTTATAATCCTCTGTGGCCTCCTATCCCCTGTGGTGGAAAGCTATAGATGGGTTAAGCCAAATGTACAGGTAAAAGCGCCTGCTGGCGATGACCTTGTCATAAAAAATGCATTTTTTTGTAATTTTATATAATTCAAATGCTTACAATTAATCTCAGTAGAAAATACCCATGCCAGGCTATACCCAACAATCGTCCATATTTTCACCTATAATCAGGTATGTAAAATTGCATGCGGCGCATAATGATGGAGACTGCATATTCTAATGGAGTCAGAGTGAGTAGAGTGGGTTTTAAAAGCAGTATTCCCGCGTTACTACAGTGGGGCCTATCTAAAGTATAAAGGGAGTTAAGCAAGAAATGGCAGTAAAGAATAGCAATAAATCATAGATCGGATATCTTGCTAAACAGAATCAACCTGATGCTATACGGGTCTGACTCAATTGAATTATTGATTAAGCTTACCTGGCGGGGTACGATCTCATTGCTCATTTCCAGGACATAGGAAACGACAGCCGATCTTCTGGTGCGCTCAGCAATTACGGACATCGGCATAGCACCGGATAGAGTAGCTTATCCAGCCTGTTCGCCGTCTTCTAGCAGGTCGATGTCACTATCTAGCACCGCTACGGTGGCACCGATCAGGGCAGCAGCTTCCAGTTCATCGCCCACCTTAGCAAGAGGCAACTCAGGCTTGAAGAACTGACCGAGAGGCCCATTGCTGTAGACAGAGTCTGAAGACCATGACTGTCAGCACCCGCGTTATGCTGGCAGAGGACAACCATATCAACCAGGAGGTTATGGTGGAACTACTGACCGAGGTAGGCCTGAAGGTGGGGGTCATAAACGTCGCCGAAAATTACCGGGGGAGCGATGGTGAATAATAGCGCGCCCGTCATCAACAACGAAACCTATTTTTTTCGAGACCACGGTCAGTTCGACCTGCTGCGTCTTCGCCTGTTGCCGGAACTGATAGAGCATCGCCGTAACGCGAAAACCCTGCGCCTGTGGAGCGCTGGTTGCTCCAGCGGCGAGGAAGTCTATTCTCTCGCCATGCTGCTGGACATGCTGATGCCCGAACGTGAAAACTGGAATATCCTCATCCTCGGTAGCGACATCGACTCTAAAGTGCTGTCAAAAGCACGGCGCGCGCATTATCGGCAATGGTCGTTCCGCATGGTGCCGAGCGCTCTCAAACAGCGTTACTTCAGTTGTATAGGAGACGAATGGATACTGAACGAGAGCATTCGCAAAATGGTGACCTTTCGCACAGGCGACCTGATCGGTGAATCCTGGTCTGATGACGAATTGCAGGACATGGACCTGATCCTGTGCCGTAATGTGTTCATCTATTTCGACGCTGCAGCCGTGGCCGCAGTGGCGGATAAACTGGCTGCCGCACTCAACGAAGGTGGCTATCTCATAAGTGGCCACACCGAACTCATCGGCCATCGCCTGCGAAATCTGCAAAGCAGATTATTTGCCGAAAGCGTGGTGTATCAAAAGGCTGATCATGTACCTATACCAGTCACCACTGCTGTAATTCCTCGGCCCGTCCACGTCGAGCTCCCTTCTAGCGAGGCAAAGCATGCAGCGCCGTCACTGCCGCCAATGACACCAGGCGCGGAAGATCTGCTAGTTGCGGCGCAATCATTCGCCGACCGGGGCGACTACGACCAGGCTGCGCAGTTCTGCCATCAGGCGCTGAGTATAGCCCCGCTCACGCCGGAGCCATATTTCCTGTTGGCACAGTTAGCCCAGCTCAAGGGAAATTTCGAACAGGCGCGGGAACTACTGGACAAGACCCTCTACCTCGATTCTCACAGCATCGCAGCCACCCTGGAACTGGCGGCGCTGTGCGAGCGAACCGAAAACCTACCACGAGCGCGAACCCTGCGGCGTGTAGCGCTGGACATCGTGCGTACGCTGCCGGGTGACACGGTGATTGAACCTTATCAAACGACCGCAGCCGATATGCTGCAGTGGCTTGAGCAATAAGTAGGATGAGACCATGACAATCCAGCCCCTGTTGCTTTTCGAACACGATGGCGCACGCTTCGGCGTAGATGCAACAAAGGTGCGCGAATCCGTGTGGCTGCCAGAATTGACGCCGGTCGAGGAGGCGCCACCCTGGATCGTCGGCATTTTCAACCTACGTGGACAGATCATCCCTGTTGCCGACCTCTATTTGCGTTTCGAGCATCCTGCGCAGCGTTACAGCACAGCTAATCATATCGTGATACTGGAAACTGATCGCCTGCCGATGGGGATCATCGTCAGCGAAGTGCCCGAAGTGATCGATCTGCCCAGCGATGCCATTCAATCACCCCCCCAGTTCGACGCAAAAATTGCTGGCTCGACTCATCTAGTAGCCGGTGAAGCTCAGGTGGGCGACGACCTCGTGACCCTGCTTGATGTTTCCCGATTGACAGAGCTGGCCGAAGAAACGGAGTTGACCGAAGGTGCAGAGCTACCTGATGAAACAGAGCTGCCCGAAGAAACGGAGCTGCCCGAAGAAACGGAGCTAATCGAAATAGCGCAACAACCCGCGCGCGTTGGTTACTTCTGCCCAGATGCCACCCCTGCAGAACGTGCACTTTTCCGTAAGAGAGCGCAGGAACTACAGGAAAGCGTAGCCAACAACGAGAGCACAGGCCTCGGACTGGCGGTGATCGAACTTGGCGCCGAACTTTTCGGCGTCGAGCTGGTAGACGTAGTGGAATTTTGCGACATCACCGAACTGTGTCCCATTCCCTGCTGTCCGCCGCACGTCCTCGGAGCCATGAGCCTGCGCGGCGAACTACTCACCCTTATCGACCCGCGCTCCGCGCTCAACCTGCCACCTGCCGAGCGGGGCAGCAAGGCCGTGGTCGCCCACATGTCGAGCGAGCCTGGTGCAGACTTCGGCGAGAAAGCGATGGGGATCGCCGTGGACCAGGTCCATGATGTGGTTTACCTGTGCGAGGAAGAATTGCAACCACCTCCTGCGGCGTTGCGCGAACTGTGCGGAGCATCGATTACGGGTACTGCACCTTATGCCGACAGGACGATGACCGTGCTGGACCTGCCTGTGCTGCTAGCACGGGAGGAATGGATTGTTAATGAAAACGTTTAAACGATTGCGCAATGCTGATTACGGAGTCATTCCACACTTCGAAATCAGCATTTTGCATATAATCAGGAGAATGCCATGTTCGAAAAAATGAAACTGCGCCAGCGCATCTTGCTGGGTTATCTGGTTCCGCTCGTGCTACTACTCGGTGCCATGGTGCTGGTATTCGTCAACCTGCAAAAGTCCAATCAAATAGCGGCGCGGCGCAGCAATTCGGAACAAGTCCAGTTTCTTGCGAAAGAGGTCATGCTCAACCTGGTCGAGTTACAGCACGGCACCATGAGTTATATCCTGTACAAGAACCCTGTTTCGTATCAGTTCATCCAGGACAATCTGGGGGAACTCAGCGGTAACATGGAACAGCTGAAAATCACAGTCGCGGATGAGCAACAAAAAGAAACGCTACGGTATTTCGAACACACCAGTAACTCTCTGGTGGCGATACTGAAAACGCAATTGGAACTTGTGGATGAGGGAAAGCCGGAGGAAGCGGCAGCAATGGTCCGCACTAGTGGCATAAACGAATCCAAAACGCTGGACGAGTTGTGGAAACGTTTTAAACTTCGCGAAGAAAAAATCGTGGATACGCTCAACCGTAACGAACAAGATTCCCGCAACATTGTTGAGAACTCCATTATCTACGGCATGCTGGGTACCATCGCGCTATCCATTACCATAGCTGTCTGGCTTGCCGGGACAGTAAGCCGCAGGATTACCAACAACGCCAGCCAGCTTTCCAGCGCTGCCAGCGAAATAGCCGCTACCATCAACCAGCACGAGCGCACTGCCAGACAGCAGGCGGCTGCGGCCAACGAAACATCTGCCACCATTGAGGAATTGTCCGCCTCTTCACGTAATTCGGCAGAGCAGGCTGCAGCTGCAGCTGCGGTGACGGAAAAGGCAGGCACTGCCACAGAGCAGGGTGCCGCAACCACACACCAGGCGGTGGAAGCGATGGGTGACCTCAAGGACAGGATAGGCACTATGGCCGAGCATATCCTGCATCTGGGTGAACAGACCGGCCAGATCGGCAGTATCGCCACAGTGCTCAAAGATCTAGCCGGACAGATCAACATGTTGGCCCTGAATGCCGCAGTGGAAGCCGCGCGTGCCGGCGAGCATGGCAAGGGCTTCGCTGTGGTGGCGGGCGAAATCCGCAAACTTGCCGACGAGAGTAAGAAATCGGCGGAACAGACGGCGTTACTGGTGGCAGACGTACAGAAGGCCACCAACTCCTCCATCATGATGACGGAAGAAGGCCACCACACAGTAACCGATGTTACAAAACTGGTGCAGCAAGTCGCCGAACTGTTCAGTAATCTGGCCAGTCTGGCTGGCAGCGCCAACGAAAACGCCCAGCAGGTGGTGTTCAATATCAAGCAACAATCCACTGCCTTTAATCAGGTGGTCGAGGCGGCAAACAGCATCGCATCAGGTGCCAAGGACACTTCAGCCGGAATCAGCCAGACCAAGATCGGTGTGCAGAAACTAAACGAGGCGGCGGAAGACCTCAAGGAAATTGCGTGAGCAGAAAGGGGGCGGCATGATCGAAGACCGGGAACTGCACAAACTTTTCGCGGTGGAAAGCGCAGAGCATCTCGCCTGCCTGGATGATGGCTTGCTGCGCCTGGAGAAAACGCCAACCGACCCAGCGCTGCTGGGAGAGCTGTTCCGCGAGTCGCACAGCCTGAAGGGAGCCGCACGAATGCTCGGGCTGGGCAAAATCCAAACCGCTGCACACGGACTCGAGAGCATTTTCAATGCGGCTCGCAAGGGAGAAACGCCGCTCACGCCAGAGGTGATCGAGCGTATGAATAGCACACTGGTCGATCTGCGGCAGTGCGTGCAGGAAGCACTATCGAATGCCGATATGGCGATGCCGAATGCAGTATTAGCGCCCACCACTGTGCAAGCTGATATTTCGCAGGCTACAATCGAAATTGAGCAACCAGAAATAGCTCAATCCGCAACCGACGCTGCGCAAAAAGACATTTCGCAACCAGGCATTCAACAATCTGCAATACCTATTACGCAATCGAGCGAGCCTTTTCACATCGAAACTGTGCGCGTGGAAACGCGCAAACTGGATGATCTGTTGACCCAGGCAGGCGAGCTCTCGGTGATCCAGGGAAGGGCGCAGCACCGACTGGCGCTGATGGAAGAGCTGTTGGAGCAATGGACAGTGGTGGAACGGAGTCGGCGTAAGCGCAGGGTAAATTCATCGGCGCGGTACTTTGAGGAAAACGAGGCATTACAACGCTTTGGCAGCCTGCTCAAACTGACACGCAATGGACTGTTCGATGACAATGCGCGCCTGGAATCCACGGTACATCTGCTGGAAGATCAGGTGCGCAGCATACGCCTGTTGCCGGTGTTTACCGTATTTGGGCTGTTCCCGCGCATGCTACGCGACCTGGCCAAAGAACAGGGCAAGGAAGCAGAGCTGGTAATTGAGGGCGGCGACATCAGAGTGGATAAACGCATTCTTGAAGAAATGAAAGACCCGCTGATGCATCTGATCCGCAACGCCATTGACCATGGTATCGAAGCACCCGCCGAGCGTGAGCGACTGGGCAAACCGCGCAGCGCTACGGTGCGGCTGCGTGCAACGCGCGAAAACTCCAACGTGCAACTGACGGTGCAGGACGACGGTCGCGGTCTGGACCCAATAGCCATCATGCAGGAAGCGAAAAAGAACGGTCTACACGACGAGGCAACGCTATCTGCCATGACCCCTACACAATTGCAGCAACTGATCCTCGCCCCCGGCTTTTCCACCAGCAACTTTGTCACTGAACTATCCGGGCGCGGCGTAGGGCTGGACGTGGTGCGCTCCAATGTCGAGCGTATGAAAGGTAGCGTGCATTTGCAATCCACTCGCGGTCAGGGGTTGACGGTGCAGCTGCGCCTGCCGCTGAATCTCACCACCACTCAGATATTGCTGGCGAGTGTAGGCGGCGGACTTTATGGTCTGCCGGTCGAATCTGTGCATACCTCACGCCGTGTGCGCGAGGAAGATATCTTCACCCTCGAAGGACATCTGGCCATCATGCTGGATGGTCAGCCGGTGATAAGTGCACGCCTCGCCGACCTGTTGCAACTACCTACTGGTGAACTGGTCGTGCCAGATATACTTACATGTATCGTGATCCAGATCGGCGAGGAACGGTTGGGTTTGCTGGTGGACGAACTGCTGGCTGAAGAGGAGGTAGTACCCAAACCGCCTGGTCCGCCGTTACGGCGCGTACGTAACGTTTCCTCCCTGGCCATGCTGGGCAGTGGAAAGATTTGCGCGCTGCTGAACTCCGCCGACCTGCTGCGCTCAGCGTACAAAATGAGCGCGACACTGCACGGCAAGAAACTCGAAAACCAGCACGAAGTAGTAAAACCAGCCGTGCTACTGGCAGAAGACTCTGCGTTAATCCGAGCCATGGAGAAGCGCATACTCGAAGACGGTGGCTACGAAGTGGTAGCGACAGTGGACGGAATTGATGCTCTCAATACCCTTGGCAGCCGCAACTTTGCTGCCGTGGTGTCAGACGTCATGATGCCTAATATGGACGGCCTTGCCCTCACCACACGCATTCGCTCGCAACCGCGTTACAAAGAACTGCCGGTGATCCTGGTGACCAGCCTTGCATCCGATGGAGACAAAAAGCGCGGACTCGATGTTGGTGCCAATGCTTATATACCCAAACCAACCTTTGATCAGCGTGTGCTGCTTGAAACGCTGACCCGATTGATATGAAAGGAAGAACGCCATGGCAACAGTATTAATTGTAGATGACAACGCTATAGATCGACTGGTGATCAGAAAGATGCTGGAACAACACGGACACCGCGTAATCGAGGCCAGCGATGGTCAGGAGGTCGAAGGCAAGGTCGACGAATTCGCACCAGACATCATCCTGCTCGACATCATCATGCGAGAGCAGGAGGGCATGACTACGGTGATGGAGGTGAAGCGTAATTTCCCCGGCCTGCCGATCATCGCGATTACCGGTGCCGAGGAGTCCTACTATCTGGAGGCGATGATAGGATTGGGCGCGGACTACGGTTTTAGGAAGCCACCAGATGGCGAAAGACTCAACGCGAAGATCGTCGAACTGACAGGTTCACCAGATTGAACGCCACACGAATGACAGCAAATGAATAGCCCGAAATCCACTATCCGCGTCCTTCTCGTCGACGACTCCCCCATCGTGTTGCATATCTTGCAACGTCTACTGTCCAGCGCGTCAGACATTCAGGTGGTGGGTACAGCAGCCAACGGCAAGGTGGCGTTGGAGTTACTGCCTGAGTTAAATCCCGACGTGATCTGCACCGACCTGCACATGCCGGTGATGGATGGCCTGGAATTCACGCGCGAGGTGATGAACAACTATCCACGCCCGATCCTGGTGGTGAGCGTGTCGGTGGAACCAGATTCTGAGTCGCCGATTATTTTCCGCTTGCTGGAGGCGGGAGCAGTGGATGTTTTCCCAAAACCACGTGACATTCCCCAGGCAGATCAGGACAAGCTGGCTAGAGATCTCGCTAGTAAGATCCGCATACTGGCTGGTGTGCATGTCTTCCGTCATAACGCTGTAGAAAATGTTGCTACCTCGTCTTTGCCGCCCCTCGCACTGACACACAGCGTTGCTGTTCGCATCGTAGTGATCGGTGCTTCCACCGGTGGCCCGCAGGCCTTTCTCGCGATTCTTTCCCGCTTGCCGGCTAGCTTCTCGGTGCCGGTGTTGTGCGTACAGCACATCGGCAGCGACTTTCTCAACGGACTGGTGGACTGGTTGGCCGAAGCCTGCCAGCTGCCGGTACGCAAAGCCGTGCAGGGCGAGAAGCCGCGAGCAGGGATGGTTTATTTCGCGCCCGAGGACAGTCATCTGGAGCTAGACAGTGATGGACGATTTTCGCTCTCTCTGGATCCGCCCTGCGACGGCCACCGCCCTTCGGCAACCGTTACCATGAGCTCGGCGGCCCACTGTTTCGGCTCCGCTACCGTTGGTGTCCTGCTCACCGGCATGGGCCGCGACGGCGCCAAGGGTATGGCGAAAATAGCCGCAGCGGGAGGCGTCACCATCACTCAGGATAAAGCCAGCAGCGTGGTTTACGGCATGCCCAGGGCGGCGCTGGAGCTAGGCGCCGCGTTACATGAGCTCCCCATTGAGCAAATCGCACCGGCGCTGATCGCACTGGTAAGCAACAGCTGCAGAATAGATTCGTCCTCCAGACAAAAGCAACTGAGATGATAGAACAGAGCGAAATCCTGATCGTCGAAGACAGCCCGGTAGAGGCAGAGATACTACGCCGCACGCTTGTTAAGGCAGGATACACTGTGAGCCTGGCGCACAATGGTGAGGAAGGCTTGCTGGCGGCACAAAAGCAGCGGCCCGCTTTGGTGTTGAGCGACATCAACATGCCGGTGATGGACGGCTATCAATTGTGTAGTGCGATGAAATTTGACGATGATCTGTGGAATATCCCGGTGATGCTGCTCACAGAGTTGTCGGAGCCGAAAGACATCATAGAAGCGATCAATTGCGGTGCCGATGCTTACGTCGTTAAGTCTTTAGACGAGGCTAACTTGCTAGGCCGTATCCATTCTCTGCTCGATGCACCACTCAAAAGGCGGAAGGCTGAAGAACGACGAGTGGAATTAGTCAGATACGATGGCCAGAGCTTCGACATCTCTGGTGGTGGACAGCAGATACTCAATCTACTGCTTTCGGTGTACGAGAACACACTTAATCAAAATCGGGAGCTGCAGAGTACCCAGAGCCAGCTCAATCTGCTCAACGAGAACCTGGAGCGTCAGGTACAGGAGCGTACCACAGCGTTTGCGGAGAGCGAGCAACGCTACCGCAATCTGGTGGAAACCACGAGCGACTGGATTTGGGCAGTCAACGAGCAGGGCGTTTATACCTACGCGAGCCCGAAAGTCTATGATCTGCTCGGTTATATGCCCGAGGAGGTTATCGGCAAAACACCTTTCGACATGATGCCTGCCGAAGAGGCGCAGCGGGTGGCGGGACTGTTTGATGCCTGCATCTCGATGCGCCAGCCACTCGTCAATATCGAAAATGTCGCTCTACATAAGGACGGTCATCAGGTCTTGCTCGAAACCAGCGGTGTTCCCATCATTGACCATGAAGGAAACTTCTGTGGCTATCGAGGCATTGATCGTGACATCACCGAGCGTAAGCAGGCACAAACTGAGCTGCTGGTTTCCGAGCAACGCTACCGTCGCCTGTTTGAAGCGGCCAAAGATGGCATTCTGATACTGAATGCCGAGACCGGCATGATCGTGGACGTCAATCCGTACTTGATCGAGATGTTGGGCTTCACGCATGAGGAATTTCTCAGCAAGCATCTATGGGAGTTGGGTTTTTTCTCGACTATCGCGAAAAACAGGGAACACTTCCTGACATTGCAGCAGCAGAACTATATGCGCTACGAAGACCTGCCACTGAAGACTAAGCAGGGAAAAGAGCTCTATGTCGAATTCATTAGTAATGCCTATCTAGTGGAAAATATTCGGGTTATCCAGTGCAATATTCGCGACATCACCAAACGTAAGGCCGCCGAGAGTGAAATCCGTAAACTATCGCTGGCCGTCGAACAGAGCACGGATAGCATTGTTATTACTGATCTTGATGCCAATATCGAATACGTCAACGATGCTTTCGTACGCGTCACCGGCTACAGTCGTGAAGAAGTCATCGGGCGCAATCCTGGCATCTTGAAATCCCCCAGAACGCCGCGTGCAACCTATGAAGCTATGTGGGATGCCCTGCATCATAAGCGTACATGGAGGGGCGAGTTTATCAATCGGCGCAAGGACGGTAGCGAATATTTCGAATTTGCCACCATCACGCCAATCCATCAGGCCGATGGACACATCAGTCACTATGTGGCGGTGAAGGAGGACATCACTGAGAAGAAACGCCTGGGCCTGGAACTGGATCAGCACCGCCATCATCTTGAAGAACTGGTCGAGACTCGTACACAGGAGTTAAGTGAGGCCATGGCAGCAGCCAATGCGGCTAACGCGGCCAAAAGTGCATTCGTTGCCAACATGAGTCATGAGATACGCACGCCGCTGAATGCTATCCTCGGACTCACACATCTACTGCGGCGTGGTCAGCCTGATCTTGCGCAATCGTCGCAGCTGGATAAGATTGTTGACGCCTCCCGCCACCTGCTAGCCGTCATCAACGACATCCTCGATTTTTCCAAGATCGAGGCAGGCAAGATGAGTCTGAGCATCACCAACTTCGACCTTGGCCGTCTGCTGGACAATGTCACCTCAATGATCGGCCCCAGAGTGCGGGAGAAGAAACTGCAACTGATCGTTGAAAGGGGCGACCTACCAGCTGTACTGGTAGGTGATTCCACCCGTCTGGCGCAGGCCCTGCTTAACTATTTGTCTAACGCAGTTAAGTTCACCGAACTAGGTACGATCACTCTACGCATCTTCAGCACTGAGGAAACGCCAACCGATCTGCTGGTGCGCTTTGAAGTGACGGACACTGGTATCGGTATCGCGCCGGATAGATTAACCAGCCTGTTTGTCGCCTTCGAGCAGGTTGATGTCACCAACTCGCGGCGCTACGGCGGTACTGGTCTGGGGCTCGCCATCACCCATCGGCTGGCACAACTGATGGGGGGTGAGGCCGGAGCAGAGAGCGTACCCGGACAGGGCAGCTCTTTCTGGTTTTCCGCCCGTCTCGGCAAGAGCCAGCTGTTGCCGGAACAAATAGCCGAGAAGTGCATTGCCCTTGAGCAGAGTCTGAAGACCATACCTGTTGGTGCCAGCATCCTTCTCGCCGAAGACAACCGGATCAATCAGGAAGTTACGGTAGAACTATTGACAGAGGTAGGTCTGAAGGTGGAAGTCGCCAACGATGGCTTCGAGGCGGTGGAGAAAGTGCAGTTCGGTAACTATGACCTGATCCTGATGGATATGCAGATGCCGGGCATGGACGGGCTGGAGGCTACTCGCGCCATCCGGGATTTGCCCAGCTGTACGATGCTACCCATTCTGGCGATGACTGCCAACGTCTTCGACGAGGATCGTGAACTCTGCCGCGCCGCAGGCATGAATGACTTCATCACCAAACCGGTCGATCCAGAACAACTGTTTGGCACGCTATTGCGTTGGCTGTCTCCCGAAGCGATGGTTACACCCACTGCCACTGTCGTTAGCGAGAATCAGCCTGCAGAACTCGAGGCCATTCCCGGTCTGGATTCCGAGAAGGGGCTCAAGGTGCTGAACGGCAACCTTGCCGCCTATTTGCGCCTGCTGCGCCAGTATGCGGAACAACATGCTGATGACGTGACCCGGTTGCGTGAACGCATGTCTGCGGGAGAGCGTGACGATGCAAGGCTGCTGGCCCATACGTTGAAGGGCTGTTCGGCCAGTCTGGGTGCGACCGACGTGCAGGAGTTGGCCGCTCAACTGGAAGTAGCGATCAAGGATGGCCACGATGCTACGGCAATCGAAGGGCTGGCGGCTACACTAAAAACAAGTTTGCAGGAGTTGGTAGCGGGAATACACGAGGTGCTGTCTGAGGAAATTGCTGAGCCTTTTACCGGCGAATTGGACTGGGTGCTGCTGCGGCAGGTGCTGGCCGAACTGGGTCCGCTGCTGGCGAACTCCAGCATGCAGGCCAACCAGATTTTCGAAACCCATGCCGCACTGCTCAAGGCAGCGCTTGGCCCGTTGGGCACGGAACTGGAACAGCGCATTGAGCATTTTCTTTACCCAGAAGCCTTGGAGATCCTGCAACGGGCACAGCAGGAACTCCCGGAACTGACACCATGAATGCAGCAATAAGTCCCCCTCGCTGTAAGCGGGAGAGGGTAGAAAACAAATGATAAGCCATATGAACACTAACAAACTGGAAGTGTAGCCGTGATAGAACCGACTTCAGCGCCCAAATCACCGCTGCTAATTCTGATCGTCGAGGACAGCGCGGTGGAAGCTGAGCTGCTACGCCGCTCGCTCACCCGAGCTGGCTACGCGGTGAGTATTGCGCAAAACGGCGAGGAAGGCTTGCGGGCGGCACGCGCGCAGCGGCCTGCGCTGGTGATGAGCGACGTCAACATGCCGCTAATGAACGGCTACCAGTTGTGCCGCGCCATCAAGGATGACGATGAGTTGTGGAATATCCCACTGATGCTGCTGACAGTGCTGTCGGAGCCGGAAGACATCATCGAGGCAATCAATTCAGGTGCCGATGCCTACATTGTCAAGCCCTTCGCCGAAGTCGAGCTGCTGAGCCGCATTCGTTCACTGCTGGATGCCCCTATCGAGCGGAGGCATACGGAAGAACGGCGCGATGAAGTGGTGTCCTACGGTGGTAAGCACTACACCATTTCAGCTGGCGGCAAGCAGGTGCTGAACCTGATGCTCTCGCTGTACGAGAATATGCTCAACCTGAGCCGTGAACTGGTGTCGATCCAGACCGAGCTCAATATGATCAACGAGAGCCTTGATGTGGAGGTGCGCGAACGCACTGCGGCGCTGCAGGAAAGTGAATCACGCTTCCGCAATCTAGTGGAAACCACCAGCGACTGGATCTGGGAGGTAGACGCGCAGGGCGTCTATACCTACGTGAGTCCGAGAGTCCTTGACCTCCTCGGTTATCTGCCCGAAGAGGTGATTGGCAAGACGCCGTTCGACCTGATGCCCGCCGAAGAAGCACAACGGGTGGCGGAGCTGTTTGCCACCTGCATGTCAGCGCGCCAGACCCTCGTCGACCTGGAGAATGTCAATCTGCACAAGGACGGTCATCGGGTCGTGCTCGAAACCAGCGGCGTTCCCATTCTGGGTGAGGATGGAGAACTCTGCGGCTATTGCGGCATTGATCGCGACATCAGCGGACGCAAGCAGGACGAAGCCACGCTGGTCCAGGTCAACCGCGCCTTGCATGTGCTATCGAGGGGGAATCGCCTACTGGCACGGGCCAAGAGTGAGGTGGAGCTGATCCAGACCTCGGTGCGTAATATCGTCGACCAGGGCGGCTACGGTCTGGCCAGAATATGCTATGCAGAGGACGATGCGGATAAGACCCTCACGCCAATGGCGTCGGCCGGTATTGGCGAAGAAATCTACCAGACGGAGGGCAGTACCTGGGCTGACACCCCCGCAGGCCAGATGCCGGTAGGTCGTGCTGTGCGAAGCGGCAAGGTTCAGGTCTGTCACGACATCGCCGCTGATGCGGAATTTTCGCCATGGAAAGGCGCTGTGCTAGCCGCTGGCTATAACGCGAATATTACTCTGCCCCTGATCGACCGAGGCAAGGTCTTCGGCGCCTTGAACATCTATTCGTGCGGGGCGACTGCCTTCGATGATGAGGAAATTAAGCTGCTTGACGAGTTGGCAAGCGATATCGCCTATGGCATCGTAAGCCAGCGCGCACGCGTCGCGCTGGATGCCGCTGAGCTGGCGCTGCTCGAAGGCGAGGAAAATTTCCGGCAGTTATTCGAGGGCTCACGCGATGCCCTGATAGTGGCCAGGCCACCGTCCTGGCACTTCACAGAGGTGAATCAGGCTGCACTGCAACTGTTCGGAGCCACCAGCAAGACCGATCTCACTGCATTGGGGCCACTGGATGTTTCGGCTCAGAGGCAACCAGACGGTCGCATCTCGAAAGAAAAGGGTCTGGAGTTGGGAGCGACCGTCCTGCGTGAAGGTTCCTGCCTTTTTGAGTGGGAGATGCGACGCCTGAACGGCGAAACCTTCACTGCCAGTGTGCTGGGAACCCGTATGGGGAAGAAAGGAGAGACATTCCTGCAGGCCTCGGTGCGCGACATCAGCAAAGATAAGCAGGTTGAACTGGAATTACGGGAAAGTGAGAAGAAATACCGGCAGTTGTTCGAGAGTTCGCGCGATGCCTTGATGGTGCTCAAGCCGCCGTCCTGGCGCTTCACCGACGCCAACCAGGCAGCTCTGCAATTGTTCGGTGCCACTGTCAAGGGCGAGTTCACCGCTCTTGGTCCATGGGCAATTTCTCCCGAACTGCAACCCGACGGATGCCCCTCGGAGAAGAAGGCACAGGAGATGATAGAGACTGCCCTGCGCGAAGGTTCGCATCTTTTCGAGTGGGAGCATCAGCGCCTCAACGGCGAAATTTTTGCTGCCGAGGTGCTACTGGCGCGCATGGAGGAGGAAGGACTCGTCTATCTGCAGGCCACGGTACGCGACATCACTCAGCGCAAGCGGGAACAGCAGGCGCTTGCAGATTCCGAAGCCCTGCTCAGTACCATTTTTGACTCGGTGCAGGACGGAATCATCGTGGCGGAGATCCAATCCCGACAGTTTCGCATGTGCAATGCCACGATGTGCAGCATGCTCGGATACAACCATGATGAATTGCTTAATTTAGGCGTAGAAGGCATCCATCCCGAGGATGACATGGCTTACGTCATCGACCAATTCGAGCGGCTGGCCAGTGGTGAGATTGGCATCGCGCCGAATCTGCCGATGAAGAGAAAGGATGGCACTGTCTTCAATGCGGACGTCAGCACCGGTCCGATGAAGACAGGTGGAGTCGCCTGTCTGGTTGGTGTTTTCAGGGACATCACCGAGCGCGACCAGGCGGAGCAGGCGTTGCGGAAGAAAAACATTCAACTGGAGCAAGCCATGCTGGCGGCTGAGGCGGCGAACGCGGCCAAGAGTGCCTTTATCGCCAACATGAGCCACGAGATACGCACACCTCTGAATGCAATTGTCGGTCTCACGCACCTGTTGCGGCGTGACAATCCCGATGCTGCGCAAACACAGAAACTGGATAAGATAGCAAATGCATCCAGCCATCTACTCGCTATCGTCGATGACATCCTCGATTTTTCCAGCATCGATGCAGGAAAGTTGAATCTCAATATTGCCACCTTTGCTATCGACCGCATGCTGGATAAGGTTGTTTTCATGATCTCCCCCAGAGTACGCGACAAGCATCTGCAACTCGCCGTGAAGCGGGAAAATGTGCCGCCGCTGCTAGTAGGTGATGCCACGCGGCTGTCGCAGGCGCTGCTTAATTATCTTTCAAATGCCGTGAAATTCTCTGAGCACGGCACGATCACCATTCGCATCTCCATGTCGGAGGAAACGGAAACTGACCTGTTGCTGCGCTTTGAAGTGACGGACAGCGGCATTGGCATCGCGCAGGAAAAAATCGCGGATCTGTTCGCCGCCTTCGAGCAGGTCGATGCCAGTTCCACGCGCCGTTACGGTGGCACGGGTCTAGGTCTCGTCATCACACAAAGGCTTGCGCGCCTGATGGGCGGCGATGCGGGTGCCGAAAGTGTGCCAGGTCAGGGCAGCACCTTCTGGTTTAGCGCCAGAGTCGGTAAGCGCAATCTCGGGCCAGAAGAACAGGTAGAAGAAACCTCCGTCCTCGTGGAACCGGACCTGCAAGCCATGCCGAGCGGAGCACATATCCTGTTGGCAGAAGACAACAAGATCAATCAGGAGGTTGTACTTGCGTTGCTGACCGACACCGGACTGGAGGTGGATATCGCCAATGACGGCCTGGAGGCATTGGAGCAGGCGCGCGCCGAAAGCTACGACCTGATCTTGATGGATATGCAGATGCCGGACATGGATGGTCTGGAGGCGACCCGCGCCATCCGCGCGCTGCCCGGTTGCGCGACGCTGCCCATTGTGGCCCTGACTGCGAACACCTTCGACCAGGATCGCGAACGCTGCCTGGCTGTGGGTATGAACGATTTCCTTGCCAAGCCGGTCGACCCTGAGCAACTCTTCGGCACGCTAATGCGCTGGTTACCGGAGGATGTGCTGGTAACGCGCGCCACCCCGGTCAGCGGAGAGATAGTGCCCGCTGCACTTAGGCTTATCCCCGGTCTGGAGGCTGAGAAAGGGCTCGCGGTACTTAATGGTCACCTCGCCACCTACCAGCGCCTGCTGCGTAAGTATGCGGCCGATCATGCCGATGACATTGTGCGGCTGCGAGAGGGTATGACAGCAGGAGAGCGTGACAAGATCAGACTACTTGTGCATACGTTGAAGGGTAGTTCGGCCAATCTAGGAGCAACCGGGGTACAGGGCCTGGCCGCCAAACTGGAAGTGGCGATTAAGGACGAGCTTGATGCGGCGGTAATCGAACAGCTGGTAAATACGCTCGAAACCGCGTTACAAGACCTGGTAGCGGGGATACGCACGGCACTGCCGCAGGTGGTCGCCACGCCCTGGACAGGCAAAGTAGACTGGACGCTGGTGCGACAGGTACTGGATGAACTGGAGCCGCTGCTGGCGAGCTCCAGCATGCGGGCTAACCAGATCTTCGAGACCCATGCCGCCTTACTCAAGGCCGCGCTTGGGTCGCCGGGTGAGACACTGGAGCGGTGCCTGGAGGAATTTCACTACCCCGAAGCGCTGGAAACAGTGTGTCAGGCGCGTGCGGAGCATGCAGATCTGGATAGGAGAAACTAATGAACATTGACCTGATATCTTTAGCCACAGGCTCTATCCTTCTGCCTGTCACCTGTGTGTTACGAATTAGTGCCAGGGTAAGCAAATCATGAATTCCAGAGAAGAATCAACTCTGGTGCCTGTCGAGCAAGCAACGATCCTGATCGTTGATGATACCCCTGAAATGCTGGTGATTATGGGTAGAATACTGCAGCCTAGCTTTAATGTGCAGGCGGCGAACTCAGGCAAGCGCGCGCTGGACATCGCTGTATCCGATCCGCAACCGGACTTAATCCTGCTAGACGTGATGATGCCAGAAATGGACGGTTACGCGGTACTTGCACAATTAAAGGATAATCCGGCCACCCGCGATATCCCGGTGATCTTTGTTACGGCTATGGATGCAGCGGAGGATGAACAGCGTGGACTGGATCTGGGTGCGGTTGACTATATAGTCAAACCCCCACGCCAGTCGATCGTTCTGGCAAGGGTGCGCGCCCACCTTGAACTCAAGAGGTCGCGCGACTGGCTCAGGAATCAGAATGTCTTTCTCGAAACTGAAGTGGCCCGCCGCGTGGCCGAGAATCTCGCGATTCAGCAGGCAGCTAATCAGGAACAGGCGCGGCTGCATCGTCAAACAGAGTTGATTTTGTCCTCTGCAGGTGAAGGTATTTTTGGCCTGGATGCAGATGGTATGATCACTTTTGCCAATCCTACGGCTCTTTCCACCCTGGGCTATGAAAAAAAGGAACTGTTGGGAAAGGGTGCCCATACAACCATTCAACACAGTAAACCGGACGGTACGCCTTATCCGTATGAGGAAAGCCAATTATTCCATGTTATAACCAAAGGGTTAGATATGCGGGGGAAGGAAGATACCTACTGGCACAAGGATGGTTCCAGATTGCCCGTGCTTTTTTCCAGTATGCCGATGAAGGATGAAGGTAAGGTCGTAGGCGCGGTGGTGACCTTTCAGGATATCCGGGAACGTATGCGATATCTCGAACAACTGGAGCGCAAATCCAACTATGACGACCTCACCGGCCTGCCTAACCGCAACCTGTTGATGGATAGACTTGCCCAGGCGATGCTGCATTGTCAGCAAAGGAAAACAAATCTGGCTGTGATGGCTTTCAACATCGATCGCTTCCGTAAAATCAACGACAGCCTTGGCCTTGCTTTTGCTGACAAGGTGTTGTGTGAAGTCGCCAGCTTGCTTGGCGAGTTTAGTGATACAGTCGATACGCTTGCGCACGTTAGTGGGGATGAGTTTATCCTGCTGGTGGAAGAGGAAGAACTGGGAAAAGTCATCTCCCTTGCCAAGCAAATCCTGAATATGCTGACACAACCACTCTTGATCGACGAGCGGGAGCTGTTTGTTACCGCTAGCATCGGCATCGCCGTATTTCCAAAGGATGGAGAAGATGGCGACAACCTGTTGAGAAATGCTGATGCTGCTCTGGATCGTGCCAAGGCAATGGATGGCAACAGTTTCGATTTTTACGCCGCCGAGATGAATGCCAACTTGCTGGAGAGGCTCGATCTGGAAAACGATCTACGCCATGCCATCGAGCGTGACGAGTTACAACTCCACTATCAGCCACAGTTGAGTTTACATACAGGTGAAATCATCGCTATGGAGGCACTACTGCGCTGGCAACATCCTGTACATGGGCTGCTACCTCCAGTGGAATTTATCCCATTGGCCGAGGAAACTGGCTTGATCCTGCCCATCGGAGAATGGGTGTTGCGCACTGCCTGCGTTCAGAATAAGGCATGGCAATCTGAGGGCCTGCCAGCGATTTCTGTGGCGGTAAATGTGTCGGCAAAGCAATTCGCGGCGCAGGATGTTGTAGCGCTGACCGCGCAAGTATTGCGCGAAACGGGTCTCGATCCCTGTTATCTGGAACTGGAACTGACAGAGAGTACGGCGATGGGCAATGCCGATAGCTTCATCGGAATAATGGAAGCGTTGAATAATCTGTCAGTCACCCTGTCGATCGACGATTTTGGTACCGGATATTCCAGCCTGAGTTACCTCAAACGTTTCCCTCTTGACAGGCTGAAGATTGATAAGTCCTTCGTGCACGATATCGTACATGACCCGGAAAGCGCCGCCATCACTGTTGCGATTATCGCCCTGGCGCATGGCCTGGACCTGGCAGTCATCGCCGAGGGCGTGGAAACCGAGGAGCAACTGAATTTTCTGCGCACACACGATTGCGATGAGATGCAGGGTTTCTACTTTAGCCGGCCGTTGACGGCAGATGCATTTGCCGTACTGCTGCGGGATAAGCACACACTACCAAAATAAATCTGGACTTCGCAGTTGACCGCTAGTATTAGAGGGCAACTCACTGTTTCGTCAACCATTACAGTCTTACTGGTAAAAGCGTCAACTGGCGATGAGCCTGACATAAAAAAGGCAGCCTTGTGAGCTGCCTGTAGTTAGTTTATGCTGCCTGAGCTAGGGCGACCAGGGCATCATATCCCGCATGCCTTTCATAGTCGGTGCAACATTGTAGGTCATGATATTCAGGTCTTTGCTCATCTGTGCGATATTACGGTTGAGCTGACCCATGTTGCCGCTCACCTCTTTGCTCATCTTTGCCATATTATGGTTGAGCTTGTCCATGTTGCCGCTCATCACGTTAGTATTGATAGTCATGACATCCATTTTTGTGGACATGCTTTGCACCGAACTTGTGATGCTATGCAGGTCAGTAGACATGCTGGTCATCGCGGTTTCCATGACACGTACTACGTAAAACATATAAATAATAGCAATTATGGCGATGATCATACCGGGGATAGCTATCCAGCGATTTCTACCAGAGGACTGTTCCTGCAATTTACCAAGACGCTCCATCTGTTTGTCCTGAATTTTCTTTTGTTCTTCCAGTTGTTTCAGGGTTTGTTCATGGTCCTGCATGATCGATTCACTGAGCGCCTTGACCATCGTCATGTTGCGTTGTTCCAGACTCTGAGTGCTGTCTTCGGCTTTGCTAAAAGCGCTGCCTATGGTTTCATAAAAGCGTGACATTTCCTGTTCACGTTCACTTTCCTGAAGCGTAGTTTGTTGAGCTACGCTGGCGAAACCTTTACCAATTTCCTGTACAAGGCCACTAAAATGGCGATCACGGTTCTGATTTTCAGTGCGTATTTCATTGATCAGGGCCTGAAGGGCTAGCAGACTTTGTTTTGTGTTGTCCGTTGTGTTGGTTTCAGGGTTGTTTGTCGACTTTTCTGAGCTGGCTTTTTTTACTGCGGCTTTTTTCTTGACCGAATCTTTCGCTGTCTCTGCTTTTTCAGTGGTAACTTTTTCAGGAGCAACTTTTTCAGGAGCAACTTTTTTAGCTGCTGCTTTCTTAGCGACTGCTTTTTTTACTGAGGGGGTGTCTTCAGGGGATTTCTGTTCGGGTTTGTTATCGTCTGATTTATTTCCAGCCATAATTCTATACCTGCTTATTTAAGTTTTGCTATGTGACCCTGCGCTAACTGGAGTCAATCAATATAAGCAATTGATTATATGCTGATTTAGATAAATTTCTATGACATATTTTGATTACCTGACATTTTGAGCTGACTATATGCTTATGTACCGGTAACTGATAAACTGCTACTTAGAAGCTATTTGAAGCTGATATTATGACTACCAAAACACTCAACATCATACTGGTTGTTTTATCTGCAGGATTATCTCTGGCGCTATATTTGAGTATATCGCTGTCGGTTAATCTTGATTGCACGATGGATCAGGCTTCGAATCAGCAGGTAGAGAAACTAAAGAAAAAGCTTCAAAATAAAAGGTATCACCTGTCGCAGATCTTCCAGTCCAGTGGTAGTTACCTGACTCGAGTAGCGACCCTTGAAGCATGCCTGGATCCAGATGATCAGACCAAACAAAAGGTGCTTACTCTAATACAGGATCTAAATATAAAATCATCCAGTTATTCAGTGATGAATAAGCTGTTCTTTCTGTTTTCACTGATTTTTGCATTTTGTATTATCAGTTTCCCCATCATTACTTCGATTGTAAGCTCAGACTCAAAGGCCGCGCGGATCTTTAGCCCGACCCAGCTTCCAGCAATTACTCTGCTAGCAGCCCTGTGTTTTGGACTGTATACCGACTATAAAGGCAAACAGACTAGTGCAGAGAATCTGATTCGCTATGTATATACCGAAGCCACTACAGAAAAAATAGCCGAGATTTCAAGTAAGGTGCGTATCGGCCTGGCCGAGATTGATGATGGGCATGATTTTTCTGAAATTATCAAATCAGAAAAAACTAATTCAGACAATACTAAGTCAGAAAAACTTGAGACAGAAAATACTAAGTAGAGTAATTATCAATTAGCTTGATAACTGTGAGTATCGCCCCCATTTTGAATTCACTTTTGACTTTAACCTGAATCCGTAGTTTCATGCCGGTCCCTGACGCAAGTTATTGATCCCATAGAGGTTTAAAAAAAGCACGCTTACCTTAAAGATAAGTGCTTGTAAACGAGCACTAAGCCTGCAGGTGAAGCCAGTTTTTTTAATTACACTCTGAAATCAATCCCTTGCGCCATGAACGTGCCCTGAAACCACGGATTCAGGTTTAACTAACCAGTAAGCCATCAATTATGAAAACAAACCAAGAGCGACGTAAGTTTCTAAATCAATACCAACAAGCCGATTTCACCATCGATAAAACTGATCTCGAGTTCAGTTTAAACGAAGGAAATACAACGGTTATCAGCCGTCTGAGCATGCGCCGTTTAACCAGTGATCAACAGGCAGCATTACAACTGGATGGAGTTGGTTTGCATATTATTGATATCCAACTGAATGATGACTACCTGGATGATTCTGATTATAAATACGATGGTGAAGTGCTGGAAATTCCCAATGTACCGCATGAGTTTGAACTGATCACTCAGGTAATGATTGATCCGGCAAAGAATAAAAGTCTGGAAGGTCTTTACCAGAGCAATGGCAATTACTGCACACAATGCGAAGCAGAAGGGTTCCGTCATATTACTTTTTATCTGGACAGACCTGATGTGATGTCGGTATTCACCACCACGCTATGGGCGGATAAGACTAAATTTCCTGTGCTGTTATCCAATGGCAATAAGATAGATTCAGGTGAAGCTGAGGATCGACATTGGGTAAAGTGGTTTGATCCCTTCCCAAAGCCCTGTTATCTATTTGCGCTGGTAGCTGGCGATCTGGCTCAGGTGAGTGGTAGCTTTACCACTCAGTCTGGGCGAGAAGTCGCGCTGGAGTTTTTTACTGAACACCATAATAAGGAGAAATGCGACCATGCTATTGAGTCGCTGAAAAAAGCCATGCTGTGGGATGAACAGGTTTTCGGGCTGGAATACGATCTTGATCTGTACATGGTGGTAGCCGTGGATGACTTTAATATGGGCGCGATGGAAAACAAGGGCCTGAATGTATTTAACACCAAGTATGTACTGGCGAATCAGCAAACCGCTACCGATAGCGATTATTTAAATATCGAAGGCGTTATCGCACATGAATATTTCCACAACTGGACTGGTAATCGAGTGACCTGTCGCGATTGGTTTCAACTCAGTCTGAAAGAGGGCCTGACGGTGTTCCGCGATCAGGAATTCAGTGCCGATATGACTTCAGCTGCAATCCAGCGCATCAACGATGTGCGCGTACTGCGAGCGCATCAGTTTACCGAAGATGCGGGGCCGATGGCTCATCCTGTACGTCCTGCTTCCTATCTTGAAATCAATAATTTCTACACGACCACAGTTTACAATAAAGGTGCTGAAGTGGTGCGTATGTATCAGACCCTGCTGGGTAAGGAAGGCTTCCGCAAAGGTATGGATCTGTATTTCAAACGCCACGATGGAAAGGCAGTGACTACCGATGATTTTCGCATGGCGATGCAGGATGCAAATGATTTTGACCTGACTCTATTCCAGCGTTGGTATGAGCAATCGGGTACCCCGATAGTTAACATTCAACGTATCTACAACGCTGAAAATATGGTACTGACATTGTGGGTTAAGCAGGATGCCCGAGACACCAAAGGTGAAGCCAATCAACCATTCCATATTCCCATGAAGATTGCGCTTTTCGATCATCAGGGTAATGCGTTGGCGTTGAACGAGCAGGGCGATAGCGAACTGGTGTTAAATCTAGTTGAAGCCGATCAGAAGTTTGAATTCCACAATATCTCAGAGAATGCTGTGGTATCTGCATTCAGAGAGTTCTCTGCACCGGTTATTTTAAAAACTGATTTAAAACCCGATGAACTGGCGTTATTAATGTCCTGCGACAGCGATGCTTTCAATCAGTGGGATGCTGGTCAGCAATATGCGACTCAGGTAATGCTAGAGTTGATCAATGCTGATGAGGTTACGCTAACCGATAAGCTGGAAGGCTTGCTCGCGGCTATCGAAACATTACTAATCAATAGTCAGCTTGATAAGCCATTACTGGCTGAAATGCTTTGCCTGCCCGGTGAAAAATATCTTGCTGAACAATGTACTCCGATTGATGTACATAAAATTCATCACGTGCGAGAATTTGTTAAGGGTCTGATCGCACAACGTTTTGAACAGCAAATCCTGTCACTGTATAACTCGCTAGAAGATTCAGGAGACTATAAGATCGATCACCTGAGCATTGGCAAACGCACCTTAAAGAATGTCTGCCTTGGCTATCTCACCCATCTTCAGAAGATGGAGCACTTTGAACTGGCCAAAGCACAGTTCGATAGCGCGAATAATATGACCGATCAAATGGGGGCATTGAATGCCATGGCTGATTATAAAAATGCCATCCGTGAAACTATGTTCGACAGTTTCTATCAGCAATGGGCAGATACCGCACTGGTAGTGGATAAGTGGTTCAGTGCGCAGGCATCAGCTAGCTATCCCGGTGCTTTGAAAGAGATTCTTGCTCTGGAGCAGCATAAAGCCTTTAACCTGATGAATCCAAACCGAGCACGCTCATTAATAGGTGCATTTCAGGCCAATAGTGTGGTGTTTCATGATACCTCTGGCAAGGGTTATGAATTCCTGGCGGATAAGGTGATGGAGCTTGATGGTTTTAATCCGCAGGTTGCATCTAGAATGGCAGGTCCCTTTCTGAACTGGAAAAAACTGGTGCCAGAGCTGGGTGAATCGATGAAAGCTCAGATTCAACGCATCCAGTCCAAGCCCAATCTGTCTAATGATGTCGCTGAATTGATGTCTTCCTGCCTCGCTGATGACTAGCTCTGTTGCAGAATCTATTCAATGCTAAATAAAACTCAGATAGACCTGGTCATCCCAGGTATTTTCGATTTGCCGTCGTATGAGTTGGATGAAGCGGAGTTACAAACACAAACTCCAGCTTTACATCGTCTGTTGAGCTTTGCCAATCGTGAAACCAATAGCTACTTCGATATCGATGAAATCCTGATAGATACGCTGGGCTTGAAACAGGTCGCGCTACCTTATGCTAATGCCTGTCAGGCTGCGCAATCTGGCTATGGAGTTCTGTTTAAGCCAGTACACCTCAAAGCCGATATGAATAATGCTCTGGTTTTTCCGGTGAGCGAATCTGAAGAAAATATCAACTATTTAATCAATGACTTAGAAGAGTATTTTAAAGTAGATTTTAATATTAAGGCATTACCCGGAAATCTTTTTTTAATGCACCTGCATGAAGTTCAACCGCTGCTTGGGGTACCACATTACCTGTCAGCTACGGGGAAGAAAGTGACACATTATCTGGAGCAGGCTAAAAGTAATCTAGGGTGGTTCAAATTGTTTAATGAAATACAGATGTTTCTGTTTCAACACCCGGTGAACCGGTTCCGGGAAAAACAGGGTTTATCATTGATCAATAGCCTGTGGTGCTGGGGCGCTGATCGCTGGCAGGGTGAAACCTTTAGCAACCGTTCATGGTTTAGTGATGATTACGAGATGCAGGCGCTGGGTAAGCTGTATTGTGGAGAAAGTTCGGAGCTGGACGATATTCAGGCGAAAGACCTGAAACAGCAGGTAACCGTCATTGACTGTAGCCTGATCCGTTCATTAAAAGGACACTCGCAACAGTCGTTGCTACAACTGCTTGCAGATATTGAAAACAAATATCTGCAATACCTGCTGGAGAGAAGGTCTCATAGTATTAGATTACTAGCGGGGGGCTCCTTTAATGTAAGCTACCAAAACGCTATGCGATATAGATTCTGGAAAAAAACAATTACGCTGTCGCGACTATCGGGTTGAACGCTCTGCATTTCTTAAGTGCATTTTTTATTTTCGCACTTAAGCAAGATATCAACTAGAATCAACGCCGATTTGAAACATTAAACGGAAACAATGATATTAATTGGCGCACTCATCATCATAATCTTAGGGGCCATGGCTGGCGAGATTGAAATATCACTTACTCTGGCTCTGCTGTTTGGCCTGTTTACTATTCAGAATAGTTTTAACAAGCAGTTAAAAGACCTCCAGCAACAGATTAAAACACTCAAACAGCGACTCGATGCTGACGATGTAAAAACAAAGATACCCGAACAGCCCGTACAGACACCTCAAGCGCTAAGCAGCAAAACTGAAGCACTAAACATTCCGCCGCCAGATGATGAAGATCTGGTCATACAACTGGATATGCCTGAGGCAGAGGTCGCCAGGGAGGCCCAGCCTGTAGCTGTGCAGACTAAACCTCAGCCCCAATCTCAGTCAGCTCGAGCTCAAACCGCTCAACCAACCGAAACTAAAGCTACTACCCCCTTCGATATCCTGATTGACAGGGCAAATAAACTCATTGTTTCCTACTTCACCGATGGCAATATCTTCGTGCGAGTAGGTTTGCTGGTACTATTTTTTGGTGTCGCATTTCTGCTCAAATATGCCGCTGAAAACTCTCGTATACCGATAGAGTACAGATTTCTCAGTGCAGGCCTGGGAGGCCTGGCTCTGGTAGTGGTGGGCTGGCGTTTACGTCTGAAAAAAGAAGTCTTCGCGCTGCTGTTGCAAGGCGGAGGCATCGGGATTATCTATATCACTATCTTTGCTTCCTATCGTATTGCTCATCTGATCCCTTCAAATCTGACTTTTGTGCTACTGGTGGCCTTTGCCCTGATTACCACTGCACTTGCGGTATTACAGAACTCCAGGTCATTAGCTATATATGCCGTGTTAGGTGGTTTTCTGGCACCGTTTCTAGCTTCTTCTGGCAGTGGTAATTACATCGGTCTGTTCAGTTATTATGCAGCGCTCAATCTGGTTGTGTTTGGCGTGGCCTGGTTCAAGTCCTGGCGCCTGCTCAACCTGATGAGCTTCGCTTTTACCTTTGGTGTTTACACGCTCTGGTTTATAACCTCTTACCGCGAACCAATGCTGCTTTATGCGGGTTTATTCCTCGCGTTATTTTTTGTCATGTACAGTGTGTTGGGTGTGCTGTATGCGTTAAAGCAGGAACAGAATCTTAAAGGCATCGTAGATGGTTCACTGGTGTTTGGAACACCTTTGATTTGCTCGTCTATAGCCATGGTGATGTTGCGTTATCTGGAATATGGCATTGCTATCGTCTGTATGGCTGTGGGTCTTTACTACATCGTGCTGGCACGTTTTCTATGGAGCCGCATCGGTGAGCAAACACGTCTACTGGCCGAATCCATGCTGGCTGTGGGTGTGGTTTTTGCGACCCTGGCGATCCCTTATGCGCTGGATGGTCACTGGAGCAGTGCGGCCTGGGCGTTGGAGGCGGCAGGTATTCTATGGGTATCTCTACGTCAGCAACGATTCTATGCACAGGTATTCGCAGTCATCCTGCAGGTAGCTTCGGGTGTTTTATTCCTCTTTAGAAATATACATGACATGGGTGATATGCCCTGGATTAATCCAGCATTCTTAGGAGGCAGTTTTATTGCTTTAGGTGCGTTGATTTCATCTCGACTACTATATCAACAAGATAGTAGCCACCGCTTACATCAGGCCCACTGGTTATTCTATGGCTGGGGTTTAGGCTGGTGGTTAGTCAGTTCACTGATTCAGATTGATCACTATATCGACAACAGGATATTTGCCGTGCTGGTCCTGTTAATCTTTACCGTTTCAGTGCTTGGTTATCTGGACCGAATACGCAAATGGGACTGGTTACCGGTTTCGTTTACGCTGGGGGCATTGTTACCTGTGCAATACCTGCTGGCACTTGCTTCCTGGCAGATGGGCAATTACTTTCTGCAATTGCCGGATATGTTTGGCTGGATTGCTTTATTAGCGCTAAATTATTTCCTCATATTCAAGCTGGAAGATATGAAGTGGCCAGTTAACTATTATCTGGCGCTTTACAGCGGGTGGGCTTTACTTGTTGTTACAATGCTTTCACTGGAACTGGAAGCACGTTTCTTTGAGTTGATGCCAGATGCCGGAAACGCCTGGTCGGCATGGTTTGCCGTATTACCACTGATAAGCATCTGGTGGGTTAGGCAGGGTAAAATGGCGGTTTTACAGCGCTTTGGTCAACCACTGCAATTATCGATTACTGCGCTTATGGTCGGGTACCTTGTAATCTGGGTTGTGTTTAATAATCTGTCTAATGATGGCGCTGCTTATCCTTTGCCCTATATACCTTTGATCAATCCGATAGATCTCGTGCAAATTGTATTTTTTATAGCAGTTTATCGCTCTATGAAATTACTGGGTGGTGAAATCCCTGAATACAGGCAGATGATTTTTAGTGTGTTAGGAGGACTGATTTTTATCTGGATTAGTACATTATATCTACGCAGTATGCATCACTACATGCCCATTCAATTCAGTATTGAGCATATGCTGCTAAATGCCCGTATACAGACTGGGCTTTCTATACTCTGGACGCTGATCGGTATGGCTGCGATTCTTTTCGCTTCCAGAAAATCTATGCGTACGCTGTGGATAACAGGTGCCGTGCTGGTTGGCATTGTCGTGGTTAAATTGATTTTCACTGATCTACGAGCTAGCGGCACCATTGAACGCATTGTTTCTTTTCTGGCAGTGGGTGGATTGCTAGTTGCCATGGGGTATTTTTCCCCCATTCCGCCCAAAGAAGATGACGGTTCAGAAGATGGAGGCAGTAATCAAAAGAGTCAGGTCAATGTATCAGCAGGGCAAGCGAATGAATAAATTGTTCATACTCGGTGTTCTTTCACTGTCCATGTCTCAGGCGCATGCACAAAAGGTATTCGAATTAACCGATTATGCCTGGCAGGCTCCAATAGTTGCCAGCGATGCAAATTTGCAACGCGTCGATATTGGCGTCGATATTCTAAAAGGAATGAGCCATCAGCAAGCTGCCGATATAGCGGTGTTCGATGCTAACGGGCAGGCTTTGCCCAGTATGTTGCGTAGAAAGGGGGCGAAGACAGAAAGTGGTCGGGTTGATTTGTCGTTTCACCGTTTTAATCGCGAGCAGGTTACCGGTACAGCTGGAACGTTGACTATCGATCAGCAGCAGATGGACGATAATAATAATCAGATTAGTCGCCTGGAGTACCAACAGCATCTGGCAGTCACACAGGATAGATCAGATTATATTATCGAATTGACTGATCAGCAGAGAGCGCAGGGTATCAGTGAAATCGAGCTGGAATGGACGCATCAACCGGCTACTGATTTCCTCAAACTGAGGATACAGGGTGCCAATGATCTCGATCACTGGGAAACACTGCAACGTGAGAAAAACCTGTTCAGTGAGTCCGGACGTAAGGCTGAATGGGTAACTCTGAGCCAGTTACCAACACACTATCGATATATTCGTTTAATTCCATCTCCTGAAATCACTGAGTTTAATTTGCTGAAAGCCACTGGCAGTTATCAGCGCATTATAAATGCATCGGATCTAGTGTTTAATACAGCTACCGAACTTGAAGAAGATGCTAAACATGCCGGGTTTTACCACTTTAAACAACCACTGCAGGTGAATGCCAGGGGCCTGAGTTTTGTGCTACCAGCGGGCTATTTTGTATCCGGCACCCTGTATGGCAGTCATCGCGGATTTGATAAGAAATTCCAGCTTCAATCGAACTTCAGGCAGCATAATATGAGTAATATCGCCGCTAATAAAGCACTGGATATTTCATCTTATCGATTTACCGACTGGTGGTTTAAGCCGGATAAAATGCTAGATGTACCTGTGATCTTGTCGTTTAGCTACCCTGCTTATGAATTTTATTTCATTAACAATCAACAGGGGCCATTTACCCTGGCCTGGGGTAATTATGAGGTTGACCACTTCAATGATAATTTATCGGCCTTACTGCAAAGTCAGGGTAGCGATAGTTATTCTAATGCTGCTGAAGTCGACTACCTGGATATACAGCAGGGTAGTGGTATACAGCGGCAGAATAAAGCCCCGGTTAAACCATGGAAAACCTGGCTATTATGGGCTGTTCTATTGATAGCTGTTTTAGTAACGGGACGTATGGCATTTACTCTGTATCGCGATATGAATAGACAGGCATCTTGAGTAAAAGCCAACCTGGAATCGTATTCAGGCAGCGGGAAGCTGACGCACAATTGCTGGCTGAGGAAAGCAGTCTGCATCCGCTATTGCAGAGAATTTTCAGTGCTCGAGGGATTTCATCATTCTCTGAAACCAGCTATTCACTAAGTCATTTATTATCCCCTGAGGGTATTACCAACCTAAATCAGGCAGCACAGTTACTTGCAAAACATATACATCAACAATCATCGATACTGATTCTTGGTGACTATGATGCGGATGGTGCAACCAGCACAGCGCTATGTGTAAGAGCCTTGAATATGCTTGGTCATACCAACGTCAGTTTTATTTTACCCGACAGGGTTATCGATGGTTATGGTGTATCTGGCAATATCGCACAACGTGTGATCGATTTAGCCCCAAAACTGGTGATAACAGTTGATACTGGTATCGCCAGTTTCAAAGGCCTGAGCATGCTGAAAAAGGCGGCTATCGATGTCATTATTACCGATCATCACCTGCCAGCAGAGGGTTTACCCGATGCCAATGTGATAGTAGATCCAAATGCTTTTGCTGACAGTAGTGGAAAGAATCTGGCTGGAGTAGGGGTCGCTTTTTATCTAATGCTGGCAACGCGTAGTGAATTACGCAAATCAGACTATTTTGAAAAGCATACACAACCCAATCTTGCAGAGTGTCTCGATCTGGTCGCCATCGGTACAGTTGCCGATCTGGTGCCACTGGATTATAACAATCGCATTCTGGTGAACGAGGGATTAAAAAGAATCCGAGCCGGAGCCTGCTCAAATGCGGTTAGCAAACTCATCCAGCTTACGGGACGAACTCAAAAAAACCTCACCAGTCAGGATATAGGATTTACCCTGGCACCGCGCATTAATGCCGCAGGTAGACTTGACGATATGAGTATAGGGGTTCAGGCACTGCTGACCAATGATGAGAGACAAGCTGCAGTGCTGGCTTTCGAGCTGGATAATATTAATACCTATCGGCGTGAATTACAGGGAGAGATGACACAACAGGCGATGCAGATGCTGCCTGATATCGATGACATAACAGGTCACGCAAAATTCAGCCATGTGTTATATCAGGACAGCTGGCACGAAGGCATTGTAGGTATCATTGCGTCAAAGATCAAAGACATGACATTCCGTCCCTCAATCAGTTTTGCGCAATCTGAAGAGGGTACACTCAAGGGTTCCGGTCGTTCTATACCCGGCGTGCATATGCGCGATATGCTTGATTTGGTGGATAAACAGTCACCCGGCATCATACGTCGCTTTGGCGGGCATGCCATGGCGGCGGGCCTGACCATCGAAAAAGAAGGGCTTGGGCACTTTAAGGAAAGCTTTGAACGGGTATTAAAAAAACACATTGACCCCGCCTGTTTTGATAATGTCGTGTATTACGACTGTGAAATTTCAGCAACTGACATCAATCTGGATATGGCATTAGCACTACGAGATTCTGGCCCCTGGGGACAGCTCTTTCCAGTGCCGAGTTTTATTGGTGAATTTAAGGTGCTCAATCAACGCATACTGTCTGACCGCCATTTAAAGTTTGTATTGCAGCTGGATGGACAGCCGAACCCAGTTGATGCAATTTTATTTTATGCTTCTGATGAGGAATTAAAAACTAACTATCAGACCATCCATCTACACTTTGAGTTGAGCGTGAATAACTATCGTGATGTGGAAAGCGCACAGTTGATAATCAGGCATATTGTCCAGGACCGCTCAGGCCCATTATCCTGGAAATCCGCAGTTGGACAAGTTAAAGTATGCGTTTGAGGTGGTGTAGATCAAGGCGTGACGACGCAAAATAGCCCGTTATTCCAAGGAGTTACAAGGCTTCGGCGTCCTGCTCTCGCCCCTTACTATTATGTCCCTATAGGCAGCGCATATATACGCCGCCACAAACGTGCAATTAAACTCGTAGCGTGATTCACCTGCTGGGTGACTAGATAAACCGACTGTTATGCACTTCGAAACAGTGGGTTCCCCTACAACTAGAGCGGTTAACTACGGATTCCAGGTTAAAAGGACTGTTAAAGATTTGTGAGAAAATTCTCACAATACACCTCTCTTGTATGGAGTAGGTGTCTGTTTTTTCAAACATTTTCTAATCTAAGAAACTATCCCCATTGAATAGACTTGAATTAAGGAAATGAGGTGTATAGGATTCGCCTAAAGTTTCATATGGCAACTTTTATAATAAGGCAAAAATAGCTCTTCGCAAATCAGGAATTAAAATTTTGAGCTTGCTAAGGAAGGGGTGGTCGATGCTTATATTTTTAGTTGAAAATAGTGATTAGCATTTAAGAGTAAATAATAAACTAGAGATTGATGAAAACTCTATTACCAATTTTAAAACAACTGATTATCTGGTTCTTCCCCTTTATTGGGTTGAATATTTATCTTTCAGCCTGTTATAACGTGTCGATTTATGAATTGAGTTTATGGTGGTTTGATAACTTTTCATTCACTGTAAATGTAATCATAAAGCTAATAGCGTTCACTATTTTGTTCATATTATTTTCTCTGCAGTTCACAAGTTTGTTGAATTCAATGTATCTGGGTATTTTCGCTCACAAACATTCGGTGGTATTTTTAGGCTGTCTAATTAAAAATACCACCATGAACTATCGGCCGAAGGATAAGGAAAAAAAAGTCATTTGTGTACGCAGTTATAAACAAGAATTCAATTATAGTTTTGACGATGTTAATCGGTTGAAAACGTTTATAAAATTGCCTTTTACCGAAAACACCCTGATAAACAGCAGACAACATTTTCATCCTTACTCAATCTTAAGCCGCACCATGTTAATGTTGTTTTTTGCCATGCCGACATTAGCAGCAATTCATGCTCTGGCATTCCCGGCGTATGTCCCTGACCAGAGCAGGGGGCTAATACTCTCCGATGATGCCATGGTCAGTTTTGACCAGGTATTATCAATTTTTAATCTAAATTTATTTACTTCAGCTGTCGTGTTTTTCTTCACTCTTATGTTAGCCATATATTTTTCCAGTAAGCAGCAAGATGATTCTGGAAAACAAGTTGAACCTCTACCAGAAAATATATGCGCTAAAAGTATCGTTACTGGTAAACCATTGATAATGGTAAAGTCCACCATCGAAAGATTTGAATCAAATTCTAATGTAAAATCCCTGGTTGATACGGGTTTTCGTCGTGTATCGTTCGAATTTTCTCAGGGATTTAATCCGCCTGTGTTTGTGACTTTAAAGTTTGATAGTAATAAATATCCGGGATTAGAAGAACAGATCCAACGGGATATAAAATCTAAAAAGCCTATGGATCTTGAATTGACAGATAAGTTAAGATTGAAGATTATTGAAAAGGAAGAAGAGGCTACGGAATAATCTACACGACAGAAAACGCAGGTTGAAACTGAATTAAATTGCGAGCCATGATTAGCAATTGTCTTTATTATCAATCATTTACTTGCTCATAATGTCAATCAGCGAAGCTTTACACACGATTTTGGCAAATTTTTTTAGCTTTTCTCCTATCTATGGCTCTAGTATGAATAAGCTTCTGGCAGGACACTTATCAATAAAGCCCGCATAAATCCTCATGTTATTAGTGTTTTATTCGTCACTAACTTATTCAGTAAAAACATGTTTTCTTAAATTTTCACGTTTTTTTCACGAAACGGTATTAGAATCAATCTAAGGATGACTAAGAGCCAGAATTTCTGGCTTTTTTAATAACCACATTTGTTGAGTATTATGGATGGATGTGTTGCGCTATACAGACTAGCTTATAGTTGGATTTCATCCTGTCCTGAGTACTCGATAAATCATTGGATGTGTTTACATTTAATTAGTCACAACCGAAAGAGTGAATTTTATGAGTAGTATTGTTTTAGCAGTCATATCCTTAAGCCTTGCCATTGTTTTCATGATCATGTGGATCCGAGCTCGAAGAACTGCACTTCAAGCTGAAGTAGTAGCATACGGGTTGCGTGCTCAGGATGACGGGGATGAAGATACCAAAATCACCCTGACCAATATGCATAAAGAATATAATGAAGCTATCAGCAAACTGAATCAGCTGGGGCAAATTAAGCTTGATAACTGGGGCCGATGGGTCTGGACAGAATCGGGGCAGCAATTGGGCCAGGGATGATGCCTGATATTGCTATCAAAATGACTGTCTTATCAAATTAGTTATTTTGTAAGAATTCTAAATTTTCTAATTCGCCCCCTTTAATAGGGGGCACGCATGGTGAACATCCTTGCTTTTTCGTGTTATACCCACAAAAATCATTTAAAGTATCCACTCAATTTTGATTCTAAGCAGCAATTATCGGACCGTCTACCAGATTGCTTCCAGGTCAATTGGGGAAAATCTTATTGTATAAGAATATAAATCGGGAATTGATAAATGATTATAGCCCATCAAAAAATCGATCTGCACTGCCCTGAAACCGATATCTACCATCGATTGTTATCACTGGATAACAAACATATCGTGGAACTGGGTTGTGGTAGCGCCGACATTACCCGAGATATCGCTTCCTCAGGAAGTGGCCGAAAAGTATGGGCTTTTGAAGTTGATGAGATTGCTCATAACAAAAATTTACAACTCACTGACCTGACTAATGTGACTTTTGGTCTTGCTGGTGCGCAGCAGATTCCACTGGCAGATGCATCGGTGGATGTCGTCTTTATGTTTAAATCGTTGCACCATGTTCCTCTGAATTTGATGGATCAATCATTACTGGAAATTGGCCGTGTATTAAAGCCAGGTGGGTTGGCCTATATCTCGGAACCTGTTTTTGCTGGTGAGTTTAATGATGTGCTACGTTTATTCCACGACGAGCAAAAAGTGCGTGAAGCAGCTTTCAGTGCTTTGGAAAGAGCTGTCAATGATAATCAGTTTAACCTGGTCGAAGAGATTTTTTTCACTACCCCGATGAAATTTGCCAATTTTTCCGAGTTTGAAGATAAGGTTATTAAGGCCACTCATTCCGATCACAGGCTAAATGATGAACTGAAGCATCAAGTTAAACAAGCCTTTGAAAAACATCTGGGTGACGAGGGTGTTTACTTTAAGCAGCCTATTCGTGTGGATCTATTACAACGGCCGTTTTGACCTTGTATTTTAGCGAACAAGATTTCTGAGTGTGGCACTTTGAATTTGCCGGTTTTATGCTTGATATTTGAAAACAGCATGTTATATTCGAGCCTTGAGTTGAAAATCAATAAAGATTACTAAGTAAATGTTTACACTCCCTGGCCTATCTAAACAAAAACGCTGCAAAAAGGTAATGTCCTTTGCGGCTATGGTTTGTGTGTGTAAGTAAATAAATCGATTTCATACTAAAAGCCCGGTCGCAGAAATGCGACCGGGCTTTTTTTTGGCCTATAGAAAAATACGGAGAAAACTATGTTTTACGGTTCTTACGTCGCTTTAGTCACCCCTTTTAGGGATGGCGTTGTTGATGAGAAAGCCTTGCGAGATCTGGTTAACTGGCAGATAGAGCAGGGTACTAATGGTCTGGTACCGGTTGGTACTACTGGTGAGTCTCCCACTGTTACAGAGAATGAGCATAAGCGAATCATCGAGGTTGTCGTTGAGGAGGCCTCTGGTCGAGTTCCTGTCATTGCTGGAGCGGGCTCTAATAATCCAGTGGAAGCCCTGGCATATGCAAAAACGGCTGAGGCATTAGGAGCAGATGGAATTCTCTGTGTGGCGGGTTATTATAATCGTCCTTCGCAGGCAGGGTTGTACGAACATTTTAAATATCTACATGATCAAACAAATATTCCCATCATCATTTATAACATTCCCCCTCGTACTATCGTCGATGTTGCGCCGAATACCATGGCTAAGCTGGCATCTTTGCCACGTATAGCTGGTGTCAAAGATGCCACGATGGATATTTCTCGCATCAGCCGCGAGAGATTATTAATTAGCAAGGACTTTAGTTATCTATCTGGTGATGATATGACTGCACTCGCGTATAACTCGATGGGAGGCAGTGGTTGTATCTCGGTAACGGCAAATATTGCGCCCAGGCTTTGTGCTGATTTTCAGGCTGCCTGTCAGGACAGTGATTATCAGCGGGCATTAGAGTTACACGAAAAAATGATGCCGTTGCATCAGGCGTTATTTGAAGAACCCAGTCCATCGGGTATTAAGTACGCGCTGTCACTTAGCGGACTATGTAGCGATGAAGTACGTTTACCTATTATGCCTCTAGGTCAGTATGCCAGAGATAATATTAAGTCAGCGCTGGATAATTTATCGCTCATATAACGAAGTGAATTGCAGCAAAGTTCGTGAAATCATTGTTTAAACGCTTTAAGTTAAGCTATCGCACTGATATTTGGGATACATTTTATACCTTTTTGGTACTGAAACAGACGGTGTTCGGTTTCTCAGGCACTAAAGCTGGTGAATGGCCAGAATTGTCTTTCTCCTTAAAGCACTTTATCGGGCTGATTGATAATACCCATTGGAAAAGATCATCTGAGGAGCCGATTGCCGTCTGGCAGTCGGCCAGGGAAAAGCCACATGAGATAGTAATAATTCATTAGAGCTTATGTTGAAAATTTTGAGCCTTAAATGTAGCGGACTAATTTTCATCAGACCTGTATTGCTCAACATAACCACTACCAATGGCGGAAAACGGAAGCTCAAGCTCCAACTCTGGAACTCTTTTACCTATCCAGGCTACGAATGTATTACTGTTAGGCCCTGGGAATGCATGGTATTCATCTTTCCAGGGGTCGTCTTCAACAGCCTTCTCAATTTCATCAATCATTTCTTCTACGCCGATACCACGATGCTCTTTGAGTAAGACTGGTTTTGATCCGTACCAGTAACGGTCTGGAATATCTCGTTGTGCAGCAACAACAGGTTGGCCACTATGATTTCTCCAGCCAACAACGTCGTAGACGGTATATTCCGCTTCGCCACTGCGTTTGGCTGCCACCCAGGTGTGCATGGCAAACCAGCCTCGCCAACCCCAGGTATCAGCGCCGTAAATATGAATTACAGCCTCTTTATTGCTGGAGGGATCCGGTGCTATACCTGCTGAAGCCCTGCTTGCACTGCGCCAGTCGTTATTCGTAGAACAACCGAATAGGGTACACGAGATAATTATAATCAGTATGCTAGATTCTTTCATAATGTGAGAAATAGTTTTATTATGATATTTTTCAGTATTTATCTTCGGTACCAGGTTCACAATAACTTTGCTACAGAAATAAAATTTACGTTAGCTTTTTAGATGAGCTTTACATTGGGACTTTTAATTTATCTTGTAAATAGATTGAAAAGTCTTTCTACGGTACAATTAATAATAATTGTTGACTGCGAGTTAAATCGTTTAGCTAAAGTAACAAATTTTAAAGGATCGTTGAATATATCTCAGTTAACAAACCAGGTAAATGTACTTACAATCAGATGGTTATCATCTATAGGCTAATTTATCATGAGTATAATAATGGCGATAATTTCCTCTATCTTTGCAGTTATTTTTCTGTTTTTATGGCTCCGGGCGCGCCGGGCTGCCAAAGAGGCTGAAATAGTTGCATATGGTTTACGTTCTCAAGACGATAGTGATGAAAATACCAAAACCAACCTCTCTGTTATGGAATCAGAATACCAGGCCGCAGTTGAAAAGCTATGTGAGCTTGGTGAGATCAAACAAGATAAATGGGGCCGTTGGGTATGGACGAAATCTGGTGAGCTCTTAGGTGAATTTTCAGCTTAATCTATCTTGTTGTATATAAAAGATTTCGTTTTCTTTTGTTTTATTACCGCATCAATTGCTTATAATTGCTGGGTTATTACCTGTTTGTAGAAAAAATGAGCAAATCTTCCCCTGGTGCCGAAACACCTGAAAAAGCCGCAGAATATTTCAGGTTGACACTAGCTAAACTTGGAGAACTTAAATGGCCAGTAACCGCCATAAATTATTCTCTAATCTATTACTATTTCTCGGGTGAAAGTTTTGCTCTAAACGAGGAGCTAGATAGCTTAATCGCTCGAAAGACACCCCTTACTTCAGATCTCGCGGAGAAATTATTTTCTCAGTATATTTGCCACGGCTCAGAAGCTGCAAATGAAGATTTGCATGCAAAAATGATAAACACCCTCACTAGTGTTTTGGGGTCATTTGTCGATTTGTCAGGGCGGACTGTTCAGTCAAATTCATCTCTTCAGAGGCATCTTGAAAAACTGAAAGCAGCTTCTGAACCAACTGAGGTGTTCGAAATTGCATCTGAAATAGTTCGAGAAACCAGTACTTTTATCAATGCTACTCAAACGTTTGAAGAAAGTTTGCGTGAGACAACTTTCGAGATTGATCAATTAAAAGATGAGCTCGACAAAGTCAGGCAGCAGGCATTTAATGATCCCTTAACTGGGTTGATGAACCGTCGCGGATTCGATATTTCGATTGAAGAGTCTATCAATAATGCCAGGGAGAATGATTCTCCAATGTGCTTATTGTTAATAGATATCGATCATTTTAAGAATGTGAATGATACCCACGGACATCTAGTAGGGGATAAAGTATTAAGAGGTCTATCTAAGTTACTGGTTAATCAAATGCGAGGTAATGACTTTTTATCTCGCTATGGAGGAGAAGAGTTTGCTGTAATATTACCTTCTACTCCGATAACTGGAGCACATACAGTAGCGGAGAATCTCCGAAAATCAGCACAAAAGCTTAGACTGACTCACGTTAAAACTGGTAATAAACTGACCGATATCACAATTTCAACTGGTGTTGCCTGCTATAGAAATGGTGAGACTACTGACGATTTCATTAGTCGCTGTGATAAGGCTTTGTATCGAGCTAAGAATCTGGGAAGAAACAAAACCATAGTTGCCGAATAACACTTTATAGACATTACTAAATGATCCATAAAACTCTTCTCCCAAGTATTTTTATTGTTTTAGGTTGGGGGTTTTGGATCAGCCCCGACTTTAAGGTTATCAGCGCAGGTGTAGCAATCTTTCTTTTTGGCATGCTATCGCTAGAAAACGGTTTTAAGGTGTTTACCGGTGGTACTCTTGACTCTTTACTCAAAAAAACCACCAACAAACGCTGGAAAAGTCTCATTTTTGGCGTTGTTTCTACCAGCATCATGCAATCAAGTTCACTGGTTTCAGTGATTACTATTTCCTTCCTCAGCGCGGGTTTACTTGGGCTTTCCGAAGGAATAGGAATTATATTCGGAGCTAATCTTGGTACGACTACCGGTGCATGGCTGGTTGCTGGATTTGGACTTAAGGTCAAGATTTCTGCTTACGCTATGCCGATACTGGTATTTGGTACCTTATTGATTTTTCAAAAATCAAATACCTTAAAAGGGGCAGGGTATGTACTGGCTGGACTCGGTTTTCTGTTTTTAGGTATCCATTACATGAAAGAAGGCTTTGATGCCTTCAAGGATACGCTAGATCTGACGCAATTTGCGGTAAGCGGTTTCTTAGGTCTGTTACTGTATTCATTGATTGGCATGGCAGCAACGGTGGTTATGCAATCGAGTCATGCCACACTGGTACTTACGATTACCGCATTATCCATCGGTCAAATCAGCTATGAAAATGCTCTGGCTCTGGCGATAGGGGCAAATGTTGGCACCACTATCACTGCAATTATTGGGGCTCTTAGTTCTAACGAACAAGGTCGTAGACTGGCTGGGGCTCATCTGGCGTTTAACCTGGTTACCGGGATCATTGCCATAATCTTTTTGCCGCAAATGCTTTGGCTGGTCGACAGTATTAGTCATTATGTAGGGATTAGCCAGGATGACTTTACGTTAAAATTAGCCATATTTCATACCCTGTTTAATCTAGTTGGCATCCTCGTCATGCTTCCGTTTCTGGACCGTCTAGTCGAATTTTTAAACCGTATCATTAAAACTCCTGCTCCTGCACGCTTAAAATCAAGGTTTTTACACGAATCGACTATTGCCTATGCAGATACTGCGACCGAAGCGGTACGCAATGAAACCCTGCATATGTGGGAGAATACCATGGATGTAATTGCTCATGGCTTGCGCTTACCTCTGGAAAAGATTCTCAACACAGATATAGATATTAACTCTCTGGTAAATGATTTACCGGTACGTAAGGAAGTTGATATTGATCGCTATTATGATCTTAATATAAAGGGGCTTTATAGCGACATTATCGCCTATATTAGCCGAGCCAGTTTTAGCTGGGAAATGGAACAGTCCGGGGAAATACACTGGTTGCGCAAGGCTAACCAGGATATGGTCGATGCCATTAAGGATATTAAACATTTACAAAAAAATCTGCTAGGCTATTCGAATACACAAAATTCTGTTATTAAGACACAATATAACAGGCTTAGAGTTCAGGTAGCTAGCTTGTTGCGCGAACTCGAATCAATACATAGAGCTGAAACAGATGACCTGCCATCGCTGATGATTGACCAGTTAAAGCTGGATTCTGACAGTCGATATTCTGAGCAGAATCTACAGATCAATCAATTTATTCGAGAGCGTAAGATCTCTGCTGAAGTTGCAACCTCACTAATGAACGATCAGGCTTATGTCTATAATGTATCACGTAAATTGATAGAAATGGGACAGACGTTGTTCGTCAAGCAGAACAAAGAACTCAGTAGTGCTGAGAAAATTGTTCAACTTGATGATAATGAATTAAGGGAAATTCACGATTATCATCGCGAAGAAAATGGGGCTAAATCACATGGGAAGTAAGAAACTACTAAAAAAACTGGCTGAATTTTTTGACATGGATGCGCGACACAGGCAAAAACGAAAGGATGAGTTGAATGAGCTGTTGAGCCGATTAAAGAGTAAGGAAGAAGAGCTCAAGACCGAACGTGAGCTGGAAACTGATGAAAAACAAATACGTGATCTGGATAAAAAAATTGACCTTGTGCATAGTCAGCGAAAGAAAGGTATCTCTGTGTTAAAAGAGATTAATCATGAGGTTTGATTCGCTTTTCTGTAGCTTTTTCCGCTAACAGTAACTACAACAAAATTTCATTCTCACTGATAGTGCGCTATCTTTAATGCTGAATTCATAAACCGGCACTCGGGGGATTCAGGATAGACCACTATGTTTTCTTTCCGTAAAAGCTCTAGCGATGGTGAAAACAGCTATCGTCTGATCAGCGCCTTATTTTTAAGGTTACTGGCTGTCATCTATTTTATTGCCTTCTTTTCATTAGCCCCACAAATAACCGGCTTGGCCGGTGAACAGGGAATTCTTCCACTTAGCCCCTGGCTTGAATATCTGCTTGTTGATCAGGGTGGGGCCGCATTTTTCCATTTTCCAATGCTTTTCTGGTTGGATCAAAGTGATTTGTTTCTACAATCTATAGCATGGGCTGGCTGTGCGTTGTCATTTTTACTGTTATTTAACCTATGGCCGCGCATCACTCTGATTGTTTTATTCCTGTTTTACCTCTCATTGGTTAAAGCAGGACAAACCTTTATGAACTTTCAGTGGGATGGATTATTACTGGAGGCAGGCTTTCTGGCGATTTTTTTGCGACCGGACTCCAGAATTATGATACTGCTGTTTCGCTGGCTGCTATTTCGCCTGCGATTTATGTCAGGGATTTCAAAGTTGGTGATGAATGATCCTTCCTGGTTGGGAATGACCGCCTTGCTGTATTACTTCGAAACACAGCCGTTACCACATGTTGGTGCCTGGTATTTTCACAACTTACCCGAAGTTGTTTTAATAACAGCCACAGTAGCTGTTTTGATCATTGAGATTATTTTGCCTTTTATGATGTTCATGCCCAGGCGCTATCGTTTTTTTGCAGCCTGGATTACGCTGGGATTACAGCTGCTCATCCTGTTTTCCAGTAATCACAACTGGTTTAACCTGCTGAGTATGCTGCTTTGTCTATTTTTATTTGATGATAAAGCTATTTCAAAAATTCTGCCGCAATCAATGCAAAACTGGTTAATAGATGGCTGGAAGTGGCGTTTGACACGACCGATTTCGACATTAAGCAGCAGCTTTAAAAATTTTCTGGCCATGATTATTGTAGCTGCGGGGGTGTTGAATACGGCAAGAATGTCATTTACTACTCAATTTGGAGCATTAACCTACGATGCGCTGGATGTGCTACAACAATGGCTTATCGTAAATACCTATCACGTGTTTCCCACCATGACCCGACGCCAGTTAGAACTAAAGATAGAAGGTTCTATAGATGGTCAGCACTGGAAGGAGTATGAATTTATTTATCGCCCTAATAAGCTGGATAAAAGACCTGATATCATAATCCCACATCATCCCAGGCTAGACTGGATGATGTGGTTTGTGACCCTGCATCCGCGCTTTATACCCTGGTTTGATGCTTTTCTAAGCGCTTTACTGGAGAATTCTCCTACGGTTACCGGATTACTTAAAACTAATCCTTTTGCCGATCAAGCACCAGAAATGCTACGTGTTAAGGTCTGGCACTATCAGTTCACCACCCCGGAAGAGCGAGAAAAAACAGGTAACTGGTGGAAACGAAGTTATCTGGGGCTGTTTACACCTTTACCAGGAAAATACAAAATCCATCACTCGAATGTTATAGAAAAATAGAAGATTTGAAGCAACGAAAAGATTTGGCCGTTAGCCGATTTAATATTTTAGCTGGAAGACTGTAGTTGGGCTGACGTTGCTATCACGGAGCTGAGTCCGATGAAATCAACGCTGCATATGTTACCGCCTATTATGAAAAATTACCGCAGTGCAACATCACTACTGTTGCACATATCCGAATGCTGGGTGTTTTTTTAAACCTACAGAACTTGATCAATGCATTTAAGCAAACGGCTTCTCATCTGGGGACAACTGCAGTCCAGGTTATAAATATACAAAAAAACAGGTGCATCCAGCTTTTTGGCTCTGCTCGCGCAATACAATGCGCATCGAGTTAAACTATGGATTCAGGTTTAAAATCAGCCTGAATTCTGATCTTCTTTTGTGTCATCGTCATCCTTGATTTCTTCACTGTCGTCATCAGCATCTAATATTCCTTCCTTATCTTCATCAGTCAAAATGACTGTGTCATCATCTGGCATAACTTCACCTCTTGTTATATTTTATTCATCGGGCCAGTAATCAGTGGCAATTGCCTGGCCCAAATCGGCCTGTATCAGCCGTTTACGAACTTTTAGTAAATGGTCTATCAACTGTGGTTCGGTTTTTTCGTAAGCGTCAGTATCAGGAGATCGTTTTACCACAACTCCGAGTAACTCGGTTATCGCATTGCCTATAGAGTTCTGGCTAATGGTCACAATCCAGTTTCCAGCGTCGTTCCTATATATTAGTTGTTTAAACGCAGGTTGCCAACGAATTGCATTGGCATATTTGGCATCTTTTACACATTGCTCGCGTACAATCTTTGCAGTGCTCAAAAAGTCGTTGTTAAACAGTAGCTTATCTGTTACTTGCTGTGGAAAATAAACATCCTTGGGTATAGGTGCATTGCGAGTAGAAACCTGAGTGAAAAAGGTACGATAAAAATCAATGAATCCCTTGAGCAGTAAATCATATTCACGCCAGAACTGTACCTGTTGAAGGCTATCTATACCACCCGTGATTTCCCAGCAGGGCAGCCCCTGAGGGTAACCAGTAAGCTTGATTTGTGATTGTTCGCTGCTTGCAGGTTTGAGGATTTCCAAATCCAGGGTATCAAAAAAAGCTCGGTAAACGTCACGCATATGACTCTGAAACAGACTGTGCTGTCCACCGTCAGTGAGGTTTGGGTTTTCGGGATCGGCGAGTTGAGCATCGCGTAGTTGCAACTTATCAAACACAATGAAATGATTATGCAGCATGCGAATGCTTGGAACACCCGGGGATGTCATTGGCCAGGTAGCATCTAGACTGGCTTCTCCGCACAGAATCAAATGTTTTTGGGGGTCAGGAAAAACTTCATGCATATAATCGATAAGAATCTGGTTCATCCGATTCCATACGTTACGTACATTTTCTGGTACCTGTGTACGCCTTACCGGGCGACCCAATGGATCTAGAATAATCTGCGATGTGTTGTAGATAATCGAGGTATCGAAAATATTGGAGTGACCCAAAGCTTTGCGATACATCAACAGGTTTTCTTCATTCTGCAGCAGTCCGTTATTGTTGACCAGGTCGTTGAGGTTTTCAGTGCTGTTGAAAAATTCGTTGGGCTTCATACCCTCGGGTACGTCCAGTGGAATAGGGCGAAAAGGGGTAGTGATTTCTCGGGGTCCTACCTGCATTTATAACTTGCTCCGGTGAATAAAATCAGACTAGGATACAGCAATTAAATCTCTCTGGGACTTCAAAAAAATTTAGCATGCTATTGATCAAATGAATCTATCTGATAACGCCAAAGGGTTTTCACTTGCTTTACTCGGCATCATTACATTAAGCCCAGATAGCCTGTTAATTCGTTTGATTGATACTGATGTATGGACCACCACATTTCTCCGCAGTGTCTTTGTTGGACTTTCTTTGCTCGTGTTTATGCTCGTCCTCTATCGAGGTAAGACCCTGCAACAATTTAAACAAATGGATCGCTACGCTTTATTAACCACTGTATTTATCGCCGGTACTAATTTCTTTTTTGTGGCTTCTGTACAAAATACAAGCGTTGCACACACTTTGATAATCGTGGGAGCTGCACCAGTAGTAGCAGCAATCTTTGGCCTGGTTTTTATCCGTGAAAAAGTCACTCGGCAAACCTGGATAACTATTGCTGTAGTTATAATCAGTCTGATTTTCGTTGTCTACGACAACCAGAAAAGTACATTGATAGGAGACCTGTATGCCTTGATCGTGCTTTTGTTGTGGTCTAGCATATTCATCTTTGGCAGACTCACAAGTACAAGCAATATGCTGGGCGCCATGTGTATCAGTGGTTTTATCAGTGCTACCTGGTCCTGTTCATTGGCTGATTTATCAGGTCTTGCTACTAGTCAATTAGGGCTTAGCTTATTGCTTGGTTGCCTGGTGGGGGCAGCCTTGTCTCAAATTACCCTGGCTCCTCGATTCATCCCAGCTGCAGAGGTAGCGGTTTTTATGCCACTGGAAACCGTATTTGGTAGCCTGTTGGTATGGTGGATTCTTGATGAATATCCCGGCTTAATTTCTATCCTGGCCGGTAGCATCATGGTATTGGCAATTATGTTGAGTAGTTACTTTCAGATAAAACACTCAGCTTCTTGAAGCTTACCGTACGTGATATAGTCCAAAAAACCTCAGCAAGAGGAAGCTCTTCATGAAATCAACAAATGATGTATTTATTAATTCGGTTAGGCAGTGGTTTGAAAAAGCTGTGCTAGGACTGAATCTGTGTCCTTTTGCCTTTCGTCCTTACAAGCAGGGAACGATTCATTTTGAGTTGAGTCATGCTGTAGATGATGAAACTTGTCTCACTGATCTGCATAACCAGCTGTTAAAAATGGCAAAGGATGAGTCGATTGAGACAATGATATTAATCATTCCCCATCACCTGACCCACTTTGATGACTATATCCAGTTTATGGCTCTAGCCGAGCTACTGCTGGAACAACAGGAATGGGAAAGTATCTTCCAGATAGCCAGTTTTCATCCTGACTATTGCTTTGAAGGAGCCGAGCCAGATGATCGTGCTAACTGGACAAATCGCTCTCCATTTCCGTTGCTACATCTCATTAGAGAGCAGTCTATATCTGACATAATTGACTCTAATGCGGATGTAGAGCAGGTGCCTCATACCAATATTAAAAAGCTCAATTCTCTGGATGATGCCGCCATGCGTGAGATATTCGGGCGTCGTTTTGATGGTTCAACCTAGAATCCGCAGTTGGACGAGTTGTAAGGCTTCCGCGTCCTGCTCACGCCCCTAATACAAGCGTTCAACTGCAGAATCCCGGTTTAAAACCCTGAAGGCAAAAAAATACCGGAATAAATCCGGTATTTTTCCGGCTACTCAGATGATAATCAGATTTTTACCTGTCCCAGAACTTCTGTGTTTGAGATAGAGCTAATGCGTTGGTTGTTCATGTATCTTGGCATGTGCTGCAGTATTTCGCTAACCTGTTGCTCAGATTCAAATTTACCGCCATAGATCAATGTTAATTGCTGTTCAGCATTCATGAAATAGGCAAGGTCCTGCTCGAAGTAATAACTATAACGTTGGGCAATATCATAAAGTTCCTGCTGATCACTAACTGTGGCAATTTTAATAGAGTACAGTTCTGGATTAAGCTGCAGCAACCATTGTGAGCCGTGTATGGTATTGTCGCTGCCAAAACTATACAAAGGCGCCTGGTATTGAACTCGACCATCAAGGCTTTCTACCTGATCATTCATACCCTGCATCTCCTGTTTCAGCGAAGATATATTCTTTTTAAGGGCAATAATTTCTTGATGAAAGACCTGTGTAGCCACCTGTTCATCTTTTACTCTTCCTTTAAGGCTGTTAACCTGATCGCTTACCTGTGCATTGCGTTGTGATTCTGCTGAGACTTCAGTGGTACGCATGTACTCGCCATATACAAACAAACCTATAATGGCCAGTAGCATAAGCACACTGGTTACGCCAAAAATACGAAAGTGCCTCTTTTCCAGAGTAGCTAGTGCCAGCAGGTTCTGCCCGAAAGTACTGGTTTTTTCCTGTAGTGTTTCAATAAACCCCTGTTGCTGGTGGTTTTGTTGAGCAAGCTTTGCTGTATGTACCTCCAGGGCTTCAACATCCGTGGATAACCTGGCTGTTAATACATTTAAGACTTCACTCGACTGTTTCAAACTATCACTATCTTCAAGTAATTGAGTTGAAGTGGTTTCCAGCGCCGAAGCTCTTTTATCAAGAGCTTCATCGACACTTTGCATCAGCAAAATTTTCGCTTTCTGGCTATTTAGCTCTTCAACGCTTTGCTCAATCTTTTTATCCAGCTTAATGTCACGCTGTTCTGACGATTGTGCAATAGTTTCAAGCTCGCTGACAATTTTTGCTTCAAGTTCAGTAAGCGCCTTACTGCTGTCCTTTATGCTTTTATTAAGTTTGCTACTGATGGAAGTTGCTTTTTTGGCTAGTTTCTCAGCACGATCAATAATTTCATTATGAGCCTGCTTAAACTCATCATTTACTGCAGACTGTGTATCGATTGCTTTGTTTAAGGCTTCAGCAGAAGATTTTTCCAATGCCTTGATGCTCAAGTTGAGTTTTTTAAGCTCGCTATTGACCTTATCTGACTGCTTGTTTAAATCCTGAAAAGTGCCTTCTATCACACCAAGTTGCTTGTAGGTATCAGCTACCTTATCAGTAATTTCGGCTTCTGATTGTGTGAGTCGAGTAATATCAGTTTTAATCTTTTTATTGTTTGCGTTAAGTTTTTTGTTGAGTTTATCTATAGAGTTTTCTACAGATTCCATTTGTTTATTGATTTCCAGGACCTGGCCTTCTTTTTTTGCTTTGATTGCTACCAGACTGCTTTTGCTGTCCTGGACGGGGTCTTTTGTTTTTATTTCAGGTTGTTTCTTTGATTCCTTTACCATGATTATGTCCGCCATTAAATTTTAACTTGCGAATATTAGCATATACTAATATTTGAACACAATGGCTGTGATTGTAGATCGATAAAGGGATAGGGTAGAATAAGTTAAATTTATGGGATGACATTAGATATGAAATTTTCCTTATCAGGTTTCGGTTTGCGCTTTCTGTTTTCAGCCATTTTGTTGTTTACAACCTATAACCCGGAAGGCTATTCCTACTTTCACTGGGTGAAAGAGGTCTTTCCTTCTGTATCCATTGAACAGGCATTTGTTGGCGTCGTACTTATCATTGGCTACGTCATTTACCTTCGTGCAACATTACGCTCGCTAGGTGTCATCGGTTTAGCGCTGGCTTTTGCTTTTTTTGGTCTGTTAGTGGGTATGTTATTCAAATGGGGCTGGATTAGTCTCGATGGTCAAAAAATGCTGTCTTATGTAGTAGAAATACTGCTTGCCGTGATACTCGCGGTAGGTATGTCCTGGTCACATATTCGTCGCCGTTTGTCGGGGCAGGCGGATATGGATGACGTCGATGAAAGCTAATCTGGCCCCTAATTATACTGGCACCTTGTAAAATTGATAATTTACTTCTAGAATCAGTTGTAACTTAATGAAAATATAAGAAATCTTGTGAGAGGTTTTATCAACAATCTTTTAGCTACCAGTATCGGCAAAATTTGTATACATTGTTTACTGATATTTGGGTTTCTCAATATATCACTGGCTCATGCTTCCATAGAAGAACAGAGAGTTCTTTTTAAAAAGGCCGAACATGCTTTGCTTAAAAATGACAAACTCGAGTTCGCTTTAATTAAGAAACGTCTTAAAGATTACCCAATTACAGCCTATCTAGAATACGATCAAATTCGTAAACGGCTTAAAAAAACAAAACCCAAAGAAGTAAAAGAATTTCTTGAACAATATAAAGGTTACCCATTTGTCTATCATTTACGCAGCCAATGGTTGAACCTGCTGGCTAAACAGAAAAAGTGGAAAGAGTATCTGGATTTTTATGATGGTCGTAATGAAACTCGCTTTAAATGCCAGGCGTTAAATGCACGTCTTAATACTGGTACTAAACTGCTAGGTATCAATAAGGAAATTCGAGCCATCTGGCTTTCCGGTTATTCACAACCCGAACAATGCGACCCAGTGTTTAAGCATTTTATCAAAACTGAAAAAAATCCTGAACAGGCAATATGGTTGCGTATTGAAAAAGCATTTAAAGCCAGGCGTCCCTCACTTGCGAAGTATCTGGCCAGGCAACTCAATACTAAAGATCAAAAGCTGGTCGAAACCTGGTATCAGGCGCACAAAAATCCAGAAGACAGCTTCACCAAACTTAAAAAGTCAAGAGACAACCTGCTTAATCGAAAAATTATAATTCATGCTCTGAATCGACTAGCTCGTAGGGATAGCCTTAAAGCACAACAATTCTGGCAGCAGGTTAAAGATAAATATAAATTCGATATCAAACAAAAACAACAAATAGAAAAACGTATAGCCCTGTCTTCAGCTTACCAGCATAAAGCTGAAGCTAAACAGCTTCTTGAACAATTACCTGATGAGCTTAAATCGGATAACGCTTATCTATGGCTAGCTCGAATCTATTTACGTGACGAAGACTGGATAGGCCTTATAAAAACCATCAATGCTATGCCTGAGCGTCTAAAAAAAGAAGCCGAGTGGACCTACTGGCAAGCACGAGCCTACGAAGAAGCAGGGCACGAAGTTAAAGCTAAATCGCTCTTTAAGGGCTTATCCAGTCGTAGTACGTATTATGGTTTTTTAGCTGCGGATAAATCTAAAAATGATTATGTGATCAACCAACAGCAACTGACCTCTCGCAGCCTGGCAGAGGATGAAAAATTACTACTCGAGAACAAACCACTATTACGAGCTCGTGAGCTTTTCTTTGTGGGACGAAATCTGGAAGCTCGGCGTGAATGGTTTCAGGGAATTCGTAAGCTTAAGACGGAAGAAATCAAGCAGGCAGCTCAAATGGCCTTCTCCTGGAAGTGGTTTGATAATGCGATCAAGACCGTGGCTAAAACGAAACATCGAAATGATTACGATCTTCGTTTTCCAATGCCTTTTCAGGATGAAGTGATGCATCAGGTTAGCAATTACAATCTTGATGCGGCTGTGGTTTACGGCATCATTCGCCGGGAAAGTTTATTTGACCCACTCGCCAGATCTCAAGTTGGGGCGTTGGGGCTAATGCAATTAATGCCAGCTACGGCCAGAAATGTTGCGAAGTCTCTGGGGCTAAAAAAACCAGTGCAAAATGATATTTTAAATATCAGTAACAATATCAAGCTGGGTACTAAGTATTTTAAAACAGTTCTAAACCGTTTTGATAATAATATTCCGCTAGCGGCTGCAGCATATAATGCTGGCCCCAAAAATGTAAAAAAATGGCTGCCAGAAGATGAGCCTCTTCCTGCTGATTTATGGGTTGAAACGGTTCCATTCAAAGAAACTAGAAATTACATACAGGCAGTTTTGGCCTATGCCACTATCTTCGATAAGCATCTGGGGCAAGAGGTCACTATCTCAAGTCGTATGGACGATGTTCGAGCTACTTACTGACTTGTTAAGCTAATAGCCCCGTGCATTGATCTGCAGGCAAGAAATGCTTTATGCCTCATTTAGTTGTAGTATTAAGCTCCAGTTACTGACGACACCTGACCTCCTGTTTGATCGTGTACACTTAGTGAGAGGCATGAAGCATACAGGTCAGAGATGCTTTTTTTGTTATCTCTTAAATTGGTTTACTGTAGTAAAAATGCTGACCCATGCATGGAAATTATGTAACGTGGAATTCATACCCGCAACTAAGCAACATTATATTGAAATAATTAATCTGGCCTCATCGCCCGAAGAACTGTATTTAGTCTCACCTGCAGCTAAATATCCCTGGGATATTGAACAACTTGAAGAAATTTCCAGGCGTCGACAGAACCTGACCGTGGCTCTTGTAAATGGTGTGGTTGCAGCATTTGCTAATTTGTATGACGTGATCCCGAATGATACTGCTTTTATCGGTAATGTTATTGTATCTGATCAATTTAAGGGAAGAGGGATCGGAAAAGCGTTGTGTCATCACATGAATAAAATCTGTGTGTTTGAGCATAATGCCGTCCCACATATATCAGTTTTCAGCAATAACAGTAAAGCTCTTTTATTATATACAAAAATAGGTTTCATACCCTACGAAGTTGAGGCACGTAAAAATCTGAATGATGAAACTATAGCGCTGATTAAAATGTTTTATGAACCAAAAGTAGGTTCCGATATGTAGTATCGCAGTTATAAAAAGTTTTCATCCGGTTTCACGAAGCTCCTATTACTCACTCCAGAGCAAATTTACCCGGTAAGCTGATTTTTGTAATAATAAGGTCGAAATGGCTACGAGAGCGTAATTCTTCCGCTTTAATATTGTTTAATCATCCCCCCAAACCAGTTCACCACAATCGCTGATATCATAACCACCCACTTCTTTTACGAGTTTAATTCCTGAGTCTGATTGGATGGTTTTAATCAGGTTCTGAAACAGATGTCTAAACCACATATTACGAGGGATAACAAAATCAACTCTGCCAACCCAGACTGATGAATTTCAATCCAGATACATTAGCTATCGCTCTTGTCTATGGCGCAATATCTGATTTTTTGCTGGACTATCGATACTGCTCATATAAATATCTAAAAGCACTACAAATCAGGTGGCTTATCCTGAAAAAAACTACCAGATATAAGATATATCTAATTGACTCGGTTCTCTCGCCTGTTCACAACTTTATTTGTGGTGTATAGAATGCACCCTACAGCTCTGACCTGCCTAAATCCCACTTTTTAAGCCTTTTGAAAAATACGACACTCCATTTGGCATCCGACTTTTGGAGGGCTCACAACCACTTGTCTTTCAAGCGCATCACCATATTTTTGTACATGGAAAGTGCGTCGTGATTATACCCGTTTTCGATTAACGAAACGCAGGTTGTGATCTCATCATAAAGTGATGCAAACGATTTCTTCGCTTCACGGGAGTCCTTAATGCGGGCCACGATTTGTGGTGCGATGGCGTAATACTCTCTGATGAGTGAAGTCCCATCCTTAAGAGAATGCATATACCCATCACGAAAGGCTCGAAGCACCGTAAGTTCTCTGCAGTCATCCGGCAGCCCTCTTGCCTCGGTACATGCTGTGGTTAAAAAGCACCGGCTCTTCTTCTTACTGACTGCAGATACAACAGCATTTCTATCAGGCTTGAATCCTCCCTTTGCCGCCATGGACACCGACAGGTTTTTCCAATAATCTTCCATTTCATCTGCCACATTCGCAGCGCGATCCTGTGGGGTCATAGTGTTCCAATAAATTTTAGAGACATTTAGCATTTCCCATGGATCGTTATAGGTGAATAAACGTTTAAAGATATTTTTATTTGTCGTGTTGGTTTTCTTGCTCCTCAATTCCCACATGGCATCAAAATAAGCCTGAAATCCTTTTTCGTTTGCATGGGAGGAGCTTGATGCTAGATGTTTTTGAAACTCGATTTTTGCCAAAGAATTTATCCATACATAGGGACTTTGGTCGGTTTCTGCAGTTTGTTCACCCATCCCTTTAAATCCGAAGGCAATGCCGGTTCTGCCATTAATTGTTACGCCTGAACGTCCCATTTTTTTCAGCTCGTCTGCCATGTCCGTGACCAGACTGCCACCTCCACCATTGACTCCGGCATAGCAGGACTGGAATGTTATGCCTCCGATAGCCTTGTTGTCTGGAATTTTATTAGGCTCATTTAACATAGAGGCAGCAATATCTGAAGCACTGACATTGCCTATTTTTTTTACTTCCCCATGTTCCACCAGCCGAATCTCTTCATTGTCGTCCAACTGGTCCCATACCTTGTTAGTTTGCAGGTCACCGATCGGCCCGGTAGCCTGTGTCTCGGCATATTTCAGATTGTTCCATACCAACGGATCTTTCTGGTTGTTGAAGTCGTCAACCGTCATCACCGCCATCCGTTGAATGACTCTTTGTTTAATGGCCTGATGAATGGGGTCTCTTGGGCGCCTGTCGTCAATCTGCATAGCTGATTGGCCCTTACCTTGCCGTTTGGACACACCGGCTGCAACGGCCCTTTTGTTGTTTTGACTATGTTTGTCCGATGGTTTATACATTTTCATTCATTTCTCTCCTGATATATAGGAAGAATAAAAGCCCTTTTCCCGCCAATAAAGACATGATACAGGAATCTCCTCGAGAACTAGAGCAGTGCATGGCGCTCAGGTTTAGCTTTTTTACCTTTCATTTTCCCCACTGATGCTTCCTTAGCCCGTGATGTATTGCTGCCTATAACCTGTCTACAACTGAGATTTATGAACTGAAAGCCTGGACGACAGCTTCCAGGGCCAATTATTGAAATTCACCTGGTGAACAGGAACTATCGACCCAGCCTTTTTGCACCCAAAATCAACAGTATAAAACGGCAGCTCAATGGCATCTTTTTTACATTTTATGTTGATTCTTTGAGTCCGACATAACGGGATAGGCCCTTGACTAAAAAGTTCCGTATACCATGTTCACCATAGATAATCAGAATCAGAACATTATCTGAGGGATTTATGTTTTAAGTTATCTGATGCTTAAGTAACATCGGTTTTAAGGGGCTTTGGTTCTCTTCAATATCCTGCCTGTGGCTTAATAGTTATTAGAATTAGATAGAGGTTGTTGTAATAATTTGGGTTCATCATTGACCAGAAAATATATGTTTTCTGGTGCATTATGACCCATATCCACAATAGTAGAGCAAAATTTTATTAATTGGCAGAAGTTTGTAATTCAGGTACAGTTTAAACTGTTTTACTACAGGCTGTTTATCAACCATTAGTGGGTTGATTGTTGCAGTTTTGGCTATTCTGGCACTAGAATTGCTATAAAACCGAAAGAATAAACTATTTTAAAGTAGTTTTGTATTAATAGCGTAACCAAGAAATCTCAGACTATGATTATGAAAACATTGAAATTGACTCCACTTTTTTTATTTTTAACCTTTTTATTTTCCCCAGTGCAGGCTGCTACAGATTCATCTACTTCTAAGCAGCCTATTCGTATGGCAACCACAACCAGTACTGAAAACTCGGGATTGTTAAATTATCTATTGCCAGAGTTTAAAAATGACACCGGCTATGAGGTACATGTGATCGCTGTGGGTACCGGCAAAGCGCTACGTCTGGGACGTGATGGTGATGTTGATGTGGTACTGGTACATGCACCAGGTGCTGAGAAAGACTTTGTTGATCATAAATATGGGGTAAAACGATATCCTGTCATGTACAACGATTTTGTCATTATTGGCAGCCCTGCAGATCCTGCAAACTTAAAAAACAGCACGTCTATTAATGATGCTTTTAAACGTATAAAAGATAGCAAAAGCCTGTTTGTATCGCGCGGTGATGATTCAGGTACCCACAAGAAAGAAAAGAAAATCTGGCAATCCGTTAATATCGATCCTAAAGGCGACTGGTATCGTGAAGCTGGCCAGGGTATGGGTAAGGTCATACAAATGGCTAATGAACTGGAGGCCTATACCTTAACCGATAGAGGCACATGGTTAAGCTATCAGAATAAGGTTCAAATGCAGATTGCCTATCAAGGTGATAGCTTGCTTTTCAACCCTTATGGCATTATCGCTGTTAATCCTGAGCGTTATTCAGATATTAATAATAAAGGAGCCATGGTATTAATAAACTGGATAACTTCCAAACATGGACAGGATCTGATTGGTAAATATAAGAAGTTTAATCAGGTATTGTTTACACCCAATGCTAATACCAGTAGTGTCGTTAATAACTAAGTTGCCCCGTGTACAAAATATGCTAGATGATTTTGAGTATTATTTTCACGGAATAAACAAGTCTTACGGTGCTAAACCAGTCATTCTCGACGCGCGTATTAAAGTCAGGAATACTCAATGTACCGTACTGGTTGGTGAAAATGGAGTAGGTAAAACGACGTTGCTTAAAATTCTTGCAGGTTTGAGTTACCCTGATTCTGGCTTTTTGCGTAGAAATGCCATAGACCAGAAAATAAAGCAGGGTAAGTCCGTACTGCTAAAAAACTTTCTATACTTACATCAACAACCCTATATGTTCGATGCCAGCGTAGATAAAAATCTGCGCTATAACATCAAACCTACGAAATACTCTGAGGCGAAAATTGCCCAGGCAGTGGAGTGGGCCGGGTTAGAAAACATACTTAATCAAAATGCAAATAGTCTGTCTGGTGGTGAAAAGCAGCGTGTGGCAATAGCAAGGGCTTATTTACGAAACCCGCATGCTGTTTTACTGGATGAGCCGACCGCCAATCTTGATCAGGCCTCTAAGGTAAGGACACTAGAATTACTTAAAGAATTTAAGGGGCAGGGTGCGGCCATGATTATTGCAAGTCATGATCCAGAGCTGTTTCAGGGGTTACAGGATGAACGCTTACAACTTTCTAATTGTAAACTCACCAATTTGAATCCACGTGCCAAGAGACAGAGGGTAACTAATATTGCCAGCTATCAATCAAGGTCAGCATAACTGTTTCAATCACGCTTACTTTAACCATGTAGTTACACGGTTTTTGCCTTCATTTTTGGATTGATAAAGTGCATTGTCAACTCGCTTTATCAATTCATTACAGCTATCCATACCGTCAGATGTTGTGACACCAAAACTTGAAGTTATATGCTGAGGTTTCTTAAAGCAATATTGATCAATTTTTTCTCGCAGATTTTCTGCTATTTTTTTAACCGCTGACAGCTGCGTATTAGGTAGTAATATCATAAATTCTTCTCCTCCCCAACGCGCAAGAAAATCGGTTTTACGTATAGACTCTCTGGCAAGATGTGCAATATCTTTCAATACCTGGTCCCCTGCATCATGCCCAAAATTGTCATTGATTTGTTTAAAATTATCCAGATCGAACATGATAAGGCCAAACTGAGTAGCACTAGTCTGGGCAATTTCAAGCTGGAGTTCCAGCTCATTGTCAAACTTGAGTCGATTATAAGTCTCTGTCAAAGGATCGGTAGTTGCCTGTTCAGTCAAACGACGTTCGTTATTAATGTGGTGAGTAATATCTCGCTGTGATTCAATAATCTGTATAATTTCTCCTTCTTCATTAAATATTGGGCGGGACACTAGTTCTACAAAAACCTCATTCCCACCATTAATAAAATGCCGATGAACCACCCTGGCACATTTCTTTTGCTGCATAATCTGTTGAATGGGGCAGGGATCATCTTTTCCATCGCAGGGTGTATTCTGATGGTGAGAGAGTTGATAGCAGGTTATATGTGCAGGGATAGTGGCACCTTCATTATATAGGGCTTTAGCTGAAGCATTGGCGTGTAAAATCTTGTAATTATTGACATCAATAACTACAGTTGGGTCAGGTAGGATTTCTAGTAAATTATTGACATACTTTCTGGATTCTTTTAAATCTTCTTCAGTTTTCTTGATATGCGTAATGTCATTTACATAGCCATAGTAATGTGTGATGTTATTCTGATCGACCTGAATTGCTGTAGAAAAATGCTGCAACCAGACGCGTTTACCATTTGCGTCAATTACCTGATAAGGTCTGAGTTCAAATGCTTTTAATTTCTTTTGCCTGGCAGCTGTTAGGTCATCGACAATCTGCGAATGAAATTCTGGTGCTACTATAGATGAATAACTAAGCTCATTACCTAGAAATCTTTCAGGTGAATACCCGAGAACAGATTTTATATTGTCGGAAACATAATCCACCGGCCATCCATATTGATCACGCCAGTTAAAAACTATTGTGGGACCATTAATAAAAAGGTCACGTTCATTACTAACAAATTTATTTAGTAATGCTAATTGTTTTTCATTTTTATTGCGTAGCATTGAATGCCTTACTAAATGCCAAAGCGCCAGGGCAGCAAATAGGATAAAAATTACAAATGTGGGAATAAGTTTTTTGGTCGCTTTATATTGAAGTTGTTTCAGTGATTCGGGCGAGATATAGGCAATCGCACGTAAATCGGATATCTCACAATCTCTGATTAAATAAAAAATCTCAAAGTTTGAAATTGTAGAATATGCAATAAGACCATCTTCATTATTAATAATGCCTCGATTTGAACTTTGAATATGCGACCATTCATGTGGAAAATCCTGTGAAAACTGGTGTTGAAAATCCTTTTTAAACATGAATGACCGCTCATCTTCAGGTCGTAGGCCGGATAGGTAATAGCCGTCATGATTTAGTAGTAATAACTCTATCTGCTGGTTTTCGTTATTCTGATTAAAGTTATCTAATAATTGCTTACTCAGAAAGCTCAGGATTATTATACCTGCTTGATTACCTGTGTTGTCATAAACCGGAGTGGAGAAATGTATTACTGGATTTATCGGAACCTCAACTTGATTGTTTTCTGTATTCAACCTCAGCTCTGAGGCGTAGATTTCCCCAGGCTTTAACTGTAAGGTTTTGTTGAAATAGATTTTGTGAAAAATGTTTTTCAGGTTTTCTTGTTGAGCAATAGTGGTTTTCCCACGCCTGTATTTGACACGGAAGACCTCCTCACCTGAAGTGTCGGCCAAACTTATTTGGCCGTATTGATTTTTATTGTTTATAAAATTTAATAAGACTGTGGATATTTTCTGAAAATTTCTGTTGCTACCTGATGACGTAATATACTCCCTGAGTGCACTGTCTTTAGATAGATAAAGCAAATCACGGCAAACATGGTTTATTTCATTCTGTATCAGCTTTAATTTGTATTCAACCAGGTTCTGTGATGTAAGTGCCAGGTCATCGCTATAAAGCTGATTATGATTCTTAACAATACCCATAAAAAACAGGTACAGGGATATAAGGAAAATAACCAGATAAATCGGGTATCGATAAATCATCAGCGATGATTCAATTTGAGGAAGGTTTTTCACGAACTACCACTGCTCCTGTAACTACGTCATCCTCATAAATTGGGGTGCTGATATTTTCCACATGAAAGCTGCTGCCATCTTTTCTCCACATAATTTCATCCTTAGCTCTTATGAGTTTTCCCTTCTACCAGTACGCGGGTGGTAATCGGACAATCTTTTTCTCTAAATATCTTGCCATCTGAATAATAGCTGTGGTGCAATATTTTATGGCTATTTTTTCCAATCATTTCTTTTATATTCCAGCAGATCTTCTATATTCCAGCCGAATAATTTTGCTGCAGCCGGATTGACAAAGCTATGATGCCCATTGAAGTCAATTCCTGGAATACCATCACCAGCAATATCAAGAATAAGCTGATTCTGTTTTTGTTGTTTAATAGTCTTTTGCTCAAGATTAATCACATCAGTAACATCACGCTATAATCCATCCGCCGAAGGAGGTGGCATGAACTGCTAATAGATTATGGATTTTTATATCTGCCAGCTTCCTTTGCTTACTGTTATCGGCTCGAGTAAATATTACACTTCCAAATTCGGTGACCTGATGTCCCGAATTATAACGAATTTTAGCGTAGCCACGTTTTGCTAGAACGCCAATTTTTATTTCTGCTATATCAGATGAACATAGACCTAAACCCGGTAATATTATTAGGAGATTTAGAACGGTACGACACAGTTTCGAAAAATCAATTTAGCGAATATAAACCAAAAAAACCATTTTCCAATAATACTATTATATTAATCAGGATTTAATTGACACCAGTCGTAATGATGTCAATCAGGAAGCAATTTATCGTTATTCAGAGCTTAAAAAATGTTAGCATCCTGAAATTTCAGGGTGCGTCATTTATTCAGCGCTGAGCATACTGGACATGCGGGGTTTTTTGGGAAGGAAAGTTGTTGCCATTGCATATTTAAACCGTCAAATAACATGAGTTTACCGTTTAGCTGTTCGCTTTGACCAAGGATAATTAGCAGTGCATGTAATGCCTGCAATGTACCCAGTATACCAACCACTGGACCGAGTACACCCTCAGATTCACAGGTTTGTGCATGCTCATATTGTTCTGTATACAGGCACTGGTAACAGGGGCTATCTTCATGCTGAGGGAGATAATCCAGAATCTGACCTTCCATGCGAATAGCCGCCGCAGATACCAGAGGAGTTTTTGTTTTTACACAAAAACGATTGACTGCAAATCGTGTAGCAAAGTTATCACTACAGTCGAGCACAATATCAACCTTTTCAATATGCAGTAACAGATCTTTATCCGCCAGCGCATAATCGATACATTCTACCTGACAGTCTGGATTAATGGTTTGAATACTATCACGTGCTGAATGAGTTTTGAGCTGTCCAATATTTGTATTGCCGTGAATGATTTGCCGCTGCAGGTTAGACTCTTCGACAACATCGAAATCACAGATGACCATACGGCCTATCCCTGCTGCGGCCAGATAGAGTGCCGCTGGAGACCCAAGACCGCCCATACCGATAATCAATACCGAGCTTTGCTGGATTTTCTGCTGACCTTCTGCGCCTATCTGCTTAAGTTTAATCTGGCGCGCATAACGCGATTCATCTGCTGGGTTCATCCACCACCTTTGTGGAAATAACGAAAGAATTTTTCAAAAAACTGTTGTTCATCCACAGTTTCACCTGAAATCAGCTTAAAAGTTACACCCAATACCGGCAGGTTTAATAATCCAAGGATTCTGGGTGGCTTTTGAATTACGCTGATTTCGGTTTTTAAATTACTGATTTCATGCGATATCAACCAACTGCTCTGGCTGAGATCTCTGCAGTTATACTCTGACTGCTGAGCGCTGAAGTTGCCGTGTAAAACCTTAGAAAACTCACTGAGGGTATAACCCATCTCTATCTGGTCATTACCTGCATTGAACATTGATTTATTTATCCACCAGCAACTGGCGGCCAGATTGCTACTGTATCATTGGGAGATAAAACTCGATTTGAGCGGTCATCTCCACAGACAAAATGACCGTTCACCAGTACGATATGCGCCTGTTCATCAGTTATATTAAATTGCTCGATGACCTGTTGAACATTTGTTCCATCTGGTACATCTATATTGCGGCGAAAACGCTCACTTCCTGGCGGTAATAGCTCCATCAATGAGGCATACAGTTCGATATTCATATTCATGCGTGATAGCCGATTTCCTGAGTACAGGCCATATAAGCTTCCACGAACTGGGTTGGATCTTTGAGTAACTTATCTTTCCAGTAACCTAACGGGATACGGCTCTCGATTAGGCCGCGCAGGATGCCGATATGTTGTGTAATACCACTGCAACTGGCTCCGACCAGACGATCATCGTCAAATTGCAGGTTCAGATATTTATAATCATCCGGAGAGTAAAGTTCAGCCGAATCACCATCTTCTACGCCCATCCATAAACCGAATGAGTGTGAGATTAATCCGAGTGTATCCAGTACATTCATATTCACCGAACCATGATGGGTGGTGGTTTTACCCGCCATATTCAATGCGGCAATACGACCATGATCAGTCGCGGTAGGCTGTATCGCTTGCACGGATGATACACCGGTTGAGAAGTCCAGCCCCTGTGCCACGTCACCTGCTGCATACACATCGGGGTCTGAGCTTTGCATTCTGGTATTCACCAGTATGCCCTGATCGAGCTGGATATCACTACCCTGTAGTAGTTCAAGATTCGACTTCACGCCGGTAGCAGTAATAATCAGTGCAATATTTTTCAGTTCTGTGGCATTACTCAGAGTCACGGTCGCGCTGTTGTCTCCATTATCAACAATGGATTGCACACTGCAGGAGGTATGCACATCAACCCCTTTTTCGATACACCAGGTTTTCAGCAGTCCCCCGGCTTTTTCATTCAGCATACGCGGCACCATGCGGTTGCCAGTTTCGATAACATGTAACTCAACACCGCGCTGGAACAGTGCTTCCAGAATGATACTGCCGATAAAGCCTGCACCAATCAGCACGACTTTGTTACCTGACTGCGCGCGCTGGATGATGTCTCTGGCATCCTGCAGGGTCCAGCAGTTGCTCACCATAGGCAGATCTGCGCCCGGGATGGGTGGTACCGCCGGACGGGAACCGGTGGCGATCAACACCTTGTCATAGCTCAAGGTGTCCCCATTGGAGAGTTTGAGGGTTTTATTGGCATTGTTGAGTGAGATGACTATTTCATTGATGACATTAATCTTCAGGTCAATAAAGTGCTGATCGTTATCACGTAAATGGCAACCCTGTTCATCGATATTGCCGATCAGGTAATAAGGGATCGCCATTCTTGAATAGGGGGCTTCGGGTTCTGAGGTGAGTAAATCAATCTGCCCCAGTGGATCATGTTTGCGTATCGTTTCTGCTGCAGTGACGCCGGATGGACCTGCGCCGATAATAACGTAGTGCATGATGGTTGCTCGCTCGATAATCGTTGGCAAAAGCCCCACCCCGACTGATGTTGGAGATGGGGCTGATGGGGTTTTAGCGTCTGGCTATAAAGACAGGCGCTGACGGGTTTCTGCCGTTAGTTCACCCTGATCAGTCCAGCCTCTGAGCTCATAGTACCTGGGTAGCATTTCGCCCAGACGATTAACCTGGCCTTCGGTAGGCCCGCTTTTGATGGCTTCTTCCAGTAATCGCCTGGGCAGCTTGTCATCATTTGAGGTAAAGCCCGCCGCGTTGTTGAAATCACGCTCCAGATTCCAGATTCGTTCACCCACTTCAAGGCATTTCTCAACCGTCCAGCCGCCTTCACAGGCAGCATCGATCTGCGGTGCGATATTATCCATACCCCAGGCAAAGGTGGTGAACAGACATAGACCCGCTGAATCCACCAGTGCCGTCGCATCCTGGAATGCCTTGACCAGTTCGGGTTTTCCATCAGTATCGGTTTGTTCGGTTTTTACCGGTATGCCGAGCACTTCAGAAGCAATCGTATAACCACGTACATGACAGGCGCCACGATTTGAGGTCGCATAGTTGAGCCCAATTCCCTGGATGCCACGAGGGTCATAAGCCGGAAATTCCTGACCCTTAACCGACATAGAGAGCTCTGGACGGCCATACTTTTCGCACAGTCGTTTCGAGCCCAGAGCCAGATCCTTACCAAAATCGGTACCCGAGATCAGCGCTTCGGCAGAAGCAACGAAGGCATCTGCTGAACCAAATCTTAGATCAATGCCTCCGGTGTGCTCTTTTGTTAAGTCACCATCTTCATACATTTCCATCGCGGCAGCGACAGTGCAGCCGAAGGTGATGGGGTCAAAGCCATCTTCGTTAGTCAGGAAGTTCACATAGGTCAGGGCATTGAGATCATTCACGCCGGTATCGGCACCCAGTGCCCAGGCTGCTTCGTATTCCAGGCCACCGGAGGCTCCCCAGTATTCGGGCTTATTTTCAACTGAAAAGTGGGTTTTATCGATGGTGGAGATTCGACCACAGGCGATGGTACAACCAAAGCAACCCGCATTTGTGGTGAGATTCGCCTTGCCGTCGCTAGCCCGTGGTTCATGCATGGCTTCACCAGAGATATCCCCCGCGCCTGCAAAGCCGACATCTCTCATGTTATGTGCGGGTAAACCGCCAACACCATTGATAACATTCATCAACACCTGAGTGCCATAGGCCGGCAAGCCCTGACCGGTAACGGCATTATCAGCCAGTACCTGCTTACCATCGCTAACAGCCTGCATAAAGGCGGAAATATCCTTGATGTTATTACCCACACCTAAGGTTCCGCGAACCGCCACGGCTTTCAGGTTTTTGGATGCCATCACTGTACCGACGCCAGAGCGTCCTGCAGCACGGTGTTTATCGTTGATGACGCCAGCATAAAGGCAGCCTGTTTCGGCGGGTCGACCTACGGTGGCGATGCGGATTTGAGGATCCTGATGAATCTGGTGCAGTATGTCATCGGTTTCCCAGGCTGATTTTCCCCAGATACCTGCGGCACTGCGTAACTCAGCCTGATCGTTATTAATCCATAGATACACAGGTTCAGGTGATTTACCTTCGAAGATCAGCATATCCCAACCGGCATTTTTGAATTCAGCACCCAGAAAACCGCCTGAGTTAGAGCAGGCAATAGCGCCTGTGAGAGGGCTTTTGGTAATGACTGAATAGCGTCCAGCAGTGGACGCCATGGTGCCGGTTAAAGGGCCGGTTGCCATCATGAGTTTATTATCGGAGCCTAGTGGATCGCATTTCGGATCAACTTCTTCTGCCAGGTATTTGGAGGCCAGGCCGCGTTGACCGAGATATTCATTGGCCCACTGCATATTGAGATCTTCGGCGGTACAGGTACCAGCAGTGAGATCGACGCGTAATATTTTTTTAGTCCAGGACATGATTCATTCCTCCTCAGGATGCGTTGGCTTCTGCAGATGGCAGACTTCTTGATGCTGAAGCCATCATGCGGTCATAACCGGTCCAGTCTGCATCGATATAGGTGATGGCAGCTGTTGGGCAGGCCTTAGAGCAGGCAGGGTCGCCGCCGCATAAGTCACACTTGACCACCTTATGAGTGGCTTGCGAATAGTTGATAGTTCCGAAGGGGCAGGCGATAGTGCACACCTTGCAACCCACACAGCGAGAATCGGAAACTACTTTGGCACCGGTTAAAGCATCCAGACTGATGGCATCGACCGGACAGGCGCGTTGACACCAGGCTTCATCGCACTGGGTGCAAGTATAGGGTGCAAAGCGCCCCTCTTGATGAAAAGTAAAGACCTTGATGAAAGATCGTGACGGATTAAACACACCTGTGTGTTCAAAAGAACAGGCCATTTCGCACTGCAGACAACCCGTGCATTTCACAGGGTCAATGTGTAGGGACTTTTGCATCAAATTTCTCCTGGAGGTGTTTATTTTTATATAATACATGTTGTTTATCGTTTAATTGGTTAGAAATAAAAGATAAAAATAACAACATAACTTTAACATCATGATATTTCATACAATTTACTAATTGCAACTTTATAAATTCTATGGCTTCATTTTTTCAATCAATTAAATTGATAGCGCGAAAGATAAATTTATCATTGAATGAGTATTTAATTTACTATATATGCAGGGATAGTAATTATTTACGGGAGATAGTAATAATTTAAGTGAGTTATTTAATAATTACGCAATTTTTTTGCTCAACATTCGATTGAATTTTAATTGTTTAAGCCTTGTATTTAATATAACTTTTAGTCTCATAAGCCGCTATTTCAAAAGTTAAGATAAAAGCAATCTAATGATAAAAATAATTTTAAAATCACCGTTGTCATTAATTAAACGACTTAACACAGTGAAGTTGATATGGAATCATTAAGCGATGCAACCTTAGAAGCTCTAAGGTTATTAGTAACTGGCGATAGCATTATATGGGGTATCATTGGTATATCATTTGAAGTTTCTACTGTTGCTATTATTTATGCCGTACCTCCCGCATTGTTGACTGCGTTTATCCTCGCTCATACCCGGTTCCCAGGTCGTAAATGGTTAATATCCTTTTTTAGTGCGATGTTATCAATTCCCGCTGTGGTTGTCGGATTGACCTTGTTTATAATTTTATCCCGCCAGGGACCACTAGGTGATTTTCGCCTGTTGTTTACTCAGACGGCGATGGTGATAGGACAGTTTGTACTTAGCTTTCCAATTTTGGTTTCTATGTCATTGGCGGCATTTCAGGCGCTGGATAATCGAGCCTGGGAGACAGCAAGAACACTGGGAGCTAGTCCCGTCAGGGCTTTTTTCACCTTAATATTTGAGGTTCGTTTTGGATTATTGACGGCTTTACTTGCTGCTTATGGGCGCATCATCGCTGAAGTGGGCGCATCTATGATGCTAGGCGGAAATATCATGAATTATACTCGTAACATACCTACAGCCATTGCTTTGGAAACCAGCAAGGGTAATTTTTCTCAGGGCATTGCACTTGGAATCGTGCTCATGTTGCTGGCCTTTATGCTGAATGCTTTTCTGCATGCAGTCGAACAGAAAACCTCCGTGAGTCAATGAAAACAATTAGCGCTAAAGATGTAACCGCTGTCATTCTGGCTGGCGGAATGGGGCGTCGTATGGGCGGTCAGGATAAGGGGTTGGTAAATTACAAAAAAGGCACTTTGATTGAGCACGTCATTGCCGGGATTTCTCAGCAAACTGATAATATCCTGATAAATGCAAACCGTAATATTGATGTGTACTCCAGATTTGGTTATCCCATAGTTGAGGATAGCCTGAGTGATTTCCAGGGGCCACTGGCTGGCTTTTATGCCGCTATGGCCGCTGTTAACAGTGATTATATTCTGACTTTACCCTGTGACGGCCCATTTGTGACAATTGATTATTTGTCCTCGATGGTTGATGCTCTCAGCCAAAACGATTACGAGATGGCCATTGCATCTGATGGTGAACGTATGCAACCCGTGTATGCATTACTTCCTGTCGATTTGCGCCCCAGTCTTGAACAGTTTCTGAAGGAGGGTCATCGTAAAATTGATCGCTGGTATAAACAACATCAATATACTCTGGTTGAATTTGATGCGTCTACGCGTTTATTCACTAACATTAATACGCCTGAGGATATCCAGGAGTTCAGCTAATCCATGCCTAATCATAAACACCAGACTCCTGTCATAGGATTTTCAGCTTATAGCGGCACTGGCAAGACTACTTTGCTAACCAAAGTGATACCGTTGCTGCGGCTTCGCAAATTGCGTCTGGCAGTAATCAAACATGCGCATGAGGATTTTGATATCGATCAACCGGGTAAGGATAGCTTTGAAATACGCAAGGCAGACACTTATCAGGTATTAATATCATCGCAAAAACGCAAAGCGTTAATTACCGAGTATGGTGAGCAGCCAGAATCAACCTTGAGTGAATTGATCGATGATCTGGATCATAGTCATCTTGACCTGATATTAGTGGAAGGTTTTAAACGCGAACATTTTGACAAGATAGAATTACATAGAACCGAACTTAATAAGCCATATCTGTATCAACAGGATGATGATATTGTCGCACTGGCTACTGATCAACCGGTTACAATGACGAAAGACTTAGCACTTCTGGACATAAATAAACCCGAGCAAATAGCAAAATATATTTGCACACGTCTGAATCTGGCTACAGAAGAAGATTACATGAAAAAAATAAATCAGTTATGACATCAGAAAATCCAACCAGTTGTATGGACCCATTTGAGCAGGATTCTATTACAGTAGCCCAGGCAGTCGATAAAATTCTGCAAAATACCACGGCCCTTGCCGATTTCAATCAGCTAAATCTTCGTGACTGCTTAAACCGTGTTGTCTATCAAGATATCAGTTCTCCGCTCGATGTACCTGCTCATGACAATTCAGCAATGGATGGCTATGCCGTTCGCAGCATAGATTTACCACAGGAAACAGCGAAGTCCTTCCAGGTCATCGGTACTGCTTTTGCCGGTCGCCCTTATAACGGCAGTTGTAAGGAGAATCAGTGCATCCGCATTATGACTGGAGCAGTGATGCCTGAAGATACTGATAGCATTGTTATTCAGGAGCAGGTCACCTTACTGGATGAAGATTATGTAGAAATCGGAACGGGACATCGCAAGCTGCAGAATGTCCGTTATGCGGGCGAAGATATTAAACAGGGGAGTACTGTTTTATCTGCGGGTCATGTGATTGGATCAGCCGAGCTGGGTGTGCTTGCATCTTTGGGACTGGGAGAATGTAAGGTTTATCGTAAACCGCGCGTCAGTTTCTTCTCTACCGGTGATGAATTGAAGTCGATTGGGCAAGCCTTACAAAAAGGTGAAATCTATGACAGCAATCGTTACAGCCTGTATGGCCTGTTATCACAATGTCATGTTGATATTATCGATATGGGCGTGGTTCGTGATGACCCGAAAAGTATTCGTCAGGCATTGATGTCAGCTGCCAGTAGCTCAGATGTCATTATAACCTCGGGTGGTGTATCGGTAGGTGAAGCGGATTATATCAAAGGGATTTTAAAGGAAGTTGGTAATATTGATTTCTGGAAGATAGCAATGAAACCGGGTCGACCGCTTACCTTTGGAAAAATAAACAATGCACTGTTTTTTGGCCTGCCAGGCAACCCGGTTGCGGTAATGGTAACTTTTTACCAGTTTGTTTTGCCTTGCCTGATCAAGCTATCAGGTAAAACCTACAAACCGCCTATCCGATTTTCAGCCATTACTAAATCGGCAATTCGAAAAAGTGCAGGGCGCAGAGAATTCCAGCGAGCAATAGCCAGTAGCGACGCAGAAGGCAATCTAAGTGTTGTACTCACCGGGAAACAGGGGTCAGGTATTTTATCTTCCATGCAAATGGCGAACTGTTTTATCGTCCTGCCAGAAGATAGCAATTGTGTAGAAGCGGGTGATCAGGTACCTGTAGAATTCTTTAAAGACTATTTCTAGTTGTCTGGCCTTCTTTAAGGATCTAACTGAGGAATAAACCAAGAAGGACGCGAAGAATTTTTATTGTGTCGTTGTTACAGAGATAGCTTTTGATTGATCTACCCTGGCATGGATACCATTTGAGGGACAGCTGCGTGAGGTTAATACTGACTAGAGCTCACCACCTTCATTGATCAAATGCATTTGTTGTTGAGATTGCGCCTGGTCGTTTTCAAATTCAGGTAGATTATTGAATACAGTAATTAACCCATCGGTCCAAAATTGTTCCAGAGCACTTAAGTATTCACCATGCTGTTCGAATTTAGTATGTGTCTCTAGTTTGAAATCACCTGCCTGATAAGTAGATAATTCAAAAGGCGCTCCAACAGTAAGGTTTGAGTTTGCAGTTGAGGTTAAGGAAACTAGAGCCAGTTTAGCTGCATTTTTCAGGGGTAGATGATAGTTCAGCACTCTATCCAGCACCGGTTTGCCATATTTGGTTTCTCCAATCTGCAGATAAGGAGTGGTCTCAGAGGCTTCAATGTAATTGCCCTGCGGATAAATCATCATCAAACTATGTGGCTGACCCAGTATTTGCCCACCCAGAATAAAAGAAGACTCTCCGCTCACGCCGGCCTGCTGCAAAGGGGAGTTATGGCTTTGCTGTACATCAAGGCTAACCCGGCCAATATAGTCTGCTGCTTCAAACATATAACGCGCAGTTAACAAACTCTCCCCGCTATCACTAAAATCAAGGTCGCGCTTTATTCGATTGATGATCTCCTGTGTCGTAGCCAGATTACCGGCAGATAATATGACAAAAAGTCGATCATTGGCTGGAGTAAAAATATGCATTTTGGAATAAGAGGTAACATAATCGGTACCAGCATTGGTTCTTGAGTCCGATGCAAATACAAGTCCATCTTTTAAGCTCATTCCAACACAATAGGTCATAAATCTTGATCCGGGTAAAAATTAAGTTTTTTCATTTTACACAACAGTAAATTCAAATAAATAAGCTTAAACAAATTAATTAGCAGCCAGAAATCGAATAATTATTGACACAAACTGACAATAGTGACAGTTTACACATAAACCAGAATGGTTCGATTTTCTTCGTTGAAACAACAACTTATATTGCTTATTCGCACCATTCTAAGGATTTACCTGAATTAATGCACCAAAATAAAACATAAACATCTATGGCCATAAGAATTGCTCTACAACACAGAACCGAATATCACTTTGATCGACCGGTTAATTTATCACCACACCTTATTCGTTTAAGGCCTGCACCTCATACTCGAACTCCAGTTCACCAGTTTTCTATCAAGGTTGAACCGGATGAATATTTTCTTAACTGGGTGCAAGATCCATTTGGCAATTTTATAGCACGATATGTATTCCCTGAAAAAACCCGAAAACTGATCGTTGATGTCAATCTCGTTGCCGATATGGTGACTATTAATCCTTTTGACTTTTTCGTTGAGAAGGAAGCAGAAAAATATCCTTTCGAGTACGAAGAGCAGCTGAAAAAAGAGCTTGCACCCTATTTTGAAATTAAGGAGCAAGGGCCTTTACTCAGCGCTATGCTGGAATTATTAAATCGATCAGAGCTCGGTATTGCAGCAACAAAAATAAACGAGAATGATGAAGATGCCGATAAAGCACATATTGTTCATTTTCTGGTCGCGCTCAATTCATTTATCCAACAGCACATAGATTACACCGTTCGTATGGAGCCTGGCGTACAAAGCTGCGAAGTAACACTTGAAAAGCAACTTGGTTCCTGTCGTGATACTGGCTGGTTAATGGTACAGGTTTTACGCCATATGGGACTGGCAGCACGTTTTGTATCTGGTTATCTAGTACAGTTAGCGGCTGACCAAAAATCACTGGATGGTCCCTCCGGGCCGGAAAAAGATTTTACCGATCTGCATGCCTGGGCCGAAGTTTTCATTCCCGGTGCTGGCTGGGTTGGTCTGGACCCAACCTCTGGTCTGTTTGCCGGGGAAGGACATATTCCATTAGCCTGTACGCCGGATCCGGTCAGTGCTGCTCCTATAGTCGGTGCCACTGATAAATGCGAAGTGACTTTCAAGTTTAAGAATGAAGTAACACGCATACACGAAGATCCGCGTGTTACCAAACCCTATACCGAAGAACAATGGAAAGCGATTGAGCAACTCGGTCATGAAGTTGACGCCAGATTAAAAGCAGATGATGTCAGGCTTACCATGGGAGGAGAACCTACCTTCGTTTCTATCGATGATATGGATAGTCCCCAATGGAATACCGCTGCGCTGGGTAACCATAAGCTGAAGCTTGCACAGGATTTATTCTTACGCATTCGTGACAGCTATGCGCATCATCCCTCATTGCATTACGGTCAGGGAAAATGGTACCCAGGTGAACAGTTACCGCGTTGGGCATTAACCTGTGCCTGGCTAAAAGATGGAAAGTCGATCTGGAAAAGACAGAAGTATTTTGACTCGCCCACCTCAAATTCAAAATATACCACTCAACATGCTGCGCGACTGGTATTACGCATTGCAGCACATCTTGAACTGGGTAAGGAAAATATTAAGGTAGCTTTTGAAGATATGCCTTACTACCTGTGGAAGGAGGGCACCTTGCCGGATAATGTTAGCGTAAAAGATAGCCGCCTCAGCGATGAGATGGAACGTGCACGTATCCGTAGAGTTTTTGATCAGGGCCTATCGACTATTGCGGGTTATAGTTTGCCCTTAGCCTGGGATGAAGATTCTGGAAAATGGGCATCAAACCCCTGGACATTCCGCCGCAAGCGTATGTATCTATTACCCGGCGACTCACCCATGGGCTATAGATTACCGCTGGACTCTCTGAGATGGGAACCAGAAAAGCAACGCCAGAAATTAATCGATAAAGATCCATTCGACGAGTTTAATCATTTGCCCGAATTACGTGATCGCCTGCATGTTGTTCTTGATGAGAATCTTCAGCCCTGGAAGGAAGATAATCAGAAGCAGGAACAGGATGCGGCACGCAAAACAGAAGGGGGAGAATTCATCCGGACAGCCTTGTGTGTCGAGCAGCGTAATGGACATTTGTACGTATTCCTGCCACCCATGACCAAACTGGAAAACTATCTTGATCTGGTCAATGCGGTTGAAGCTTCTGCAGTAGAGCTTGGCGTTAAAGTCATGCTGGAAGGATATGAACCACCATTTGACCCTAGACTGCAGCGTATTCAAGTGACTCCTGATCCAGGTGTTATAGAGGTTAATATCCATCCTTCAGAAAGCTGGGATCAACTGGTTAAAAACACTACCGTACTATATGAAGAAGCCAGACAGTCTCGTCTGAGTACCGAGAAATTCATGCTCGATGGTCGCCATAGCGGTACGGGGGGTGGAAATCACATTACCATTGGCGCTGCAAAACCAGAGGATAGCCCGATTCTGCGCCGTCCTCATTTGTTAAAGAGCCTGGTCACATACTGGCAAAACCATCCCGCATTGTCTTATCTGTTTTCCGGTTTATTTATCGGTCCTACTTCTCAATCGCCCCGTGTTGATGAGGCACGCGATGATGCGTTGTATGAACTGGGTATCGCCCTATCAGAGATGACACGTGATGAAACCACTTCTCCCTGGCTGGTTGATCGACTGATGCGAAATCTGCTGGTGGATATAACGGGTAATACGCATAGAGCAGAATTCTGCATAGACAAACTGTATTCTCCCAATGGCTCAGCTGGACGCCTGGGTCTGGTCGAGTTCCGTGGTTTCGAAATGCCCCCGCATGCACAGATGAGTTTGATGCAGGCATTATTGCTGCGCTCACTGATTTCACGCTTTTGGGATAACCCCTATGAACAGAAACTGGTGCCCTGGGGTACAGAGTTACATGATCGATTTATGCTGCCGCATTATGTAGAGCGCGATATGCAGGATGTAATAGATGATATGCGTAATGCTGGTTTTGAATTTGATTTTTCCTGGCTCGCTCCGTTTATTGAATTCCGCTTCCCACGCTATGGTGTGATTAATATTGGTGACATTGAAATCGAGCTACGCTTTGCTATCGAACCCTGGAATGTTCTGGGTGAAGAAGTTACTGCTATGGGTACTGCGAGATATGTTGACTCCTCAGTAGAAAGATTACAGGTCAAGGTTAAGGGTATGACGGAGACGCGCCACCTGATTACCTGCAATGGCCGTAGAATTCCGTTACAGAATACCGGAACGAGAGGTGAATATGTTGGTGGTGTGCGCTATAAGGCATGGCATCCACCTTCAGGTTTACATCCCACGATTGTGTCTCAGGCACCTTTAATATTTGACTTAGTTGATGACTGGAATAAAACATCTCTCGGAGGTTGTACCTATCATGTAGCACATCCCGGTGGTCGTAGTTATGAAACCTTTCCAGTTAACGCCAATGAGGCCGAGTCAAGACGACTTGCTCGTTTTCTACAACAGGGTCACACAGGAGGCAAAATTGAAGTTCCAGAAGAACCCGTTAATCCGGATTTTCCTTATACTCTGGATTTACGCACCCGCACTGCAAAAGGAGGTCGTCCATGACTATAAATTTTGATGCTTTTCAAGAGCAACCTTTTTTTGATGAATTGATAACGGCTAAAGGTAACGCACGCGCGTATGCAAGAAAGCTGTATCGATTTATTAATAAACTGGATGAATCGGAACTGGAAGATCGCCAAAAAGGTGCCGAACTGGCTATCAAGCAAATGGGCATTACTTTCCGGGTCTACTCAAAAGAAGAGGGTGCGATAGATCGAGCATGGCCTTTTGATATTATTCCTAGAATCATTCCTCTTAGCGAATGGAGAAAAGTGGAAGCAGGGTTAAAGCAACGGGTTACTGCGTTAAATATGTTTATCGACGACCTTTATCACGATCAAAAAATTGTGAAGGACAAGGTTTTCCCTGCCTCGGTACTGGCTAAATCAGTTAATTTCCGCGAGCAATGCATCGGAGTAAATCCACCACTAAATATCTGGGCACATATCTGTGGTTCTGACCTGGTGCGTCATAGTGATGGTAAAATCTACGTGCTGGAAGATAACTTGAGAGTGCCTTCTGGTGTCTCTTATATGTTGGAAAATCGACTAGTCACCAAGCGTGTTTTCCCTGAACTTTTTGAAACCTACAGCCCATTACCAATCGATAACTATCCTGCCGAACTTTTCGATATGCTGACCTCCCTGTCACCAAGGCCAGGAGATAGTCCAGAGATCGTTGTGATGACACCAGGTATTTATAACTCTGCGTATTTTGAACATGCTTACCTTGCACAACAAATGGGCTGTGAACTTGTTGAAGGACGAGACCTGATCGTTCAGGACGACGATTGTGTGTATATGCGCAATATAGAAGGTCTTAGTCGAGTTGATGTTATCTATCGCCGAATCGATGATATGTTCATCGATCCAGAAGCCTTTGATCCAGATTCCATGTTAGGTGTACCCGGCCTGATGCGGGCATGGAAAGCAGGTAATGTCGCACTGGCCAACGCCCCTGGCGCTGGTGTTGCAGACGATAAAGTGGTTTATTCTTATGTACCGGATATTATCAAATACTATCTGGACCAGGATGCGCTAGTGCCAAATGTTCCAACCTGGAGATGTATGGATAAGGATTCTTTAAAATACGTACAGGAGCATCTGGAAGAGCTGGTGGTAAAACCAGCAAATGAGTCAGGTGGGTACGGCATGTTGATTGGACCCGCTTCTACGAAAGCTGAAAGAGATGAATTTAAAAGACTAATCAAGGCCGATCCTCGAAATTATATTGCTCAACCGACTCTGGGTATATCGACGGTACCATCAGTAGTTAAGGGTACCGTAGAACCTCGTCATGTTGATTTACGTCCTTTTATATTGAGCGGAAAAGAGATTGAAGTGACAACAGGAGGACTAACTCGTGTTGCACTTAAAAAAGGTTCACTAGTGGTTAACTCATCTCAGGGTGGCGGAAGCAAAGACACCTGGGTAGTGGCAGATTAACAGGGGGGATATAGAATGCTTTCAAGAGTAGCAGAAACCATTTACTGGATAGGTCGTTATCAGGAGCGTGCTGAGAATACGGCAAGATTGATTAAGGTAAACACAAATCTGACACTGGATTTACCGAAAGGGATCATACCAGACTGGGAACCCTTAATTACCATCTTAGGTTGCGATGAACTTTATCATCAGGCTCATCCAGAATTAACTGAAAGAAGGATAGTGAATTTTCTTATCAGTGATGAGAGTAACCCTGTATCAATCTTATCGTCACTAGGACTGTTACGAGAAAATTCAAGAACTATTCGTGAGATTTTACCCAGAGAGGGCTGGGAACATATTAATGCCATGTATCAACGTGCTGTAGAAAACAAAAGTTTGAGCTATGCACGTAAAGGCCGACATGAATACCTTGATTTGATTATGCTCTCCCTGCAACAGTTAACAGGGCTACTTGCAGGTAGCATGAACCATGATCTGGCATATGATTTTCTGAACTTGGGACGAAAACTGGAACGCGCAGACATGACCACTCGTATTATCGATGTTCGATCTGAAAATACTATTCCAGACGATGTACCTGAATTGAAACCCTTCGAAGATATGCTATGGATGAGTATGCTGAGGTCTCTTAGTGGTTATCAGATGTACCGTCAAAGTAAACAGGCAAGGATTAAACGAAATGATGTCTTGAACTTTTTGTTTTCTCACTCCAGTTTCCCTCGAGCAGTGAGTTTTTGTGTGCAAGATATGGATCGTGATCTTGATGACTTGCCAAATAGTGGCGGTTGTAAAAAACATATAAGGGTTCTGCAAAAAATCCTCAATCCTTCAGAGCGAAAAGATATGGATAACAATGAGTTACACGAATATATCGATAATATCCAACTTCATTTGGCCAATTTGCATAATGAGATTAGTGTTACATATTTCCCTCAACAAGCCTGATCAGTACTTGCGGACTTGATTATCCCTGATTTATATCTATATTAGTCATAACTAATATTAAATCACGGGAAATAAACATGAAAAAAAATGTAGGCACAACAGATCAGCTAATCCGGATTCTGTTGGCAATGGCAGTTATGGCAGTAGGCTTTTATAACCCCAGCTATTGGTGGACGTTTATTATTGGCGTTATTATCCTTTTGACAGGAATTGGTTCTTTATGCCTGCTTTATTCGATTCTGGGTATATCTACCTGTGATTCAGAAAACTGTAAAGGTTAATAACTGGGCTGGAGCAGGGTCAGAAATAGCCGGACAGGGACGTTAAACGGAAATACCCGAAGCTTGGCCGGCCTCAGGTAGATATTTGGGTATTATGAAACAATTTGAACTCATCATATTCGATCTTGACGGACTCCTGATCGATAGTGAACGTATAGCGCTGGAACAATTTCTCCTGACAGCCGAGGAATTCGGCATCAAAATAGATCATACAGTCTATACGCAATGTATAGGTGCAAATGCAAAAAGAGTAGATGAAATATTATCCATTGCGCTGTCAGAGCAAACTGAATACCTGCCATTTAAAGCTGCCTGGAGGGGTAAATACAAATCGTTGATGGAGAATCATCCCATCCCGCTCAAACTGGGCGCTATTGAAATACTTATAGACATAAAATCACGACAACAAAATATCTCATTAGCCACTTCTACCGAAACTCCTCAAGCCATAATCAAACTGAGCAATGCAGGAATAACTGAATATTTTGATGCCGTGATTGGAGGAGATCAGGTATTGCACAGTAAACCCGCACCAGACATTTTCCTGAGAGCAGCAGAAACATTTAATGTGATGCCTGGAAAGTGTCTTGTTCTGGAAGATTCGGAGAATGGGGTAAATGCTGCAATGAATGCAGGCATGAAAGTGATACAGATACCTGATCTGGTAGCGCCATCAGCAGCCCTTAGGCAACAGGGGCATATAATCCTGAAAAGCCTTCAGGATGTTATCAATTACAGATTCTGAATATAAAATTAATGAAACATTATGTTTTCATGTGAACCAGTTAGTGAATAAATTTTTTTATTTTAATCTTACCCATTTCCAAAAGCGGACGTTCATTATTCTTGCAGGTATGGCAGTTATCGACCCAGGCTGTGTGAAAACTCGCTTCAAACTGATGTCACCAAAAATATTTCCCACAACGGGGTGGTTTTTCAGGATTATTTAGAACTCAAATACCACAAATTATACGAATTTGACTCTTTATGAGTCCACATATTCCACTTAAAAAATTGGGAAATAGTTTTTGAAACTATTACATAATTCTTCTAGAAGTTGATGCAGTTACCTCATACTTGCTCCTGAGTTCTAATGCTGCAAACACTGGGGCCAAAACCAGAACGAAGCGGCGGTTTTACGTCCGTGTGATTTGCCTTGTTATGAGTGTTTTTTGTAGAATATACCAATATTTGGTACAGAGGAATAAGCATGGCTCGTAATACCAGCATTACCCTTGGCTCTCATTTCGATGAGTTTATAACCGCACAGGTAGAAAATGGCCGCTATGGCTCTGCTAGCGAAGTAGTTAGGGCCGGACTGCGACTTTTGGAAGAAAACGAAGGCAAGCTTGAGCGACTGCGCAGGCTTTTGGAAGAAGGCGAGCAAAGTGGGATTGCTGATTATTCGTATGAAAGCATCATAGCCGAATTGGACAACGAAACTATCTGATGCGCCCATTTTTACTTACTAACTCCGCACAAAAAGATGTAATTGAAATTGGGCGATACACTTCTAGCGCTTGGGGTAAGCGCCAACGGGATAAATACCTTAAGCAACTCGATGATACCTTTAAACTTCTTGGTCGTAAGCCCGAGCTTGGAAAACATGCTGATGACATAAAACCAGAGTATAGAAAATACAACCACGGAAGCCATGTCATTTTCTACCGTACTGGCGAAGAGTCGAAAATTGTAGTGATCCGAATTCTTCATAAGAGCATGGATGTTGAAAAGCACCTGTAATGCCCATAACAGTTATATTAACAAGACCTCGTGTCTCGTTATAATTTTCGAAGAGACCTCTAAAATCAATGAAATAGAGAATCATTGTCCCGTTATACATTTCAAATATGTCGTGACACAAGAATAATACTAATTTTGGGAGGAAAATTATGGCGTATCTTCGCTGAATCAGGAATGGACAATGTCCGGTATTGGCACAGGCTGTGTGAAAACTCGCTTCAAACTGATGTCACCAAAAATATCTCCCACAACGGGGTGGTTTTTCAGGATTATTTAGAACTCAAATACCACAAATTATACGAAATTGACTCTTTATGAGTCCACATATTCCACTTGATGCCTATTGCGATGCACAATACGAATTTTTGCTGTCAGGCAAATTAGCAATACTCTCTAAAACCGCCAGTAATTGTGGATACCCAGTATTTAAAGTAAATTAAACGTCAGCGATAGATAGGCCCATCTTTCTTATGGATATAGTGTTAATAAAGTACCTGGAGCTCTGCTCAAAGAGAAATAAAATTCAGTCTAGCCCGTACCAAATTAATTTGAACGATTATTTGGGTTTTTCCTAACCGACTCTTGCGTATAATCTCCGCCTTTACGTCACAAGTATTTATAACGGCTGAGAATTCCATTAAGTATGAACAAGAAATCACATGTCAAAGTCCTTTTCGTTTGCATGGGCAATATCTGTAGATCACCAACCGCTGAAGGCGTGTTTCAAAAACTGGTGGAGGATGAGGGTCTGGATCATCTGATTTCCATAGATTCAGCCGGGACCCATGCTTATCACGTGGGTTCGTCACCCGACAATCGTGCCCAGGCCGCTGCGAAAAAGCGCGATATCGATTTGTCAAAGTTACGTGGTCGACAAATTACCGTAGATGATTTCGATGTATTCGATTATGTGCTGGTAATGGATGATTCTAACCTGAGGGATGTACTGGCTCTACAGGAAATAGACCAGGCTGCCCTGGTACAGCTATTTCTCAATTTTGCTGAAAATACCAGGGTTAGAGAGGTACCCGATCCCTACTATGGTGGCATCAATGGGTTTGAATATGTGCTTGATTTAATCGAGGATGCATCACGGGGCTTGCTTGATCACATCAAAGGTCATGATCTGAAAATCTGATGGACTATCTTCATCAAATATTTCGCAAGGCAATCAATATCAGTTTGACCCTGTTCAAGCTGATGATTCCGATCATAATCATTTTTAAGATTCTGGAAGAGCTGGGCTTAGTTGTTTTGCTGTCTGATTTACTGGCTCCATTGATGGAAATGATTGGTTTACCCGGTGCTATGGGGCTAGTATGGGCAACTGCTATGGTCACCAATCTTTATGGTGGACTGGTGGTTTACGCCACTCTGGCTGCTGATGTACCTATGACGGTCGCGCAGGTGACAATAGTCAGTTGCATGATGCTGATTGCGCATGCCTTGCCCATCGAAGCCCGTATCGCACAAAAGTCAGGTGTGAATATTACTTTGACTCTTTTACTTCGATTTAGCATGGCAATTGTTTTTGCTATTATTTTTAATCAGGTCTATGTTGCCGGTAACTGGCTGCAGCAACCCGCTGAATTACTCTGGTCACCAGCACCGTTGGATTCATCTTTACTAAGTTGGGCTAAGGGGCAACTGCTCAACCTTGGATTGATTTTTATGATCGTTCTTGCGCTGGTACTTTTGCTGGATGTACTGAAAAGAATTGGTGTTATTCAGTGGATTAATGCCCGTCTTCGACCGGTTCTGCATCTGCTGGGCATAGGTCGAGAAGCTGAAACCATTACTCTTGTCGGCTTAACGCTAGGTATTTCCTACGGTGGCGCTTTGTTAATTGAAGAGGCGCGCGCAGGGCATATAAAACCATTGGATGTATTGTATTCGATTTCCCTGCTGGGACTATCGCATAGCCTGATCGAAGATACCCTGTTGATGATGCTGATCGGAGCTGACCTGAGCGGCATTTTACTGGGCAGGCTTATCTTCACCCTGGCAATTATTTTTCTTATGGTACGTTTTGTTAAAACCTGTTCTGAGCAGACCGTACAACGTTATATGGTCAAATCGGTATCATAAAATTAAGGATTAGCTGTATAACTTGGCTAATTCACCATGTTTTATAAACATTCTGAAATATAAGAATAAGAATTTTTAAACTCCGAGTTCTCTGTAACCTTATATGCCGTTAGACTTTGCTTCTAACTCTTATCGGCATTATTCCTGACGTAATGATTAACGCAGTCCAAAGCCATGACCCTATATCTATCCATTCATCTCATAGCAACTGGATATTTTTAACGTTTCTACCCCATTTTTATAGAATAGTGGGATATTGCTTTAAAGCCCAAACACATTTCGAAAAAAACATTCAGACAGCATGATGAGTGTTGCACCTTATAACAGTTTAGGGTGCATGAACCCGTCATCTAGTTATTCAAGCGGGTAAGAATTTCCCGTGCTTGCTGCACATATTTTTTACGTGAGAAAAGAAGTTTCAATCGAGATCCGCCCAGTTGTCGCCATAGAACAGCAGCCCTTATTCCGGCGAATAAAAGGGTGCGAATTTTGCCAGTCGTATCAGAGTTACCAAGATGATGCTGATCTCCCTGAACCATAATCCGGGGTTTAATCTGACTGATAGTTTCCTGATATAAGCCATCTATTTTATGTATCCTTGCCATAGACGACATGTCAAAGTCTTGCGTTTGCTGCTGAATGTTATGCAGACCCTTTTGCACCGATTCAACCATTTTAGAATTTTTCATTAGTCGGCCTTCAAGTTTGATCATAGATAAAACGTAGTAGGCCATTGTCCGGTCAGGGTTCTTTTCTTCTCCACCCAGATAGGCTATAAGAGACTTTAGCCCCTGCATCAATCCATCGCCTGGACCAAAAATATCCTCTACCGAAAGGGCATCAAGGGTAAATAAGCTGTCACTACTGCAATCGAATGCGGCCTGATTTATGGTTTCACCTCTAGCCAACTGATTAATCAGATTCGCCGACTGAAACATACTGGCCAGTGCCAGTGTCTGGTGATGTAGTTTGATCATAATAGATTGAAAGCTTTCTCGATTATCCCGCCGCCAAGACAGACTTCATCTTGATAAAATACCAGTGACTGGCCGGGGGTTATTGCACGTTGTGCCTGGGCGAAAGCTATGGTTGCTGTATCCTGTTGAATTTGGGTGATTGTACAGACCTGATCCTGTTGCCGGTAGCGGATTTTTGCAGTCAGGGCTTGAGTTTGATCAAAGGTTTGCGGATTTATCCAATGCAGGTTCTGGATATGGCAGTGGGAATGAAAAAGTGCAGGGTGGTTATGCCCCTGAGCTACCAATAGAACATTATTATCAAGGTCTTTATCAACTACAAACCAAGGCTCTTCTGAAGCGTTTTGCAGGCCGCCAATACCCAGGCCCTGGCGCTGACCAATGGTATAGAACATCAGGCCACTGTGCTGACCTATCCTTGTTCCTTCAAGAGTTTGAATATCACCGGGTTGTGCAGGAATAAACTGTTCAAGAAAATCCTTAAACTTGCGTTCGCCAATGAAGCAGATACCTGTCGAGTCTTTTTTATTAAACACATCGAAACCATTTTCTGCGGCTATTTGCCGAACCAGAGGCTTTTCCAGTTTGCCTACTGGAAATAATGCCTTAGAGATTTGATAGCTACTTAAGGTGTGTAGGAAGTAGGATTGATCTTTATTACTATCAAGGCCACGCAGTAACTCGGTACGATTTTCAACGGTACGGTTCTGTACATAGTGGCCGGTGGCTATTCGACTAGCCCCTAGTGATAAAGCAAAATCGAGAAAGGCCTTAAACTTGATTTCCTTGTTGCACATAATATCCGGGTTAGGTGTACGGCCCGCCTTATATTCAGCAAGGAAATATTCAAACACATGATCCCAGTATTCTGTAGCAAAGTTGACAGAATGCAGGGGAATATCCAGTTTATCGCACACTTGTTGTGCATCAGCCAGGTCAATGTGGGCAGAACAATACTCTTCGGTATCGTCTTCTTCCCAGTTCTTCATAAACAGGGCTTCAACCTCGTAGCCCTGTTGTTTGAGTAACAAAGCAGCTACCGAGGAGTCAACACCACCGGACATGCCTATAATAATTTTTTCGCTCATGAATGCTATGGATTTAATGTGACCGGGAAAGATTTTTTAACCTTCCAGTCTTCAAGTTTCTGAATGTAAGGAGGCTCGCCGTTATCGCGATACCATGAATCGACAGCATAGATCTGATGGTCGGTGATATCTTCAATCAACGCGGTCCAGTGGCTGGCAAGCCAGACAATTCGGCGCTGTTTGCCAGCTACTTTATGCCATTTTAACCAGCCTCGTTTCTGCAGTGCGAACAGGTATTGGAAGGTGTTGGTCGATTCGTCGATACAATCCTGCTGGTGAGGCAAGTCGACACCGGGAAAGTTTTCAGCTTTATCCATGGAGCTGCCGGTTATTTCACCGGTAAATTGTTCCATCAAGGCGATGGCCTGACGAATCTGGAATTTTTCCTGCAAAGCAGTGGCAGCAGGTGGCGCGAAGATCTGATGTATTGCTGACCATTGCTGCATACTAAGATCAAGTTCGATTCTGGTTTTACAGCCAAAATCTGAACATTGCGTGAACTCCGCCTGACTAGCCATCACGGCAGGCAAGGGTAAGAACGCTAATAGAATAAAAAGATTACGCAGCACTTTAAGCAAATGAGGAGCTGAAAACCTGCAAAGGGTAGGATGGTTTTTCCAGATAGTCCAGTACACATTGAAGCACCATGGGAGAGCGGTGCGATTCCTGTGACTGGCGTATCTGATCTAATGTCATCCACTCGGCTGAGATTATCCCCGTATCCAGTGGTTTATTAAGATTATCACCAACTATTCCGCTGAAGGAGAAACGCAGATAGGTCAGGTTGCTGGAGTAGTCAGGTATAAACCGGTAGATGCCGCACAACTGTTTGGGCTTGAAGGGATAACTGGTTTCTTCCAGAGTTTCTCTAATCACAGCCTGTTCAATGGTTTCGTTGGGCTCAACATGTCCAGCCGGTTGATTGAACATCTCACGACCCTCAATCGACTCTCTCACCATCAAAAACCGGCCATCACGTTCGGCAATGGCCGCAACAGTGACATGTGGTTTCCAGATCTCAGCACTATCGTCCACTATGCTGATACCAGTGAGCGAGTCCCTGACAATTGAGTTTGATATCCATAGCTAGCTGACCAGATATAGTCTCTGAATCCAGCCCGTATTCCTCTGCATATAAATCACCCATTGCCTGCACAAGCAGGGAAGTGCGTTCATCGGAATCCGGTTTGATGGCTGTGGTGATAACGACGTATTTGTCGATCATCGAATGATAATGATCAACCAATGAAGCAGGATCAGGCAGCATATTAAAATGGGTCAGATACATGCGATTAGGTTGGTAAGTCATCATCAGATCTATCGAGTTATGTAGTGCCTCTGGATCGAAATGAGACGGTGTAGTGGTTGGTATGATGAATCTTTTGCCTTGATTCAATAGGTTGAGATAAGACAGTCCAAAGGTGTCGCCGGTAAAGATTCCAGAACTGGCAGGATCAACCACACAGAAATGATGATAGGCATGCCCTGGGGTATCAATGATGATGAATTCGCGATCATCAAGTTTAAAGCGATAAAGATGTTCTGCAGGAATAACCCGATCTGCAGAAATGGGGGGTATTTCGCCATACAGTCGATTAAAGACCTTATCGCCATAAACCACTTTTGTAGCAGCAATTAGTTTTGCTGGATCAATCATATGCCTGGCACCACGCGGGTGGATGATCAATTGAGCCTGGGGGAATTCTCGCATCATAACGCCCGCACCACCTGCATGATCGAGGTGAACATGCGTTGGAACGATATACTTTACCTGATCAGCGGATAATGACAGCTTATCAAGACATTGCTGCACATAGGGCAGGCTATGTGCAGTGCCGGTTTCGATAATCGCAACCTGTTGATTGTGGACTACACAATACAGACTGGCGATACCTGATTTTATGTAGTGCGCATCAAGGTGGTAAACACCGTGTCCGAGGTCTTCAAAAACTTCCTGACTCATGATTCAGATTGATCAGCCATGAATAACCAGGTTTCAATCACTGTGTCAGGATTTAGCGATACGCTATCGATGCCTTTTTCCAGCAGCCATTTGGCGAGGTCAGGGTGATCTGAAGGACCCTGTCCGCAGATACCTACGTATTTACCCGCTTTCTTACAGGCGTTTATAGCTTGCTCCAGAAGTATCATTACTGCCGGATTTCTTTCGTCGAATGAATGGGCTATCAATCCAGAGTCACGATCAAGGCCTAGTGTTAGCTGAGTTAAATCATTAGAGCCGATAGAGAAGCCATCGAAATATTCGAGGAACTGTTCGGCCAGTAATACGTTGGATGGTAGCTCACACATCATGATAATCTTTAATCCATCTTTTCCGCGTTCCAGACCATTCTTCTTAAGCAATTCGATAACGCCTGATGCTTCAGCTAATGTACGAACGAAAGGAATCATGATCTCGACATTGGTAATGCCCATCTCATTGCGTACACGTTTGACCGCTTCACATTCAAGTGCAAAACACTCATGAAAATCTTCTGAGATATAGCGTGATGCGCCTCGATATCCAATCATTGGATTTTCTTCTTCGGGTTCAAAAATTTCGCCGCCAATTAAGTGGGCATACTCGTTAGATTTAAAATCTGACAAACGTACGATGACCCTTTCTGGAGCAAAAGCTGCCCCCAGAGTTGCTATGCCTTCACTCAGACGGTCTACATAGTAATCGACGGGTGAGGCGTAACCTGAAATGCGACTTTTGATGGTAGCCTGTAAGTCAGCATCCATTTCATCGAATTTGAGTAACGCCTTGGGATGGATACCAATCATTTTATTGATTATGAATTCGAGGCGTGCCAAACCGACACCTTTATGTGGAAGACGAGCAAATCCGAAAGCGCGTTCAGGGTTGCCTACATTCATCATCACCTTGACTGGGATTTCAGGCATATTGGTTAATTCGTGTTTCTGGTGTTCGAACTCAAGCAATCCCTCGTAAACATGCCCTGTATCACCATTAGCACAGGTCACAGTGATATCTATATCATTCTGTATAACCTGAGTGGCGTCACCAGTACCAACCAGAGCAGGGATACCAAGCTCACGTGCAATTATCGCTGCATGGCAGGTTCTTCCGCCACGGTTGGTAACGATGGCTGAGGCTCTTTTCATGATCGGTTCCCAATCAGGATCGGTCATATCGGTTACCAGTACATCGCCCTCATTGATCTGGTCCATTTGCGAGAGGTCGCTGATCACCTTGGACACGCCCTGTCCAATACGATTGCCTACCGCACGTCCATCTACCAGATATTTTTTAGGTTCCTGCTTAAGTACATAGCGTTCGATGACCTTTCCTTCACGAGAAACAACCGTTTCTGGGCGCGCCTGAACAATAAATAACTTTCCGCTGATTCCATCTTTAGCCCACTCGATATCCATAGGGCGCTGGTAATGTTTCTCTATGGTCATAGCCATCTTCGCCAGTTCTGTAATATCTTCGTCCGTAATACAAAAAAGACTTCGTTCCTGTTGGTCGACTTTAACCGTCTGTATTGCATGCTCTGGGGCTTCTCCCTGAGCGTAAATCATTTTGATTAATTTACTACCTCTGTTCTTTTGCAGTATTGATCTTCTACCTGCGCTAAGTGCCTTTTTGTAGACATAAAATTCATCAGGGTTTACCGCGCCCTGTACAACGGTTTCACCCAGGCCATAACTCGCAGTAATAAAAACCACATCTTCAAATCCAGACTCAGTATCGACACTAAACATAACACCACTTGAAGCCAGGTCGCTTCGAACCATCAACTGGATACCTGCGGACAAGGCAACTTCAGCATGTTCAAAACCCTGATGAACACGATATGAGATTGCTCGATCATTGAACAGGGATGCAAACACAAGTTTTACGGCATGCAGAACCTGATCTATACCCTGAATGTTTAGAAAGGTTTCCTGTTGCCCGGCAAATGATGCATCAGGTAAATCTTCGGCTGTTGCTGATGAACGGACAGCTACCGTGGCATCTTTACCTTCAATAGACAGGCTTTCATATGACTCTCTGATTCCGGCTTCCAGTTGAGCAGGGAGAGGAGCATCAATTACCCATTGACGTATTTGCTTACCTGCCTGAGCGAGTGCATTAACATCATCAACATTGAGTTCGATGAGCTTGGTATCTATTTTTTGTTTTAATCCGGCTTCGACGAGGAAGTCACGAAAAGCTTCAGCAGTCGTAGCAAAACCTCCTGGTACAGATACACCAAGATTTGAAAGGTTGGAAATCATTTCTCCTAGAGAAGCATTTTTTCCACCAACTACTGGAACATCATTCATTCCAAGTTGATCGAGATCAATTACAAATTTATTTGAAATCATAAATAGACAATAAGTTAGTATTAGTTATTAATAATATGAATGTAACATAATCGTAATAACATCCAACGACTAAATGTATTTTCTTATATGAAGTTTTTATAAGTTTATGAGAATTCCTATGGACCTGAAATCAATACCCGTATTTTTCCTCTCTAATCGAACCGCTATTACTGCCGAGACTTTGGGATATAGTCTATTAGCTCAGTTTCCAAAAGTTGATTTTTCATCTATCACCATTCCCTTTGTCGACGATAAATCTAAAGCAAATAAAATTGTTGAACGGATAAACAACGAAGCAGAGGCTACAGGTATGCGGCCAATTGTAATTTCTACCATGGCTGACGAAGAGATAAGCAAAATCATATTATCCTCTAAAGCGCTGGTATTAGATCCTTTTGATCGTTTTTTGCCTGATCTTGAAGCTACCTTACATGCACACTCTATTCATGAATCGGGACAATCACATCGAATCTCCAACCAGACTTTATATGAATCACGTATTGACGCCATTGACTTTTCTCTAATCCACGATGATGGTGCAACAACCAAACTCTACGATAAAACCGACATCATCATTCTTGGTGTTTCTAGGAGTGGCAAAACACCCACCTGTCTATATCTTGCATTACAGTTTGGTATTAAGGCTGCAAATTATCCAATCACTGAAGAGGATATGGATTCAGAAGATCTGCCTAAACATTTAAAGCCATTCAAAAATAAGCTGTTCGGACTGTCCACTGAGCCTAAACGGTTAGCGCATATTCGTGAAGAACGACGACCAGGAAGTCGCTATGCTTCGATGGAGCAATGTCGTTATGAAGTTAAAGCAGCTGAACAAATGTTTGAGCAATTCCATGTTCCTTATTTAAATACAACGACTATGTCAATTGAGGAAATTTCTACCAAAATTGTTGAAGTTGCAGGATTAAAACGTTTCAGTAAGCCTTTAATCTCTCATGCTTAATTGATACTAATAGTTTCGGACATCTCAACCAGAAGTAACTCAGACTCTTCTCTCATTAGCTCATAACCTGTGTTATGAAATTCAACTACGGTTTATTTAATGATATTACCTTTATGAGCCAGAGCGCCAGATTGCCATTGTCATCAATAGAATGTTGAATGGAAAGACGAATAAGGAATAACAAGTCTTTTGAAAGAACGGATTTGGCCCCAATAACTGAAAGTTTCTGGGGAAGGGTATGTCATCCACTTCCAATTCAGGAGTTTAGACATCATGAATATCCTCTGAATTCCAGGTGAAATCGAGGATCATATACAGTGAAATCCGCACCGAAGAGCCGAAGACTTTTCGGTGCGGGATTTAATGGTAGAAAACCGGTTAGGTTTTAATTAAAAGTTTAATATCAAGATTTTATAACGATGTTGATAGATTTAGTTATTCACCGATCTAATATTCAACGCCTGTAGACCCTTAGGCCCTTCGTTGATATCAAATTCGATTTTTTGTCCAGATGTCAACTTTTTGTAGCCTTCCATTTCAATTGCTGAGAAATGAGCAAAAATATCCTCTGCTTCATTCTCATCTGTGTTGACAAATCCATAACCCTTTACATTACTAAACCATTTAACGGTTCCAGTGGCCATAATACTTCCTCTACTTAAGGTTTTAACTATAATTTTACATTTATATTTTTTATAAGCCCGATCAATCTATTCGATTGATCATGGTTATTATAACAAAGAAATCCAAAAAAAATGTTAAATTGTTCTCTTAATTTCACAATATCAAAGTTGAAAAAGGGGAGGAGCGGCATTATGTTAGTAAAATACTATTAACTTTGAGAGAATAAATGAGTCATTTGCCTGATGATGACGATACTGTTTTGCTGGAACACGCAAAGCCAAAATTAAAAAAGCCTCCTATGTATAAGGTAGTTTTAATTAATGATGATTACACCCCAATGGAGTTTGTTGTACATATTCTTGAGTTGATTTTCAGTCACTCTCGAGATAAAGCCACACAGATTATGTTGAACGTCCATAAGCAGGGTAAGGGAGTATGCGGGATCTACACAAAGGATATTGCCGAAACCAAAGTGATGCAGGTTAATAACTATTCACGTGAAAATAAACACCCCTTATTATGCGATTTGGAAGAAATTTAGCAATTTGAACCTCCTCCTACTAAACTGATAGAATAAGAAATTAAATAAAGTTGACATAAAAATGCTCAATAAAGAATTAGAACAGTCACTGAATCAGGCCTTTCTTGAAGCCAGGGAAAAAAGGCATGAGTTCATTACGGTTGAGCATATCCTGCTTATGTTAACGGAAAATGCCTCGGCCATTGCAGTCCTCAAAGCTTGTGGCGCAGATGTAAAAAAACTGCGCGAGGATCTACAAATTTTTGTTGACCAAAATACGCCATTACTTTTAGGTGATGAAAATAGAGAAACACAGCCAACTCTTGGTTTTCAACGTGTTTTGCAACGCGCATTGTTTCATGTGCAATCCTCAGGGCAGGGTGAGGTTTCTGGCGCAAATGTATTGGTAGCAATCTTTTCAGAGCAGGATTCGCATGCGGTCTTTCTGCTCCATGCTCAAAATATCGAAAGACTTGATGTTACCAACTACCTATCCCACGGTATAAGTCGTATTGATGAGCCAGCCGAAGACGCGCCCTTTTCTTCTGATCCGGGAATGTATAACGAAGAGCCCACTAAAGAAAAACCTCTGGAAACATTTGCATCTAATCTGAATGAACTGGCAATTGCTGGCAAGATTGACCCGTTAGTGGGGCGTGATGAAGAAATTGAGCGAGTGGTGCAAACGCTGTGCCGTCGTAGAAAAAATAACCCATTACTGGTAGGTGAGGCAGGTGTTGGAAAAACCGCAATTGCTGAAGGCCTGGCGCGTCGTATCGTAGAAGAGTCGGTGCCAGATCTACTACTTGATGCAACTATTTATTCATTGGATCTGGGTGCACTTGTTGCTGGAACAAAGTATCGTGGTGATTTTGAAAAGCGTCTAAAAGCCGTTATCAAGCAGCTTAAAGACGAACCCCACGCTGTCTTATTTATCGATGAAATCCATACAATCATTGGTGCCGGCTCAGCTTCGGGCGGCGTTATGGATGCTTCAAACCTTATTAAACCCGTACTTGCTAGCGGTGAAATGAAATGCATAGGTTCGACTACCTATCAGGAATATCGAGGTGTATTTGAAAAAGACCGCGCTTTAGCCCGACGTTTTCAGAAGATCGATGTGCCCGAGCCTTCTGTCGATGAAACCTATCTCATTCTGAAGGGCCTCAAAACACGCTTTGAAGAGCATCATGATGTGAAATACACGCAACAGGCTTTAAAAAAAGCATCTGAGCTATCTGCCAAGTATATCAATGACCGCCATTTACCCGATAAAGCCATTGATGTTATCGATGAAGCAGGGGCACATCGTCGCTTATTGCCTGAGAAACAACGCAAAAAAACCATTGGTGTGGTTGATATAGAGAGGATTGTTTCTCGTATCGCGAGAATACCTAGCTCGACGGTCAGTTCGACTGATATGGATATGCTGAAGAATCTTGGTAAAAATCTGTCAAGAGTGGTGTTTGGACAGGATAAAGCCATTCAGGCACTTGATGCGGCAATAAAAATGTCGCGATCAGGTCTGGGGCGCGACGCTAAACCCGTTGGATCATTCCTGTTTGCCGGACCTACTGGTGTTGGTAAAACAGAGGTCTGCAAACAACTCGCTAATATCATGGGGGTTGAGCTAATACGCTTCGATATGTCGGAATATATGGAACGCCATACCGTATCTCGTTTAATTGGAGCACCTCCAGGTTATGTAGGCTTTGATCAAGGCGGACTATTGACCGAAGAAGTACTTAAGCATCCTTATTCTGTTGTACTGCTGGACGAGATAGAAAAAGCGCATCCAGATGTATTTAATCTGCTATTACAGGTAATGGATAACGGTACCTTAACGGATAATAATGGCCGCAAAGCAGATTTTCGCAATGTCATTCTGGTTATGACTACCAATGCAGGTGCTGAATTGATCAGTCGCTCAACTATGGGGTTTGCACCACAGGATCACAGCAGTGATGCAGGTGAAGCCATCAAAAAGATATTCACACCTGAATTTAGAAATCGTCTGGATGCCATAATTAATTTCCAGGCTCTGGATTCAATCGTTATTCTAAATGTGGTTGACAAGTTCCTTATCGAACTTGAATCTCAACTTGAAGCCAGAAAAGTCAACTTGATTGTTTCAGATGCTGCTAGACGATACCTGGCTGATAGAGGCTATGACATCAAAATGGGGGCTCGCCCAATGGCACGAGTCATTCAGGACGAAATTAAAAGAGTTCTGGCTGATGAGTTACTGTTTGGAGAGCTATCTTCAGGCGGAGAAGTCAGGGTCGACGTAAAAGATGGCGCGTTGGTTTGCCATACGCGCTCTACAAGAAAGCTGGAAGCAGAAGCCTGAATACTAAAAGCCGCTGAGTCGGTTCGACCAGACTCTGTGGCTTTCAGACATTAACGCTCGCGGAAGGTTATCCGTCCTTTTGAAAGGTCATAAGGAGTTAACTCAACAGTTACCTTATCTCCAGTCAGAATGCGGATGTAATGTTTCCGCATTTTCCCAGAGATATGAGCGGTTACAACGTGACCATTTTCAAGCTCAACTCTAAACATTGTATTTGGTAAGGTATCAATGACGGTACCTTGCATTTCAATATGATCGCCTTTTGGCATTAAATATTTCCGATGTAAGAAAACCGCGTCATTATCCAGTTTTTGTAAGGAATCACAACCGATATAACCGAGAAGTTTTATGTTAAAATCGCATTTTTTCACTACAAGAATAAAGAATGACTAATCTTGCTTTCGTATTTCCTGGTCAGGGCTCACAGTCTGTGGGTATGATGACTACCTGGGGCGACCACCAGCCAATCGTCGATGAAGTATTTGGAGAAGCTTCTGAAGCACTGTCTTATGACTTAAAATCTCTAATTAGCGAAGGGCCAGCCGAAAAACTTAACCAAACTCAAGTTACACAGCCAGCCATGCTTGCCGCAGGTGTAGCGGCATTCAAAGTGTGGCAGAGTCTCGACTTGCCACCCGCTACCGTTTATGCAGGACATAGTCTTGGGGAATACACCGCACTTGTTTGCGCTAATAGTATTAAGTTTATCGATGCTGTCCGTCTGGTTGCAGAAAGAGGGCGTTTGATGCAATCGGCTGTGTCCGATGGTGAAGGGGCTATGGCAGCAATCATAGGCTTGGCTGATGAAGATGTCGTTAAAGCTTGTGCTCAGGTCGAGCACGGTGTGGTTTCAGCGGTAAACTTTAATTCTCCAGGCCAGGTAGTTATCGCAGGAAATAAAACCAGTGTAGAGCAGGCTATGGTCAAAGCAAAAGAACTTGGTGCAAAGCGTGCGCTGCCACTTCCTGTGAGTGTTCCTTCCCACTGTGCCTTGATGCAGTCTGCCGCTGAGAAACTTTCACAAACATTAGAGCAAGTTAACGTAGCAATGCCTGATGTTAAAGTGCTACATAATCAAAGTGCTAAATCTGCAAACTCTGTTAATGAAATACGTGAATTATTGAAACTACAACTTTACCAGCCTGTACTCTGGGTAGATTGCGTTAACACTATGCATGAGCTTCAGGCAGATACGCTTGTGGAATTTGGACCTGGAAAGGTTTTAACTGGCCTTACAAGGCGTATTAATAAATCAATGAACGGGTTAGCTGTTTATGATACCGACAGTCTTGAAAAAACAATTCAAACAATAGCGGAGTAAATCAATGCTAGAAAATCAAATCGCTCTGGTAACCGGAGCGAGTCGAGGAATAGGCCAGGCGATTGCCAGGGGCCTTGGTGCTGCTGGTGCAACGGTTATAGGTACGGCAACTAGCGAGGGTGGTGCTGATAAAATTACGGCCTATTTAAAAGAAGCCGGTATAAATGGGCAGGGTATGGTTCTCAATGTTGCAAACGGTGAATCAGTAACTAGTTGCGTCAAACAGATTGGTAATGATTTTGGCGCGCCTGACATACTGGTGAACAATGCCGGAATCACAAAGGACACACTTTTAATGGCAATGAAAGATGACCAGTGGAATGACATTATTAATACCAATCTGACTTCAATTTTTCGCATGTCCAAAGCTGTTGTTCGTGGAATGATGAAAAAGAGAAACGGTAGAATCATCAGTATTTCATCCGTAGTTGGGGCCTCGGGTAACCCGGGCCAAACCAATTATGCGGCAGCAAAGGCAGGGTTGGTTGGTTTCAGCAAATCTCTGGCACGCGAGATAGGTTCACGAAATATTACTGTAAATGCCGTCGCTCCAGGCTTTATTGATACAGATATGACACGAGAACTTGATCAAAATCAAAAAGACTTACTGCTAACTCAGATACCATTAGGTCGCCTGGGTAGCGCTGAAGAAATTGCTGCTACAGTTGTGTTCCTGGCATCTCCTGCAGCGGGATATATCACTGGAGAAACCATACATGTGAATGGTGGCATGTATATGTCATAACATATTTTACTTTAAGTTATTGCTGTAACGTACTGTATTTTATAGATAAATTAATTTTTTTAATAATGGTGGCATGCGGAGAGGCTTTTCAATACAATACGCCTCTCAAAACATGCCGATCGATTTTATTTTTAGGAGAAACTCGAATAATGAGCTCTGTTGAAGAACGTGTAAAAAAAATAGTTGCTGAGCAACTGGGTGCCAAAGAAGAAGAAGTTACAAACAGTGCTTCATTTGTAGATGACCTGGGCGCTGACTCACTTGATACCGTTGAACTGGTTATGGCTCTTGAAGAGGAGTTTGAAACAGAAATTCCTGATGAAGAAGCTGAAAAGATCACAACTGTTCAACTGGCGATTGATTATATCAATAACCATTTGTAAGAGTACTGGCTTTTCAAAATGCCGCTGAACATTAAGCAATGTTTAGCGGCATTTTTTTAGTGCATCCAGATAGAGGTTATTTCCATTGTCTAAGCGTCGCATTGTAGTTACAGGTTTAGGAATGCTAACTCCCGTTGGCAATACAGTTGAAGAGTCATGGAAGAATATTGTCGCCGGAAAAAGCGGCGTCGGACCTATCACTACCTTTGATACTACTAACTTCCCTGTAAGAATCTCAGCATCGGTCAAAGATTTCGATGCATCCCTGTATATTCCGGCTAAAGACCTTAAAAAGATGGATCCTTTCATCCATTATGGGATTGCTGCAGGTATTCAGGCATTAGAAGATTCAGGTATTGAAGTGACTGAAGAAAACGCTGAGCGCATTGGCGTCGCAATTGGATCTGGAATAGGTGGATTGCCCGGTATCGAACGTAATCGAGACCAGTTTGTAGCAGGTGGTGCACGTAAAATTTCCCCATTCTTTGTGCCAAGCGCTATCATCAATATGGTTTCTGGCAACCTTTCCATCATGAAAGGGTTAAAAGGACCTAACATTTCTATCGTCAGCGCCTGTACAACAGGAGCTCACAATATTGGTGATGCGGCACGCATGATTGCCTATGGTGATGCAGATGTGATGCTAGCTGGTGGTGCTGAAATGGCCACCTCATCTTTAGGTATTGGTGGGTTTGCTGCAGCCAGAGCCTTATCAACACGCAATGATGATCCAGAAGCTGCCAGTCGTCCATGGGATAGAGATCGTGATGGCTTTGTTCTTGGTGATGGCGCAGGTGTCGTCGTTGTTGAAGAATACGAACATGCCAAAAAACGCGGTGCGAAAATTTACTGTGAACTAGCCGGTTATGGAATGAGTGGTGATGCTCATCATATGACCCAGCCTTCACCGAGTGGAGAAGGTCCTGCACGCTGTATGAATAATGCTTTAAAAGATGCCGGTTTAAACAAGGAAGACGTGGGTTATATCAATGCCCATGGAACCTCCACACCAGCTGGCGATAAAGCGGAAACCATGGCCGTAAAGGTAGCTATGGGTGAGCACGCTAAAAAGGTTGTAGTTAGTTCTACCAAATCAATGACAGGGCATTTATTGGGTGCTGCTGGTGGAATCGAAGCGATATTTTCGATACTGGCGCTGCGTGACCAGATTATCCCTCCAACCATAAATCTTGATAATCAGGATCCTGAATGTGATCTGGATTACTGTGCAAATACTGCTCGTGACACCAAATTGAATGTGACACTGTCAAATTCATTTGGTTTTGGTGGCACTAACGGAACCCTGCTGTTCAGGGCGATATAACCCCTTTCTGACCTGTGTTTCATCGCAAAAAGATAAATGAAGTTCCTGATCTTCTGGCGCTACATAGGCTAAAACCAGATACCTACCCCTATCTACTTGCCTCCAATACGCGTGGAGAGGTAAATACACGCTACTCGATTCTGTTAGCTTACCCCCAACAAACCCTGTCCTCAAATGACATGTCTGAGGACCTGCTCGATCAAATTCCTGTCTCTTTACAATGCGACCATGATGTTATCGATTTACCGTTTATTGGTGGCTGGTTTATATATCTGGGTTATGAGTATGCGTCCTTTATCGAATCAGCTGTTGGCTTTCATACGCAATCATCTGAGTTACCTCTGGCTCTGATAAGTCGAATTCCGTCAGCCGTCATTATTGATCATTCTATCAATAGCTGCACTCTGGTCAGTGAAGAAGCTCGACCAGATCTAATTGAAGCGATGCTTGATGATATTTCACAAGCTGGAAAATTCACCCCGTCACCACTACCTGATGTTTCTATTTTCGAAGAAGAAGCAGATATTTACCGCAGTTACTTAAAGCATACTCATCAATATATTATTGATGGAGACATCTTTCAGGCCAATCTATCTCGCCTGTGGCAGGCTAGCTTTTCGCATGAGACAGACCCAGTTTCTCTTTATCATAAACTAAGCCAGACTAACCCAGCACCTTTTGCTGCAATGATCAAATTGGGCAACCATTATGTACTCAGCTCGTCACCTGAAAGGCTGGTTTCGGTAGATCAGGGTATAATCGAAACTCGCCCCATTGCGGGAACTCATCCAAGAGGTAAAACCCTTACTGAAGATAAGGAGTTGTCGAATATCTTGATAAAACACCCCAAAGAACGAGCTGAACATGTCATGCTGATTGACCTTGAGCGGAATGACCTGGGTAGAGTCTGTCAGCCTGGCAGCATCCGTGTAGATGACCAGATGATTGTGGAATCCTATCAGCATGTACACCACATCGTGTCAAATATTCGCGGTAAGCTAAAGCCTGAGCTTAGCGTAAAGAACGTGGTGCATGCAGTTTTCCCGGGAGGCACCATTACAGGTTGTCCCAAAGTTCGTTGTATGCAAATTATCAGTGAGCTTGAACAGACTGCTCGTGGAGCCTACACCGGTTCCTTAGGCTACATAAGTGACCATGGACGTATGGATTTAAATATTCTGATTCGCACCATGGTATTGAATAATCGCGACCTCAGTTTTCGAGCTGGAGCAGGGATTGTTCATGATTCAATTACAGAAAAGGAACTCAGTGAAACCCGTCACAAGGCTAGAGGCATGTTGAATGCGCTTCAAGCTGATCAGTGATCTGGATCTAGCACCTCATCCTGATCTTGCTGATCGCGGCTTACATTATGGTGATGGCCTTTTTGAAACCTTGCTGCTACAGCAGGGGAAAATTAAATACTGGCAGCAACATTATTCGCGCCTGAATTCAGGTTGTGAAAGATTGAAAATAAACTGTCCTCCTGAACACTGGTTTGAGCGAAATTTGCAGCCTTATTTTCAGCTCAATCAGGACCTGATCCTTAAAATGATTGTCACTCGAGGTTCCGGGGGCAGGGGCTTACAAATACCAGAATCACAAATACCTAATATCTATCTGCTCCATTATAAATACAATTATTCTCCAGTATTTCAGACTATTAGAGCATATATCTCTGAAATTACATTACCAAAAAGCCGTATCCTTGCAGGTATTAAGCACTTAAATCGTCTACACTATGTTCTGGCTACAGAAGAACTTAAGCATAGATCAGCATATAACGAGGCCTTGTTATGTGATGACTCAGCATCGGTAGTCGAGTCAATAGTCAGCAATCTATTTATCGTTAAAAACAATATCGTCTCAACGCCTGACCTATCTTTTTGTGGAGTGGATGGAATTATGCGCCAACAAGTGATAAAAAAACTCGAGAAATGCGGTAATTCAGTTAAAATTGAAAACTGCTCTCGACAGGCTATCTTATCAGCAGATGAATGTTTTTTAACCAACAGTGTACAGGGTATACGTGGGTTGATTCAGGTCGAAGATAAGCATTTCCCACTCGGACCTATCACCCAATCGTTACAACAGGAATTTCATGGCACTCAAAGCAATTAAACAGTTAATTTACCTGGGCATTTTGCTAGTCGTTGTGGCTTCGTTGTATCTTGGTTTTCAATTTAACCAGTTTCGAAATTCTGCCATCAATATGCAACAGGAGTCGGCCAAATTCCTTATCAAGCCAGGAAACAGTATCCGCCAGGTGGCACAAAAATTATCTGATGCGGGGTATATTGAAGACCCGGTAATGTTTATCGCTCTAGCCAGGTTCGAAGGAAAAGAGACTTCAGCTAAAGCAGGTGAATATCGGATTAACTCAAACCAGACACCCGCAGATTTAATAGATCTTTTTGCAAAAGGTAATTCAATTTTATATAGCTTTACGATTATCGAAGGCTGGACGTTTAATCAGCTTCTTCAGGCTATTCAAAAAGATGCTGTTCTAGAACAAACAATCAATAACAATACTACAGAAATCATGGCACACATCAGTCATGCCGATGAAAATCCAGAAGGGTGGTTTTTACCAGACACTTATCACTTCCCGCGCGGAACGACTGACCTTGATTTTCTTAAAAGGGCGTACAAAACCATGCAACAAAAGTTATCCGAAGAATGGGCTAAGCGAGATAACAATCTGCCTTTAAAATCCCCATATGAAGCCCTGATACTTGCTTCTATTATCGAAAAGGAAACAGGTGCAGCTTTCGAAAGACCTCTAATAGCCGCCGCTTTCATCCAAAGACTGAAAAAAGGTATGCGGTTACAAACCGACCCAACCATCATCTATGGACTGGGAGATGGCTTCGACGGCAACATTCGCTATCAAGATTTAAAAAAGGATACACCCTATAATACCTACCTGCATAAAGGACTGACACCGACACCAATTGCACTACCCGGTATTGACGCGATACGAGCCGCATTGCACCCAGCTGACTCAGATGCGCTATATTTTGTTTCCAAAGGCGATGGAACTCATAAGTTTTCGCGTACTCTGGAAGAACACAATGAAGCGGTCAGCAAATATCAGCTAAAAGGCAGAAAGCCTAAACGTACCCCTCAAGCCGGATAACTACCTATGCATCAAAAGAATAATAAAATGATTGTTATTGATGGCGTCGATGGTAGTGGTAAGGGCGAACAAACACGACGCTTGCAACAATCTATGCTAGATCAAGGTCTAAATTGCATTCTAACTCGCGAACCAGGTGGGTCTCCAGCAGCTGAAGATATCCGAAATTTACTGGTCAATGGCGCCCCCGATAAATGGGATAGCATGACTGAGTTATTACTAATGTATGCCGCACGGCGCGCCCATTTACGTGATACTATTTTGCCAGCTCTGCGACAAGGTAACTGGGTCATCAGTGATCGTTTTGCTGATTCGAGCCGAGCATTTCAGGGTATAGCGGGCGAACTTGGTCTAGATTGCGTCGAACAATTACATAAACTCAGCATCGGAGACTTTCAACCTGATCTGGTATTTATTCTGGATATAGATGAAAAAGTTGCCTTAGCTCGTGCAGAAGCCCGAGGAACCGGCGAAGATCGATTTGAAAAAAAGGGCAATGAATACCATCAAAAAGTACGCACAGCATTTCGCAGCATCGCAGCTTCTGACGTGCAACGGTATCAATTGATCGATGCCTCTGGCAGCATTCAACAGGTAAGTGAAAAATTAATCTCCATTATGAATCAACGATTTAAACTGAAGCTAGAAGCCTGTTAGTAGTTCATTATGGCCAAAGTTGAACCCCCAGTTAGCGAACTGTTTGAAGCCTCGGCTTTACCCTGGCAGCAACCCCTTGTTGACCAGTTAGTAGAACTTAAAAGAGCTAACAAATTACCTCATGGTTTGCTCATAGAGTTGCAGACATCGGTAAATAGCATTAACTTTGGCTGGTATCTGGTGAGCGCCTTATTGTGCGAATCTACTACTATCAGGCCTCCCTGTGGTGAATGCAAACCCTGTAGCTTAATGCGTGCTAACAACTATCCAGACTTCACTTATACAACATTGCAGGAAAACGAGAAAACCCATAAACCCAATAAAGACATCAAGATCGATCAAATTCGACGCCTGATTCATCAAATCTCTCTGACTAATAGCCTAAATGCGGGCAAGTATGCCCTGATCTATCCTGCTGAAAAAATGAACTCGTCATCAGCCAATAGCTTGCTGAAAACACTTGAGGAACCAAGTGATAAATCCACCTTGATCTTACTCAGTCACCACAGCAGTCGATTACCCGTTACGATCCGCAGTAGATGTCAGAAATGGGTGGTGAATAATCCAGATCAAGAGCAAGCATTGCAATGGTTAAGTCACAAAGGACTAGATCAAAAACTGAGCGCTGAATACCTGAAACTCTCAGGCGACGATCCTCAACTGGCATTAGAAATGTCACAACAGAATTTTTATCAGGACTATCAGGAGTTCAGCCAGCTTCTTCAGCGTTATTTTCAGAACCAGATGGACGCCAGTACTCTGGTGAATAGTTTAAAATCACTGGATCCAAACACGGTTAGAAGTATCGTAAAAAATGAATTGATGCGATTTATTCACAAACAACTTGAAGCAGGTTTAACTCAAAACATTAAATTAAAAATTATTCAGCTGCTAAACTTAATACGCAAAGCAGATTGGGTTCTACATGTTGAAGATAATAACCTGAATCTTCAACTACAGCTGGAAGACGTGCTAATATCTATGAAACAGATTTTAAACCGGGGTTAAACAATGGCAGCAGCACCTAGCCAGGGCATCTTATCACTCAATATCAAAGATAAAAGCGCACTCTATGCAGCATATATGCCGTATGTAAAAAACGGTGGCCTGTTTATTCCCACCAACAAAAAATATAAACTGGGTGACGAAGTTTTCATGCTATTAACCTTGATGGAAGATAAAGAACGACTACCGGTTGCAGGTAAAATCATCTGGGTAACACCTCCGGGTGCACAAAGTAATAAAGCCGCAGGTATTGGCGTTCAATTCAGTAGCCAGGATAATGGCACTACGCGAAATAAAATTGAAGGATACCTGGCTGGAGCACTTCAGGCCGATAGACCTACCCATACCATGTAATTAATCCATAATAGCCTGATATACTAGGCTATTACTTACTTCTCCATACCTACATGTTTTTTGACTCCCATTGCCACCTGGATCGTATCGATCTGGGTGATTTCGATAATAATCTTGACAATATTCTGTCCACTGCAAAGGAAAGTCAGGTTGATGAGATGGTATGCATTAGCGTCAATCTCGAAAGCTTTGATGCTATGTATGAAAAGGTTAGGGGTAAAGATGGTATATACGCCACAGTTGGTGTTCACCCAGATCATGAAAATGCAACTGAGCCAACTGTAGAACAGCTGGTTGCTCTGGCACAAAAAGACAAGATTGTGGCCATTGGTGAAACAGGGCTTGATTACTATCACACCGAAGGACCTGAATGGCAGCGAGATCGATTTCGTGTGCATATTGATGCTGCCATTGAATGCAAAAAACCTCTGGTTATCCATACGCGACAGGCCAGGCAAGATACTCTTGATATTTTAAGAGCGCATCATGCCGAACAGGTTGGTGGTGTTCTGCATTGCTTTACTGAAGACTGGGATATGGCGAGCCAGGCAATTGATATGGGATTTTATATCTCCATATCCGGTATAGTGACCTTCAAACAGGCTGAAAATGTACGCGAAATGGCGGTCAAAATCCCTGATGATCGATTACTTATAGAAACCGATGCACCATGGTTGGCACCGGTACCTTATCGGGGAAAAACTAATCATCCGGCTCATGTTAGCCTGGTGGCGGCGAAATTAGCCGAAATCAGACACACAGATATACAAACCATAGCTACTCTAACCAGACAAAACGCACACAGGCTTTTTTCCTTATGACTCGTTCAGTAGAACTACTGGCCCCAGCTGGCAACTACAAAAACCTCCAGTACGCCATAGCTTATGGAGCCAATGCCGTATATGCAGGCCAACCGCGTTATAGCCTGCGCGTAAGGAATAATGATTTTGACCTGGAAACGTTGGGCAAAGGCATACAGTACGCTCATCAGCACGATACTCGCTTTTTCGTGGCTAGTAACATCCTGCCCCATAACAGCAAGATAAACACCTATATGAAGGATATTGAGCCGGTTATCGAAATGAAGCCTGATGCTCTCATCATGGCTGATCCCGGATTAATCATGATGGTGAAAGAACGTTGGCCTGAAACAGAGATTCACCTTTCTGTACAGGCTAATGCAGTTAACTTTGCGGCAGTGCGATTCTGGCAGTCTGTTGGCATTTCCAGAGTAATCCTGTCTCGCGAACTATCGCTGGAAGAAGTAGAAGAAATACGCCAGCAATGTCCAGATATTGAGCTTGAGGTTTTCGTACATGGAGCACTTTGTATTGCCTATTCTGGCCGTTGCCTGTTATCTGGCTATGCCAACCACCGAGATCCAAATCAGGGCACCTGCACCAACTCATGCCGCTGGAAGTACGATGCACATGAAGCGACAGAAACTGCTGAGGGTGACTACAAGCCGGTCAATCCTGAAGTAAATATCTATAAGCCTGTGTTGGGTGAGGGTGAGACTAATGATCAGGTATACCTGCTTCAGGAACAAAATCGGCCAGGAGAATATATGCCCGCTTTCGAAGATGAGCACGGTACCTATATCATGAATTCCAAAGACCTACGCGCGGTTCAACATGTTCAAAAGCTTATCGATATTGGCGTTGACTCACTAAAAATCGAGGGCCGTACCAAGTCCCATTATTACGTCGCCCGTACTACTCAAGTCTATAGACAGGCTATCGATAGCGCTTTAGCTGGTGAGGATTTTGATATGTCTCTGATGGACGATCTGGAAAAATTATCTAACCGTGGTTATACCGAAGGCTTTTATCGCCGTCACGTACACGATGAATATCAGAGTTACGAACAAGGCACTTCAATCGCCGAAAAACAGCAGTTTGTAGGTGAAGTGATAGAGGTTGATCAGCAGCAGGGAACGATTACTGTAGAAGCAAAGAACCGCTTTGCTGTTGGTGATGTAGTTGAAGTCATGAGCGCGGCAGGCAATAGACGAATTGTAATTGAAGCTATGCAAGGTTTAAAAGGAGAACCCAGAGATGTAGCTCCTGGTTCTGGGCATGTGGTCAAGATTCCTGTAGATACGACAGGCCTGGATGAGCGAGCGTTGTTACTTAAAGAAATCCCGGCTCCGATCCATACCTGAATTTAAAAGTAGGGTAGCTTTGTATACATCATCGTTGCGCATTATATAGCCCGTGCAACTGACCTTAAAAATAAAAACGTAGCCTCAGTGTCAGGGCAGCAGGCAAGTGACCGAATTCGGATTGTGGCTGGCCGCTTGTATCCAGTCCTCGGCCATTCGCAAGTAGCATCGATATCAGCAGGTCCGATTCATTACTGACCGAATAGGTCAGGTTTAATTGATGCAGTAATGATCTGTGATGGCTTCTCTGAGCATCCTTGAGTGAACTCATTAACAGGGTGTAATCGCCATGTAGCAGGGGAGTGAGGTCGCGCCCCAGCGATACCCCCAACAACCGTCTGCTGAGTTGAGGTTGCAAACCGTAGTTGGATATCGAACCGCCGGCTATAGAGGCTACTTCGTCTTCCTTATCTGCTCCAAAGCCATTGTCGTGCCACTCTACTGCAATCAGGGTGCCGTCATTGAACTGGTAATCTATGCCGCCGATCCAGAAAACAAAATCATCGCCCTGGTCAGGCTGATAATACGCCGCCTCAATGCGCCAGCCCATACCTCCCAAGGCACTTTCATAAGAGCCACCGAAGACGTCATTATCGAGCACCTGACCCACTAGCAAAGACAGTTCTCCACCTTCACCCAGCTGGCTGCGATAATACAGTGCGCCGCTGTTGACGAGCGATGCATCATGTTGCGGGGTCAACACATACGCCGCTGTTAGCGTAGAAAAGTCTGAGGGATAGGCATCAAGCACAATCGCATCCAGACCAACCTTGAAGTCAGTATCGAGAGCGGTAGGGGAGAATGCACCGAATACATTCAACGGTTGCCAGAAACGGCCGCTACCCCAGTCTATGGGCTGGCGACCGAGACCCAGAGTCATGTTTTCAAAGCGCCGTTTGTACACTGCACGATCAACCTCATAACCGATGCGGGTCGAGTGAGTTAATTCGCTATCGTCAAGCCAGTTTCGTGCCATAGGCTGGTATCGAAAAGGGGTAGGCGATTCGTCCTGATCCGGGTAGCCGTTGCTGTTTATCCGCAATGTCCTGACATGAAGAGACCATTCATCTTGCGTGTCGTTTCCATCCAGCATCAGGCGCAGGCTTTGCTGATCAATGCCCAGACTATGGTGATCACTATCGACATAGCCTATATCGCCGGTTTCTGCTGATGCGGTGCTACCGAGCATCGAGAAGCGACCGCTCAGTTCCATCGCATTAACGTAAACTGGGAATAGCGACAGTACTACAAGCAGCTTAATGGGTAATAATGCATTCATCGGTGGCAATCTGCCCGTCACGCAAGGTGATGATGCGTGCCGCACGTTCCATTACGCGCGGGTCATGGGTAGAAAACAGAAAGGTGGTTTTTTCATCGCGAGATAGTTGGTGCATGATATCGAGCAATGAACCGGCGTTTTCCGAGTCGAGGTTGGCGGTAGGCTCATCGGCAAGCACTAGTCGTGGACCTGCGGCCAGTGCACGTGCCACCGCCACACGTTGTTGCTGCCCTCCGGACAGTGCAGAAGGACGCCTGTGCAGGTAATCCCCGAGGCCCACCAGCTCCAGGTAATGTTCGGCGCGCTCACGTATTTCACGTTCCCCGCGACCTTGCAGCACCATCACCAGTTCTACGTTTTCCAGTGCGCTCAGCACCGGCACCAGATTATAGGCCTGAAATATGAAACCCAGTTCAAACAGGCGGAAATCGGAAAGGTCCGCTTCACTTAGGCCGCCAAGTTCAAAACCGTTCAACTGCACCCGGCCACTGCTTGGGGTATCCAGCCCACCGATGATGTTGAGCAGGGTAGTCTTGCCTGAGCCGGAAGGACCGACTAACGCAGCAAACTCGCCTTCGTCCACACTCAAATCGATAGACTGTAACGCCTGTACTTCGATCTCACCCTGCATGTAGTTTTTTCTGACTTCGCTCAACTTTAAAAGTGCCATAGCTAATTTTCCGAGTCCTGAGGTAATCCATAATATTTGTTGTGGTATGCGTTCATGTATGTAACGCCTCTACTGGGGTGACGCGTGCCGCTTTTAATGCTGGGTAGATACCAGACATCAGCGTTGCGACGAACACAATGAAGCTAAGCTGCATAACCCGCTGTACAGACAGTTCGGTATAAATCACCGAATCCATAAAGGTACCAGCGATTGAGGTCTTGCCGCCCATCATCGCTGAAAAATCGATACCATGGGTTGAAAACCACCAGTGCGCACCACCGCCTACAATCCAGCCACACACCACTGCTAGCACGCTGAGCAATATAGATTCGCACAGCACCAGAATCAGCAGGTGACGGCGATTCATGCCCAGTGCTCGTAATAAACCGAATTCCCGAGTGCGTTCGAGCACACTCATCAAAACCGTGTTGAGTATGCCGAACACCACCATGATCAGAATCAGGGTCAGAAAGATATAGTTGCCCGCATCATCAATAACGATGAACTGCACCAGTTGTGGCATCATTTCCTCCCAGTCGAGAACCACTACCGGATCATCTTTAAGCGCATCCTGGATGATGGCTTTCCAATGGGCCATACGCCTGGGATCATCCAGGAATACCGACAGTCGAGTTACCGGCTGTGTGGCTGGGTCGGCACCTTCACCCTCGAGAAACCTGCGCGCAAAACTGAGGTCACCGAGCACCAGATAGTCATCAATTTCATCGACACCCGAGTTGAATATACCCCGCACGCGCCCTAGCTGCGCCTGGGAATCACCGCCCTGTTTACCTGCCATCAATACCATCTTGGCGCCAACCTTAAGCTTTAGTTTGCGCGCCATACCTTCACCAATCAGGATGCCGCGATAATCGCCGGGTTCTATCCAGTGTCCGTCGATCAGTTTTGGCTCGAGCATCGCTACGCGTGGGTCGTCGCTGCTGTCCATACCTTCGAGTGCAGCACCTACTGAATTGTTAGGGCTACTCGCCAGCACCTGAAGCGAGATGCGCGCTTCAATTTGTCCTGCGATGTTCAGCGTTTGCAGTTTAGCCTGCAATGCCTGTCCATCAGCCAGGTATTTATGGTTAGCAGGGGCTTCCTGGTAGTCAGGCAGCTGTATCGAGAGATGACCTTCACCTAGTTTTATCGCATTGCGTACCATCGAGTTATGACCGCCATCGCCAATGCCGATGGAAAGTACTGCCATGCCGAAGCCGATTGCAATGGAGCTTAGTGTGATCACAGTACGACGCCGGTTGCGCCACAGGTTACGCCAGGCCAGCTTGATCGGCATCGAAAGTGGCATGTAGCTATGCGCGTGACTCATCGTAACACCTCTGCGGGTTTCATCCGTATCGTACGCCAGGAAGGGATCAGTGTCGCGATGAGGGTGACGCAAAACATCAGTACACAGGCCTGTGCAATCTGACCCGGTTGCAGGTAGCCTTTCATCACGGGCTCGAATACCATACCAGCCCAGTCGTAGCCATCGGGCATACTGGCACTGAAATCGATGCCGTGGCGTTCCAGGTAACGCGCCAGAACAAAGCCGATGGCTGAGCCAACCAAAGCGGCGACCAGCGACAGGAAAAAGGATTCCAGCATTACCATTAGCAACAGCCAGCGCTTCTTCATACCAATGGCCAGCAGGATACCGAATTCATGGCTACGTTCGTGCACCGCCATCAACATGGTATTCAGCATGCCAAGCGAGGCGAGGCCAACGACAATCAGACCGATCAGCAACAGCATCGAGTGGCTCAGTTGCAGCATGTCAGCGATGGCCGGGGTCAGTTGGCGCCAGTTACGCGCAACGGCCCCGCCACCCAGCTTGTCGAGCGGAAGTTCACGTTGCAGGCTGCCAAGCTCAGCATCCAGTGCTGCATGAGACTCGGTCAGGGTATCGGCATTGTCCAGCCCGACCGCCAGTTCGTGGAAGCCACTATCCAGGTACATCAATTCGCGATAGGCATCGACTGACATCAGCACACCCATACGGTCGAAAGCGGGATCGAGGGGTCCGAGTACCGCTGCCACGCGATAAAGTGCGTTACCTATACTGCCATCGGCAGCCTGGCTGACCAGCACCAGTTCGTCGCCGGGGCTCAGTTTGATATTCTTGGCCAGTTGAGTTCCGATGGCGATGTTATAACGGGTGAGGCCGCTGTCAGTGGTATCAGCAATACCCAGGTTCATCACTCCACTACGAACATGTGTCAGCATGGTAGTCACAAGCGCTTCACGTTGTGGGTCGACCGCCTTGATGGCGACGCCGGTGGAGGTAGTAGCAGAGCTGGCCAGTCCTGCGGCATACAGGCGCGGCGCGATGTGGATCGATGGCATGTCCTGTTCGATGCGTTGCAGCCAGGACCAGGGCAGGGTCGCATATAAATCCTGATCGTCGATGAAGGCCTGGCGATGAACCTGCAAGTAGCCGGTGGTGATTTCCGTGGCCTGGCGCACCATCTGCCGTGTCAGACCTTCGAGTAGTGAAGCGTACAGAATCACCATGATCAATCCGCCGACCAATGCAGAGATAGTAAGCAGGCTTCGTATTGGGTTGCGCCAGATATTGCGCCAGGCGATGAACAACAGCATTGGTAGCCGAGTGAAAGGGTTAACAGTGCCTGAGTGATGAGACATAGTCTTTCCCAATCAATGCCGCTGTTTCAGGTTTTGCAGTGAAAAGAATGACGACTTTATATCAACGCCGAATTCTATCGTCTGGTAGGTGATGACGGTGGACTCACCCGGTTTGTCTTCTGGTTGCAGGCTCAGACGCATGGGTACGATGCGTGCTCCTATCTTTTCGACCTGATCGAAACTGAGGGTGCGGATCAGAGTATCTTCTTCGTCATAATACACCCAACGTAAAGGTGCCAACGTCTGTTGTTCTATCTCGATTACTACCTTACCCCACACCACTGCGGCATCTGGTTTGGGCAAAGAAGTCAGTTCGTATATCGCCTTGCCGTCACGAGTACCTTCAAAGGTTATGCTGGAATCGTAATCGTCTTCGAAGGTGCTCTCCTTCACCAGATCATCGTTGGTGAAGTGACTGCCCATCCACGACCCAGACATCATGCTGGATGGTACTCGAGTAACACGATTGATCTTGGGCAGGTAATTCCAGATGTTCTCCTTCACCTTAAGTGTGGCAATACCACGATCCTTGATGGGTTCACGAATCACCACCAGTGAGTCATCCTTACCACGCGACCAGGCTTCCAGGCTCATACTGCGCTGATAGCGCTGGGTTTTGACCGTCATTGTCATCAAGGCCTGCGAGGTCTCACCACGCCACAGGTTATCGATATGGCGGATCAGAGTGTCAACGTCCATTGCCTGTGCAGGTGCTACCAGCATTAAGGCGAACAGACCCGCTACCAGTAAGGCTTTAAGTCGAGCTATCTTTAACCTGAACATTAATGCCTCCATTTCGATTTATGAGGGACGGTAACGTCAAATTAACGATAGTCCGGTTACCGTAAACAATGCTACCATAACAGTGACTGACTGGTCAGTCAATATTGAAAGAGGTAATAATGGCGAAGAAAGTTGACCGAGAGCAAAGGCAGGCAGAATTACTGGAGATCGCGATCTCCGTGTTTGCTGAACGAGGTTATCAGGCGACGACTATGGACGAGATTGCGGAACGCGCTGGTGTCAGCAAGGGGATGCTGTACATCTATTTCAAGAACAAGGAGGCCCTGTTCGGTGCTGTATTCCGCTGGTTTGGCAAGATGACCGGCGAGATGATGGCTGATGCAGTGCAGGATGTAGGCGATGAAGCCGAACAGATCAGGCGTATAGCAGCGACCTGGGCCGAGATTGTGGTACAACATCGCTCCTATGTGCCATTGTTCCTCGACTTCTGGGCTGCTGCCAGTATGAGTGGTTTACGCCATGATTATGCAGAAGATCTGTCGAAGATGTATGACGAATACCGAACCATAATTATCGCTATCATCGAACGGGGTAAGGCTCGGGAACGTTTCCGTAGCGATGTCGATGCACAGGCAATTGCCTATCTGCTGGTCGGTGGAATGGATGGAATTTTGATCCAGTCGTGGCTGTCACAACCGAAACAACTGGACAACCTGGTTATGAATGCTACTGAGATGTTACTGTTGGGTATAAGCAAGTGATGGAAATATCCCACATGGTTCGGTGTATCGAAAGGGTTGACGTGGCACTACATCAAGCACTTGCCATTACCTATTACTTAGTCAGTCTCCATCTAGCAATGTAATTGACTTTAGATAGGGGATGTTATTTTCAATACTGAAGCACGCCCTGGTTATGTATAGGGTGTTGTGTGAGATACCACCATCGAGTGGGTACTTACAACAGGCATTAATACAGGTGCCCATTGTTCTTGCCTCGAGATTATCTCGGAATCTGTAATGATCTCGCACATCATTCAACCACTTACTGAACTGATCAAATCCTTTAACACTGACAGGATGAGAAGGTTCCTCAGTTAGTGAATGTTCAGTAACTATCGTTATGGGTATGCTTTTATTAATAATGTCTTTAGGCCTTGATGGGAAATAATCCGGATTAAGACCGAAGAGTTTCTCATCAGGATTTCCAAGCACATATGTACTTGCAATCAATCTCCCTGCTCTTTCTATTTTTAGCTGGAGAGTGTCATTAGATGCAACGCAGGAAGAGGAAAAAAACAACGATGTAATAGATATGAATAAATATTGAATTATTTTCATGCTCTTATTTGCATCCTTTCGCCTTAAACTCGTCATCTGAAACTTTTATAAATGCGGTCCCTGAAAGTACAGGAGGCCAAACCCATTTGTGTTCGCACCATGGCATCTGGTTGAATCTAGCCTGACTCTGTTTATCAATTGCATCTATAGGAACTTTTTTAGTTTTTAATACCTTATAGAAGTAATCAAAATCAAAGCCAATTGGATCTTTATGTCCGCCTGGTATACCTCTGTCAATTTCACGATGTGCTGCAATGGGTAACCATTTTTTGAAAAGTTCTTTTGACTCAAGGTATATACTTGCAAGTGATTGATACTGCTCTTCTGTAGGTTTTTCGTTCTTTCCATAGACAAGTTCTATGTTAACGAGTTTGCCCCGGAGCTCAGGCTTATATCCACTTTTTTCAGAGCGAGTTGCCCAACCATTAGGGTTATTGTAAGGCCATAAATTGAATATCTTTCCTTTTTTGTTAATGAAAGAGTGACCAGATCCCTTTTTTTTGTCCTGTACATATTTTTCAATTGCAGAGTCAGTCAAATTACCTTCAGTGCTATGAATAACAAAGTAAGAATAATTTTTAACGGTGGTGGTGGATTTTTTCTTCGCCTGTTGGCTAAGAGTGCCATGTTGTGCAACAACAGCGAGTCTAGGGATGTAATATCCTGGATCTGAATGAAGTTTGATCTTTTGTTTATTTTTTAATTTAAAATCAGGGTATTCATGTTTCAAATCGCCTTCTATTTTACCAGAAACTTCTTTCATTAAGTCATAGCGATTAGTAAGACTTCGGATATACGCTCTATTAGACTGGCTGAAGATGTGCCTGGCTATGGTCAAAAAACCATCGCCAGATTTAACGGTGTATATAAAAATGGTATCCATTATTAGTCCATTTTAAATAGAAATTATCGAAAAATTCCTCAAGGGAATAACCAGGCATCCTTATTTAGGTTGTCGAAGCCATTAACACAGCAACAAGAGCCCAATACTGGTTAGCGCAAAAAACTTGCCAACATAATGAAACAGGTCACTTCTAAGTGTAATGTAAACAACCTGCCCAAATCAATATTTGATGTAACTACTCAGCGTAATACGGTAAGTCGATAAACCTTACTCACAAAGCTCAGGCAATTGGTCATCAAAAAGTAATCTCAGTGCCTGCGAAGCAGATACATTTTGCTTACGACAAGAGGAAAGATAACCTCTCACTCGACAGAATATTTTTGTACCCTCTACACTGCGAAAACATCTTGTTACGAGGATAGCCGCGAATGGTAGTAACTCACTGGGTTGGGCACGTATT
>JBNKMF010000001.1:0-56320 GCA_050292965.1 Gammaproteobacteria bacterium | reverse complement strand
GGGTTAACTGGACTAGTCTGGGATTGGTGTTTGATGCGTTTCTTAACAGAAGTGTGATCCGATGTTTCAGGTGTGTTTCTGCCATGCGGGAACGAATGGGATTCAGATCAACATAGGCCATGTAAGCAGCCAATACTTTTTCATCCAGCAGGGCCTGAGACTTGAAACGTCCTTCCCACAAAATGGTCTGGAACCATTTTGAACAGCTGAATATTGTTCTTGGCAAATATTGAGACACACCTCAAATTCTACTTATTTATAAAATTGCACCATTTATTCATATTTTGGTGCATTTGCTCATTTTCCTTAATTTACCTTGCTTTTACCTCAATTATTGCTTGTTTTCCGGGGTCAAACTGGCGTTATAATAGGTCTTAAATTGCACCATAATTACATGGGGAATTGGTTCAAATGAGGACCTCCGACCGACAGTTTCTGACTCAGACGCGCAATCGGCTGTTTAACCCGGTTGAGGCGCCGCTGGTGGCGTTTCCGATCCAGCAGGTCACTATCGACTGGGATCGCCTGATCGCCAAACGAGCGACAGTGCTGGACACCATCGACCAGATGCCGTCGTATCTATTAAAGCCCGAAGTTCTGGTGCTGCTCGATGCCGAGAAACATCCGACTTATCGACTCATCCTGGACCTGATGTGGACCACCGGCGCACGTATCTCGGAAATCCTCGCGCTCACGCCCGCCAGTTTTGTAGATGATGGCTATGACTTCGGGGTGATCCATAAGACGCTCAAACAGCGTCCTGGACGGCCCAGCAGGGCAGCCATTGCGCGCTCACCCAAACGCTATGTGCCGATCGTCGATTATGCGCTGCAGGATCGAATCCAGAGTTATCTGTATCAGGGCAAGTTTAGAAAGTCAGAACGCATCTTTACCATGGCCAGGCAGACCGTGAATCGGCATATCGATGCCCTGGTGGAGCGGGTAGGGGGCTCACCATTCCCGATCAGCAGTCATACCTTTCGACATTCGTTTGCGATTCATTTATTGTTGCATGGTCGACCTTTGAAGTATGTTTCGCAATTACTGGGACATAGGTCAATGGATAGTACCGAGATTTATACTAATGTACTGACTATTGATGGAGGGCATTTTTTGCAGGGCGTGGATTTTCATTAGCTTTGGGGACAATAAACGTACAATATGGACAGTAAATATAAAGACTTAACTCCGATAGATAATGCTGATCAAAATGCAGAGTATTATCGAGCTCTATCCTATGCCTTTTCAAACAATAAAATTTTAAACATTGCGATTTCAGGGCCGTATGGCTCTGGTAAGAGCAGCATAATTAAGACCTTCGAAAAAAATAACCCCGCTCATACCTATTTGAATATTTCATTAGCTTCATTTAAAGAAACTGAAGATGGAAGTGGCACAAAAGATTCCATAGAAAGAAGCATCCTTCAACAAATTCTATATGGTGCCGACTCTAATAATTTACCTTACTCTAGATTTAAAAGAATTTATGTACCTAAATTACCACTGTTAAAATCATTTTTATTTATATTCTGGATTATTTCATGCATATTCCTTTTTATAACCGGATATGAATGGATGTTGCATGAGTTAAATACAGTGACCAGGGTAATAAGCTATCTTAGTCTTGTATATTCAATTTCCTTCTTAATAATATTAACACTTGATATTTATAGACTTTCTTTTAGCTTACAAATAAAAAAATTATCGCTAAAAAATGCTGAGTTTGAAGTGTGTGATGTCGCTGAAAATTCGTTATTAAATAAACATCTAGATGAAATTCTTTATTTTTTTCAAGCGACTAAATACAACGCTGTTATTATTGAAGACCTTGATAGGTTTAATGACCCAGAGATATTTGTTAAATTAAGAGAAATAAATAAATTAGTAAACGATAATGATAAGGGTAGAAGGACGATAAAATTTGTATATGCAATCAAGGACGATATGTTTGCTCATGATAAACGTGCAAAATTCTTTGATTTCATCATTCCGGTTATACCTATAATTAACACAACGAATTCTCTAGATAAAATACAAGAGCGAATAAGAGAACTTAAACTAAAAAAGGATATAAACGAACAATTCCTTCGTGAGGTTTCTTTATATTTAAACGACTATCGGCTAATTCATAACATCTTTAACGAATTCATAATTTATCATGAGCAATTGAAAAGTGACAGTCTTGATGTGACTAAATTGTTAGCCATGATAATCTATAAAAATGTCTACCCACAAGATTTTGAAAACCTTCATTATGGAAAAGGTTTTCTATATAAAGTATGTGAGGAAAAAGCAAAATTCGTTGAAATAAATAGGAGCCTTATAAATGAAAAAATTGATAGTTTAAAAGAAAGAATTAAAGCCTCTCAGGATGAAAAAATCAGTAATATTAACGAGCTTATTAGCGGCTATATAGGCAAAATTCTTTCATATTCACCGGTTAATACGCCTATATATGGAATTGCATGTGATAATAAACATATACATTTATCAAATATAACCGATTTTGAACAGTTCAAATTTTTACTTGATGAATCAGATATCAAAATAGCTTTACAAGCACAAGTTCATAAAAATCATAGGAGATCGATAGGAAAGTCTTTCTCAGATATTGAGGAAGAGGTTAAGCCAGGAGAGACCTTTCTATCTAGAAAGGAATATGTTGAAGAATCTTTTGATTTAAAAAAACAGGAGTTATTAGAAGTAGTTCATTCACATGAAAAGAAGAAATTAGAGGTAGTTAAAAAACCACTCAACGAGATTATAGTAGAATCAAATATCGATCTTGAAGACTATATTCTAAATAAAACAGATGAAGATTACTCTCTTTTGTTTTATTTACTTAATAATGGATACCTGGATGAAAATTATCATCTATATATTTCAAACTTTTATGAGGGAAGACTGTCAAGTAGAGACCGTGATTTTCTTCTAACCATACGAAATTTTAAAACACCTGATCCTTTGCAAAAAGTCGATACTCCTCGAGAAGTTTGCGCAAATATGAGAGATGAAGATTTTAGCAATAAATATGTATTAAATATTACACTGATAGATTTTCTTATAACGGAAAAAACTTCTTTTCGTCCGCAATTAGATTCAGCATTAAAATATCTTTCAGAACAATTTGAACTTTGTCATGAGTTTATAGATTCATATTTCTCAAATGGGAGAAATATTGAAAAGTTTGTTTATGAATTAAGTCATGTATGGGCAGGTTATGCTCAGTCGGCGACAACCCTGGAAAATAGTCCCGAACATATTCTCCATATTATAAAAAATGTTGAGCCTGAATACATTATTGAAAAAATGAATATCGATAATTCAATAACAAATTATTTATCAAAGAATCTTCAAAATGTTTTAGCTTTAGATAATAGTCAATTCAATAATTATGAATTACTGAAAGGGCTTTCTGTTCATCTGGAAAACCTGAACCTTTTTAAAGACTTGTATAGTCTCGTTGAATACGCACATCAAAACCATATCTACGCAATTAATACAAACAATATAGAGTTTCTACTTCTTCAATTTCCGATCAAAAAGAATCTTAATACAAATGATATTAACAGAAAAAACTATACTAGTATCTGTGAAGTTGGAAGCAGTGAATTAAAAACTTATATTGAATCTAACTTCAATGATTATATAAAAAATGTATTTTTGATCTTAACAGAAAATATTGATGAGAGCGGTTCTTCTATATTATCTATATTAAATAATGAATTTATAGACATCAACTTGAAACGTGAAGTTGTTTCAAAAGAATCTCATATTTTTGAATCATTTGAGGAATTACCGATTAGTATATGGGGTGATGTACTAAGTGATCTTAAGATTGAAATTACTTGGGAAAATTTATCCAGATATATCAGTATTGAAGATAATGATAAATCAATTGTCACAGATCTGTTAAATTCAGACGAAAACATTCAAAATTTAATACGAAATGATTTTAAAGCAGGCGATGAGAGTGAAATATTATCAAGATTCATACTTAATAATGATGATATTGAGGATTCAAAATATGATAAATTAATACAGTATTTACCTTATATTTACAATGAATTTCCATCTGAAATCTCTGATGAAAAATATTTAATCTTGGCTAAATATAGTAAGGTAGAACTCAATGAGGAATCATTTCAGTTTGCACAAATAAGTCATGAACTATTATCCACTCTTATAGAAAATAATTTATCAACATATTTAAATAATTTAGATATATTTCAGATTAATGACGAAACCCGAGAAATACTTTTAAGCAAGGATATTGGTCTAGATATAAAGTTAGCAATTTGCAAAATAGTTTCTTTATCAAGTATTGAGAATAGCGAACGTTTGGCCACAATAATTTCAAATATTTTATCCTCTCAAGATACTGATCCGTCTGATTTTACTTACGATTATTTGAAATCAGTAATTCTTAATACTAGTGATACCTCTCGAGCCATAGAGATTCTAATTAGGTCAGATCAATTTTGGGAGTCAGAACCCACGATTATGGATATTCTCTCTAAATTTCCTGAGCCGTATAACATAATCTCCAATTATGGCAAAAACCCCAAAATCGAAAACAATGATTTAAATAATCGACTTACTGAGAAAATGATGGAAAAAGGGTTTATTTCTAAAGTCAAAAAATATGATAAAGATTTAAAGATATACACTTTTAAATCATCTGATCATAACGGAGATGAAACAGAGACTACGTCAAATAATTAATAAAAGATAATACGTTCCATCAATGGTCGAGTATATATACTAGCTTAGCTATCATGGTGAATTTGAAATAATTTCTTGCTACTTTTACTCCGTTTTAAGTTTAAATATTTAATCGTTTTATCTTTTTTACGAGTTGGTACGATCATCGTTGCGATCGTTTTTGAAAAATTTAAGAATTAAAAAAGCAGGTTTAGTAATGACTATAGACATCGACAATAGCTATCTTCAAATTATGCTAGTTGAATATCAAGAGGCATGGGCGAATACGAGGCATTATGACATTGTTTTCAGAAATACTTTGATCGTGATAATATCCTTTTCAATCGCATCCATGGCCCTTAACTCAGAAAAAACGGAATTACTCCAAACTATCGCATATTATGGATGCTGGTTATCTATCGGGCTTAATTTAATTGGCATTCAAATGCTTTTAAAAATTCAAGACGCATATAAACATGCCTTCTCCAGACTCAATATTATAGAATCTGAACTTAATCGATCTGCCGGGAAAGGCCTGGAAGTTATTGGATTGCAATCAAAATTTGAAACTCAAAAAAGTTTTTTTCCAAACTGTCTAAACTATTTCCTGTAGAGTCAAAAAGTTTCGGAATAATTATTTTGATCATCAATCTCTTTGTTGTATTTATTTACATAACTTTACAGTAATATCGAATGAAGTGGCCCTATATTATAATTATCTAAATATTCTCACTCTACGATTATAGACGAAGTTAACCATGAATAAAGGACTACCTAATTACAAAGAATTTAAAACCAGCACTTATGTTGTGAGTTCAATGGTGAAGTTTAATAATCACAAGCTTACCAGGATTCATCCCAGTTTACCCGGTAAAGACTCTATGTATCGAATCAATATTTTTTGTGCCTAAGGGCGCGGACTGTTCGACTAGATCTGTACAGAGGCCGATAGATAAGCAGCGTACCTACAGTGACAACACTAATTATGCAGGACCGACATATGCCATTTCATTTTGAAAAATTAGTGAATCAATACTACCAAAATGCAAATGGAGATAATTATCCCCGTTTGAGAGGGTGGGAGTTTTTGTGGGACTATATACAAGGTCAAAGCGAGTGGATTGATTTAGTGAGTGAAAAAAATATCGAAAGAACAGCATTACACCTAGGTTTCTATCTTGCTAATTGGGGTATGTTTCGAGGATCATCTGGATTGCTCAATACTAATATGGATTTCTTTAAAGATCTTAGCTCCCATTTATTTCAAAATATACCGATAGATTTTTGGGATACAACATTTGCAGACTTCAGTCCTGATAACGAAGAGAAACTTAAATTATCTTCTGAGTTATTCGACTGTGCTATCAATGAGATGGAGTCCTTTGAATTCGATAGAATTACCTGGACAGAGACATTGAAATCAAAAATCCTGCTGGGATTCTGGGGGCAGTGTCCAGCAATAGATACTTTTTATTCTAGAGGTATAAGATTATTCTTAAATATTAACCCCCAATTTAAAATAGCACCAAAAGGTAAAATAAATGCAAAGTCGTTATCTAGTTTAAATGTCGTGTCACAAAAACTAGGGTGGAATTTAGCTGGCAACTTTACTCACCATGGTAAAAACGAATACCCTCCCGGAAAGGTTATTGATATGGCGTTTTTCCAATATGGCAGGAACAATTCTAAGAAATGGCTCTAGCTCAGCATTATCTGAGTATGTGTCATAAAGGTTAAAAAATTGGGTACAGTTTAAATAGGAAAAGTGTGACCCGGAATCGTAGAGCATGGAGGGGGAATTTCTAACCCGCTGTGGATATGCATTGATTTAAGAAGATCGATTCTCCCTTCCAGTTTGGAATTAAACACACTGATTTTGTGTGTCACGAAGATAACGAATGGGCACGTGAGTCCGCAACTGAGGTGTTCAATCAATTAATTCAGTATTAGGATAATGCAGACTATGGCAGAAAAAGAAGTCGAAATGAGTGTAACGGGAGCACTCACTCTTAAAATCCCTCAGCAAATCTGGACCGGTGACGAGACCATAAAAAGCAGTTATTTTGCGGGACAGAGCATGTTCATTAAACGATCAGACACACATCCTGAAGAATATGAACTGCATTATCTGGGTCTTAAGGTCTCCGGGTTTGACACGTTGGAAGATGCTAAATTGAATGCGCCCGCGTTTGGCCGTTCTGTTTTCCAAATACTATCAGAGTTTATCAAGGAATAATAAGAAACGATGACACCTATATGCTCATCACAGCCAGGTACGATCACGACTTTGATTATCACATCATGTTGTAGCGTATCGACGGGATAAGGCGCGAAGAAAAAGAACTGGAGCTTATGGATGGCAGTGATAACGCTGCACTGCTCGCGGATCAGGCCCACGGCATAATTGCGACCATCCGATCAGAAGTCGAGCGCTACGTGCATATGAAATTGGCCAGTAAGATTTTGCACGATCAGATTGAGCGATATCGGAGAGAAAACCAGGGACCTCTGCTTAAGCGCGCCAGCGAGCATTTCTCGGCACTGACACTTGGGTCATTCGAAGGGCTGATTACCGACTTTAACGACATGGATGAGCCCGTTCTTGCCGGAATTCGCCCAGGTGGAGTGCGGGTGTATGTGGAAGGGATGAGTTCAGGAACGCGGGACCAGCTCTATCTGGCACTACGCTTGGCCTCACTCGAAAAATACATGGAAAGTGCAGAGCCTATGCCCTTCATCGTCGACGATGTACTGGTGGACTTCGATGATGCCCGTTCTAAAGCCGCATTGAATGCCTTAGCAGAATTAGCCGAAAAGACGCAAGTTATTCTGTTTACCCATCATTCTCAGGTGGTCAAGCAGTCAAAGGAATTGGAGAGTGTTGTGCAAGTACATAGTTTGTAACCTGGATGTGTTGAATGACTTCGAATAATTGGCATTGTTGAAAGCTGTTGGAACACGAGCTTGGCCAGATTTTGGCATGATAACCTCTAAATAGGGGAACAGATATAATCCGTAATAATGTTATTTTAACGGATTATTAGGGGATTATTAAGGTAGGATGGTAAATATTTGAAATTTTAAGGAAACTCGCCATAGCCTAATTGCCCTACAAGATCGAGTACCATCTGGCACCCCTCAATCGATTTTGAATGCTGAGTAGGAGTATCTACATTTAAATATTCTAGCGGTCTATGAAACCACTCATGAGCAGCAGATTTATTACCATCCATGAGATTTAGTACAGCTTTTTCTAGCTTACGATTCAATAAATATATATCGAATGCAGAGTTCATGATTTTTAATAATCAAATATCTGGGTATATAAAAATGTGCATCAATTAAGGTGGAAAGATTAAGGAATGAGTTTCTAGCTTTTCTAATGAGTATTTCAGAAGTGAATTTCCGGTTTTGTCTGGCTAATTTAGGTGGACGTCCAGAACTTGTGCTTACTGCGGATGAGGCTAAAAATATTATCTAACTTAATCTTAGTATTTCAATAGGTTAGGGAAATATATGGAAATTTAACCCTAAATATATTGATTCAGCCATCTATAGGTGGTCGTCCAGCACAGTTGGGGACTGAATAATTCATACACTGCATAACTTTACATAATATACATTATGCGCATTTTAGTAATAGTTACAACACCATCACCATCTTTAAAGTCTTGTAACGATATGGATTACTTAGCATGGTAAAATTTTATGGTTGTATGAACAATCCGGTGAATACTTTCATCAAATGATATCGTTATCGCTTTAAACGACGCTGTATTTATAACTAAACCTTTATTTATTGCCTGTGAATAATCCTGAAACTTCTCAATCAGATTTGAGTATATCTTTTCGAGAATTTGTAACGTTAATGGCGTTGATGATATCGCTGACAGCCCTGGCCATTGACACTGTGTTGCCGGTGCTTTCAAAAGCTGGCCAGGATCTTGGGATAACAGATATAAATCAGAGTCAGTACATCATTGGCTTTTTATTGCTAGGTTTAACTTTTGGTCAGTTAGTATATGGACCAGTGGCTGATAGCTTCGGTAGAAAACGAAGTGTTTATATCGGATTGATCATTTTTATTTTCGGTTGTTTTATCAGTTATTCTGCAAACAGTTTTGAATTGATGTTACTTGGACGTTTCCTGCAGGGGTTTGGCGCTGCAGCTCCCAGAGTATCAAGTGTTACCATTGTACGAGATCTGTTTACCGGGCGTGAAATGGCTCGAGTATTGTCTTTTATTATGGCAGTATTTATTTTTGTTCCGGTTGTTGCTCCAGCACTTGGTGAATTGATTCAGGTTTTTAGCCACTGGCGAATGATTTTTGCTGTGTTCATTTTAATGGCCCTGATTATTAGCCTGTGGATGTATTTACGGCTACCAGAAACTTTGAAACCTGAACATCGTCACCCCTTTAGTTTTTCCGAAGTTTATACCAGCCTTATCAGGGTTGTTACCAATTGGCAGACGCTGGGACATACCATAAGCGCAGGTTTTGTTTTTGGTTGCCTTATCGGTTATCTCAATTGCGCACCACAGATATATCAGGACTATTTCAACACTGGTCATCTGTTTGTGTTGTATTTTTCATTTTCTGCCTTGTCTATAGGTGTTTCTTCATTGGTGAATTCGGTTATCGTTAGACGCTTTGGTATGCATAGAATCAGTTTTATATCGCTAATGGTCATGGTCGCTCTGGCCTTGATCTTCTTGCCCTTTACCACCATCCATTCCATTGATACACCATTATGGGCCTTTTTACTGTTTTCTATGGCTTCCTTCTTTTGCCTGGGTTTGTTATTTGGAAACTTAAATGCTATGGCCATGGAGCCGATGGCTCATAGAGCTGGAGTGGCATCTTCAGTAATAGGAGCAATAACAACAGCCATCTCTGTTCTCGTAGGATCTGCGATTGGCCAGTTATACAATTTAACACTGATTCCATTGGTTGCAGGTTTTCTTGTAATAGCCTTAACAGCCTTATTTATCGAATTATTATTGTTACGTATAAAGACTAAATAACTTTAATAAAGCCATATAAGGTTATGATATTAAATATAATTTTGTTTTGTTTATACTGCAATTAATCATCAGAATGAATAGTTTTGAGTTACAACTATTGGAATTTACTGTGTAATCTCATAATCTATACAAAACAATATCATCCTGAATTAGACTGGATGTCGATAAACCAATCACCTAAAGGCAAGACAACACCATGGCCATAAAAAAGATTGACTATGCAAGGCCCGTTTATATCGTCGATGGTTGCCGTACACCATTTCTTAAAGCGCAGGGAAAGCCGGGGCCTTTTAAACACGCTGATCTCGCTATAAACGCTTCACGAGCTTTAATTGAAAAAATGCCTTTTGAGGCGGATGCATTCGATGAAGTGATCTTTGGTTCAACGATGCCGAGCTCTGAAGAAGCCAATATCAGCCGAGTAGTTGCGCTCAGGTTAGGTTGTGGTGATCGGATTCCCGCCTACACGGTTCACCGTAACTGCGCATCTGGCATGCAATCGCTGGATAATGCTGCACTCTCTATCGCTGATGGCCGTTCTGACCTGATTCTCGCTGGAGGCGTTGAAGCTATGAGTCGTGCGCCTTTACTGCTTAGCGAAAACATGGTGACATGGCTTGCCAGTTGGTGGAGTGCGCGTTCATTTAAAAATAAACTTAAAGTTATTTCACAGATCAGGCCCAGCTATTTTACCCCTGTCATCGCCCTGCTGAATGGACTGAAAGATCCGGTGGCAGGTTTATCAATGGGTCAAACGGCAGAAAAAATTGCTTATCGCTTTGGTATTACACGAAAAATGATGGATGAGTATTCAGTACAGAGCCATTTACGCTTGCTGGAAGCTCATAAGAATGGTGATTTAAGCGAAATCATTCCTATGTTCGATAACAAGGGCAATCTTTATGATCACGATGAGGGTGCTCGACCAGACTCATCGGTAGAACGACTCGCCAAATTGCGCCCTGCTTTTGATAAACCTTATGGCATGGTCACTCCTGGTAATAGCTCTCAAATTACTGATGGCGCAGCCAGTATGGTACTGGCCAGTGCGGATGCTGTCGAAAAACATAATCTGCCTGTGCTGGCCAGGCTAGTCACAACTCACTGGGCTGGACTTGCGCCCGATGAAATGGGCCTCGGCCCGGCTCACGCTATAGCCCCCCTGCTCCGTTCACGTCGCTTAAAGGCCGACTCAATTGACTACTGGGAAATAAATGAAGCCTTTGCTGCACAGGTTTTGGCCGTGCTGGAAGCGCTTAAAGATAAGGATTATTGTAAACAACATATTGGTTTAGGTTCTGCCATAGGTGAGATACCAATGGATCGATTAAATATCCATGGCGGTGGTATTAGCCTGGGCCACCCAGTAGGCGCCAGTGGTGCCAGAATCATCCTGCATCTAGGTAAAATACTGGAAAAAAATAATGCTAAACGTGGCATTGCCTCGCTGTGTATTGGCGGTGGTCAAGGTGGTGCGGTTTTACTGGAACGGGAGAAGATCTAATGCCTACGGCAAAGCTGACAAGAAAAAATATGCATTGGGATTTACGTCGAGACGAGAAGGGTATTTTGTGGCTAACTCTTGATAAAAAAGACAGTAAAACCAACGTATTATCAACTGAAGTCCTTAATCAACTTGATCAGCATCTTGATGCTATCGAGCAGGATTTACCCACTGCCGTGGTGTTTCGGTCAGGTAAATCTACCGGGTTTATCGCAGGCGCGGATGTTACAGAGTTTACTCAGGTAAAAAATGTAGATGAAGCCCTGGCAATCATACGTCGTGGTCAAAACAGCTTTAATCGAATCGAAAATTTATCTTGCCCTACAGTAGCGGTTATCGAAGGTTTCTGTATGGGCGGCGGCACTGAAATGGTACTGGCCTGTGATTACCGAATTGCACTGGATGACGCATCTACAAAAATAGGCTTACCCGAAGTAAAACTCGGTATTCATCCGGGCTTTGGTGGCATTGTTCGCCTGACAAGAATCGTTAATCCGTTGCAGTCTCTGGAAATGATGCTCAGTGGCCGCGCGCTCTCACCCAGAGCAGCGAAAAAGATAGGGCTAGTGGATCTGGTTCAACCTGACAGACTTTTGTTGACCGCAGCGACTAAAATGGCGATGTCTGTCCCAGAGACTCGCAAAATGCCTTTAACGGGAAAAATACTTTCTTTACCACTGGTCCGTTCAGTGGTCAGCAGGATAATGAAGAGAGAGGTTGCAAAGAAGGCCTCCATCAAACACTACCCTGCCCCGTATGCACTGCTGGATGTGTGGAATAAATATTACGGCAGCCCTAACATGATGGAGCAGGAAGCGCTGTCTATATCTCGCCTGGTACGCGGAAATACGGTTAAAAATCTGATCAAGGTCTTTTTTATGCAAACACGCTTAAAAGGCCTGGGTGATAAGAGCATATTTGCACCTAAACACGTTCACGTTATCGGCGCAGGGATTATGGGTGGAGATATAGCCGCCTGGTGTGCGCTAAGAGGTTTCAAGGTAACATTACAGGAACGTGAGCCTAAATATCTGAGCAATGCATTTGCACGGGCGCATAAACTGTTTTCTCGTAAGCTAAAACTTCGCCACCAATATAATGCTGCGGTAGATCGTCTGATCCCCGACTGCGAAGGCTATGGTGTTGCACATGCCGATGTAGTCATCGAAGCAATTTTCGAGAATACAGAAGCCAAGCAAGCGATTTATCGTGACATTGAGTCACGTATGAAACCTGATGCTTTGCTAGCCACCAATACCTCAAGCATACCGCTTGAAACTTTGGCTTCGGTACTGGAAAAACCACATCGTCTGATTGGGCTTCACTTTTTCAATCCTGTTGCGATGATGCCTCTGATAGAGATTGTTAAAACTGACGACACACCAGCTGATATTATTAAACAGGCCTCTTCATTTGCTCGTCATATCGGCAAACTACCCTTACCTGTTAAAAGTTCTCCTGGCTTTCTGGTCAATCGAATCCTGCTGCCATACCTGATAGAAGCGGTCACTCTGTTTGATGAAGGTATCGCTCCTGAAGCAATCGATCAGGCGGCTCTTGATTTTGGCATGCCGATGGGGCCTGTTGAACTAGCTGATACCGTGGGTCTGGATATCTGTCAGTCAGTTGCTGAAAACTTGTCTTCGGCGTATGGCTTCCAGCTTCCTGCAGTGTTGAAAAGTAAGATAGAAAAAGGCAATCTTGGGAAGAAATCCGGCAACGGTTTTTATCATTATAAAAAAGGAAAACCGGTAAAAGATCGTGATACCGATATGGGCAATCAGAAAGAGATTCAAAACCGTCTTATTTTCAGATTACTGAATGAGGCTGCTGCCTGTTTGCGAGAAGGAATTGTTGATGACTTGGAATTACTTGATGCAGGGGTTATCTTTGGAACTGGATTCGCCCCATTCACGGGTGGTCCGGTAAATTATTCCAGTGATACGGGGATTAATCATTTGCAGCAAACGTTGAAGGTGTATCAGGAACGTTTTGGTGACCGTTTTGAACCAGACGAAGGCTGGAATGAGCTCCGGCTATCCGATTAAGTGAATTCTCGCGCTCAGTTTACTCCCCTTGCATCTGCTCAATACTCAGCATATTCTGAATCGCATCGAGCGTCAGGTAATGGGTTTTCCGTACCTGTGGGCAGATTTGCTGGTATCGATCAAGCGTCTGCTTCATGACATCTTCCACCGACTCCGCCTGCTCGGCAAGTTTATGAGCCAGACCCTGACGTTGCTCGTGTAGCATCAGCGTGAGCTGACGAGTCAGTTGGCTGCTAAGGGGGTCGGTCACATCATCTGGAATGAGCATCTGGTTGAGCTGATCCAGATCTAGTGCAGGTAATACATCGCCGCGTAATTCAGACAGAGTGAGTAACTGGACTGCCAAGTCCACCGGGTTAACCGCATCAAACAGATCGACACTGGCCAGTTCGGCGAAGATTTTTTTATAGCGTAGCTGCAGTAGCTGTTGGTTTTCGCGATCAGATTCGTAATCGACCTGCTTGGCGAGTTCTGCTGCACTGGCCAGACGTTCCAGAATATCCGCACACTGTTTGAGCGTCTCAATTTCCGGCTGACTCAAGTATTGCTGGGCTTCTGGAAAGGCTTCGAGCTGACCTGCCAGACGGCGATAAAACATTTGCCTCACTGCAGCCTGGCTGGCATCCACCTGGCGTTTTAACAGCATATCCTCGCTGATGGCCTGAACAGAAAGTATCAGTTCGGAGTCCATCACCTCGCCGTGATCATAAGTACATTGATAATCGGGACACTGATACACCCTGCCCTGGTTAATACGGGCGATGATCATTGGTTGTTTACAAAGTGGGCATTTTATGGGCATCAGAACAGCGCTCGCGTCAGGGTAGGATAAAGTTCGCCGATAGCAACTATTTCCACATTGGTTAACTGCTGTAGCAAGAAAATAAACTCAGCGGCTTCTTGTACATCATCTCCATTAGGCGAGATATTTGGCAATTCCACAACTATAGTTTTATCTGATGGTCGTAGCGCAAGCACTCCAACACCCTCAATCCTCTGCCCAGCCCATGCAGTAGCCGACATTTCCAGTAGAACTAGCAAAATCCAGCAATATAACTTTTTCATACACATACAATATTTACTTTCTATTCTTATGCTTTCATACCGTGATATTTTTCACGTACAACTTCGGTATTAGCATTCATCGATAAAACAACTATTTAGCCTGAATTTATTCAATCAGGGTTAAATCGATTCGTAGTCTTTTTGTTAGAAAGGCCGATCCAAAATCAAATTTTCTATTATACAGCTTGCAGACGCTGTTCCCAACTGGCGAGTTTGTCTTGTACCTTGCCAAGTGAAAGTGGCTTGGATATAAAATCCTCCATACCAGCCTCAAAACATTGCTTCTGATCGTCACTGTTTATTGCATTGGCCGTCATCGCGAATATGGGAATATTTGAGTATGGTGGCCCCAGTTTCTTGATCTCCCTACAAGCGGTGATACCATCCATATTCGGCATCTGATTATCCATCAGAACCAGATCGTAACTACCATTCTGTACTGCTTCAATGGCCTCCAGACCGTCTTTCGCTATTTCTATCTGATGCCCAAGCTTTTGCAATATTATTCGAATGATCTGTTGATTGGGCAGAGTATCTTCCGCTACCAGAATCTTTAACGATTTTCCTGCCGTCTCTAGCTGCGAGGCTACGTCAGTTGTAGCCGCAGCCGTTTTGCTGTCGGGTCGTGTCGTTAACTTCAAAACAGGCAATGGCAAATCGAACCAGAAACAACTTCCTTCACCTTCCTTACTACGCAACCCGATCTCACCCTGCATGACTTCGACCAGGCTCTTGCTAATCGCCAGCCCAAGGCCAGTGCCACCGTACTTGCGTGTGGCTGTAGCATCAGCCTGAACAAAATGCTCAAATAGATTTGATTGTTTTTCTTCGGCCACGCCAATACCGGTATCTTCCACTTCAAAATGAACCTGGCAAACACCACTCTCATCCGGGTTTGATACTACTATACGCAAGGTGATACTACCCTGTTCGGTAAATTTGAATGCATTACTAATCAGGTTGCTTAGTACCTGGCGAATGCGTTTGACGTCTCCAGATAATATGACTTCTCGATCGAATTCAAAATCTGTAATAAGAGCGATGTTTTTATTCTCGGTATTAATTGAGAACAGATTTATCTGTTCATTAGCTAGATCGAAAAGACTAAACTCGGTTCTATCCAGCTCTAACTCGCCTGATTCAAGGAGTGAAAAATCCAGAATATCGTTAATGACAAACATCATTGCATCCGAAGACTGCTCTACTATCTCAAGATAATGCCTTTGTTCATCATCCAGCTCTGTGTCACGAAGCAAACTGACCATTCCGATAACACCATTCATAGGGGTCCGAATTTCATGGCTCATGGTCGACAGGAATTCGGATTTAATCCTGTTACCGACTTCAGCCCGGTTTTTAGCCTCGAGCAGGTTCACCTCGATTTTTTTCCGTTGTGTAATTTCTTCATCAATTTTACTGATCAGACTGTTAATACCCTGTTCAATTCGTCCAATTTCATCGTGCAGATTACCTTGAAAGCGATGAGAGTAATCACCCTCCTCCATCAACCTCAGAGTATCAAGCGTGAAGTTAATACGGCGAGAGGTGCTAGAAGAAAGCCAAAGGGTTAGTCCAAGTAGTAAAATAAAGACGATAGCCGTTATCACCAACACATAGGAAAGAAACTCATTGCGGCTAGTAAACATTTTCTGCTCGGCTATGGAAATAAACAGGGTCCACCCCCAATGGCCTGCTGGTGCATACAGCGCAAAATAATCTCTACCATCCAGAGTGTATTCGAGATGCCCCGAAGTTTGCATCAATGCCTGTCTTACTGGAACCTGGCTTTCGCCTGAATGCCCGGATGCAGTTAACAGGTGGCCATCAGCATCAAAAACCTGTACAAATCCTCTATCAACTAATTGTTGACTCCCTATACTTTCTATCAAACGTATTTGCGCCGCTTCAACATAAGCACTTAGATCGAGGATTCCAGCTTTCTCCAGCGTGCTGTAAGCGTCTTTAACCTCAGTAATCACATCATCCAGTTCATGCTCCAGTTGTTGTTCATACTGTTGAAAAATAATTCGACTGATTATCCAGTAACCGTTTAAAACCAGCGCACTACCCATCAGCGCCAGAATGATTGCCTGAAATAGACTAAATTTTGTCTGAATATTCATAGACTTGTATAAGTTTTTTAATGTGGTTTACCAGGTTATCTAATTATGGTGGCCGTTTTGATCAGTTCAGGTGTAAAAATCACCCCCAGTCTTTGTCCAATATTCAAATTAATATATAACCTCCCTTCCTTATTTTGCACAATTGGAATATCACCGGGTTGGGTACCTTGCAGGATTCGTTGTACGGTTCGTGCAGCCCAACGTCCCTGCTCTTGTGGAATTTTGGCGATTGTAAGTAATGCGTATGGCGCCAACCAGACATGCGTGGTTCCTATAGGTACTCGCGTATTTTCCTGCAGAAAAGTTAGCCCCATTTTATTATCCCAGCCGCTAATCCCTTTCGGATTTTCGAGAATGACCATATCGACCAGGCTCTGTAACTCAACTATCTTTTGTTTCCATTCAGTGAAGCTTTTGACATAGAAGGTTTGATTAAAACGTCGATTTAATTGTTTTTCAAAGTGTTCTGCATTTCTTCGACCCGAAATGGCATCAATCGAGATCAAGCCAATTGAATCTCCTTTGGCATAGGCACGCAGCTGGTTTGCAATTGACTTAATCAGGGAAACCTCTTCCATACCTGTCACATTGCGATAGGGGAATCCATAGATTGATGCATCCCAGTTAACCCCGGTAAATACAAAGGGGATAGGTGAATCCCTGAAATAGGGTTGAATCACATGCTTTGCTGCATTGTCATCGGAAGTGATCACAACATCCGGCTGGGTTGACTGGATCAAATCTCTAGCAGCCCTGGCGGCTGCAGTAATCTCTTCGGCCGAGCGTTTGCGCTTGCTATCCATGTAAAATTTTTGCAATTCTACTGCTTGTCCAGCAAATTCATCTTCAAGCCCTTTCTCAACTCCATCACTCCACTCATAACCTGGGTGGTAGGAATTGATAAAAAGCACTTTAGCGTTATCGGCAGATACATTGCCAGGACCATAAAAGAGGTATAAAAAACCGATCAGATTTAGCAGTCTCAGCTTTCTTCTAGCATCAAACATAAATGTCTCTCTCAAACAGATCTAATCCACATAATTATATACCAATGGTTCTGCTTAAAACTATTGCAGAGCGATACTTGGACTAAATGTATCAGAGTAGCATATCCAAGAAAAAGTGTAGGGTAATCAAATACTTAGCTGACAATAATTTATTGGTAAGCACAGAATCATTCAGGATTTAAAAGCTTAGTAAGTATTTCCGTCACAACATTATCAGGACCTTCAACACTTAGCCCCGTTTTTTTCATTGAACTTGAATTACATCGCCTCTAAATCCAGTATCTGGGATAATGACGTTCGGGATTAGATGAAAGGTTATTAATCAGCAGTGCTACCAACAGCATTACTAAAACTCCAGACATTACCGGTTGGAGTACGTACCAATAGCCCAGTTGCTGGATACTATCACTACCAACGACAGCGATTAATGCAGTTGCCCCGCCCGGGGGATGCAGGGTTTTTGTGAGATGCATGAAAAATATCGCTGTGGCTACAGATATTGCACCTTGAACTTCGATGGGAAAATCCAGAGTTTGCCTCACCCAAACACCCACTACTGCTGCGATTAGATGACCGCCAATCAGGTTTCTGGGTTGCGCATAAAAAGCATGGGGTGTTCCATAGATGAGGACAGCAGATGCTCCAAATGACCCGATAAGGAGTACCTGATCATAAGGGGTTAGCGGTAGGAAGCGATTGATCAGGGCGGCTCCCAGAATCCCTGCAAATGCACCAAGCCATGACCACAGCATCCAGCTAAAAGGATGAATGGGAGGGCTTTTAATACCCTGCCCTTTGAATCGTTTCAGGTATCTAGTTAGCATGTGCTCACAGATTTAATTGAAATCTTATGTCGCATCATAACTCATCCAGGGTAAGTTATGGTGCAGGAATTATAAGGGCATGCGAGTTAGAAGGGTTTCATCCACTTTTTTCACCACGAAGGGCACTAAGAACACGAAAAAAAGATTTTTTTGTGGCTACTAAGGCAAAACTTTACATCGTTATACCTGGTAATCCTTACAGATTAAAAGAGATCTTCCTTCCTGTTCTTCGCGTGCTTCGTGGTAAATGCATAAATAGATCAAATGTCTGAAGCTTTGGGTATCAGATTTATTTGAGTCTGAATGAGCTTTTATTTGATTTCTTCACCCGGTTTAAACCAGTGCAGTTTTTTATGTAGCTCCACGACTTCTCCGACCACGATCAGGGTTGGCGCTTTTACATTATTTTGCTGTACCAGTGCGGGTAAGGTATTGAGGTCGCCAATGAATACACGTTGATCAGGTGTGGTACCTTTTTCAATCAATGCTGCGGGAGTAGTTTCATCTCGTCCATGCTGTTTCAGGTTTTCACAGATCGCCTGCACATTATTCAGGCCCATATAGAAAACGACCGTCTGATTAGCATGCGACAACATATCCCAGTTCAGATCACTAGTACCATCCTTGAGGTGTCCGGTGACAAAGATACAGGCCTGGGCGAAGTCTCGATGCGTTAGCGGGATACCGGCATAGGTGGTACAACCCGAGGCTGCCGTGATACCCGGTACTACCTGAAACGGTACGCCCTCATCGATCAATTCTGATATCTCTTCACCACCACGTCCGAAGATGAAGTTATCCCCCCCTTTCAGGCGTAATACGCGCTTTCCTTCTTTGGCCAGGCGAACCAGTAGCTGGTTGATGTTTTCCTGCGGAATGGTATGGTTTGAGCGTTCTTTACCTGCATAAATGCGTTCTGCATCACGCCGCACCAGATCCATGATAGGAGCAGAGACCAGTCGGTCGTATACAATCACATCGGCTTTTTGCATCAGGCGTAAGGCTCGAAAAGTCAGTAGATCAGGGTCACCCGGTCCCGCACCAACCAAAAATACTTCGCCGGTATAACTAGGGTCAGAATTGGCTTCAGCGATCAGCTTTTCCAGTAATTGACGTGCATCATCATTGCGACCGGCAAACACATGCTCTGATACTGGGCCTTCTAGAATCGATTCCCAGAACTTGCGACGCTCTTCTACCCGTGGAAAAGTCAGTTTTACTGATTCGCGGTAAGACTCCACCAACTTTGCAAGTTTACCATAGGCTGATGGCGTGCAACTTTCAAGATTGGTTCGTATAAGGCGCGCCAGTACCGGAGATGCTCCGCCAGTCGAAACCGCGATCTGTACCGGGTCGCGATTGATAATAGAAGGCATGATATAACTGCCCAGATCAGCATGATCGACCACATTGCAGGGGATTTTAAGTGCCTCGGCTTCTTCAGCGACGAGACTGTTAACGCTTTCATTATCAGTCGAAGCCACCACCAGATGCGCTTCTATTAAATCGCCAGATTGATACTCGCGCTGTATCCACTGAATTCTGGATTCGATGTGAAATTGCGACATCTCCTGCCCAAGCTCGGGTGAGATGACGGTGACCAGTGCACCTGCAGAGCAGAGAATATCGGCCTTACGAGCGGCGATACCTCCAGCGCCAACAACGATGCAGAGCTTTTCGCGGATATTGAAAAAGATAGGAAGATAATTCATGAATGGTCTACTGTCTCTATATAAGCGGTTCATTATAGAGAATCTTGCCATCAACAACCAATCTAAATCCTTATTGATCGATTAACCTGTTTTTTTTGATTAATCCAGATGTACTTCTCAATGAGAGGCTATAGATCGAATATTGGGGGTCGAAAGATGGCGCTGGATGCCATATTTACGAATTTTCTCACGCAGGGTGCTGGGTGCCATATCAAGACGTTGCGCTGCACCCGAGGGCCCTTCAATTGTCCATTCACTCTGCTCCAGTGCCTGCTGTATCATTTCTCGCTCTACCTGTTTAAGTGTTTTCTGATTATTGACTGATTTATTGGGTACCACATGTAACTCAAATGCCCCATCCAGTTGTAATGAATCCCCATCAGAAAGGATCGCAGCACGTTCTATAATATTTTGCAGTTCACGCACATTGCCGGGCCAGTCGTAAGCCTCTAAGGTCTGAATGGTAGAAGCGTCGATTTTAATTGCTGATGAACCATTCCGCGCGCGATAGCGTTGCAAGAAATGATGTGCCAGTAATGAAATATCCTGTTTACGTTGTCTCAGCGGTGGACTGGTGACAGGAAAAACATTCAAGCGATAGAAAAGGTCTTCACGAAAATCTCCAGATACAATTTTTTTCGCAAGATCATGATTGGTTGCCGCTATCACCCTCACATTGATCTTTATCGTTTTGCTACTGCCGACACGCTCCAGTTCACCTTCCTGTAGAACCCTGAGCAGCTGAGACTGGACATCCAGCGGTAAGTCACCAATTTCGTCCAGAAATATGGTGCCTCCGTCAGCCAGTTCGAATCGACCGATTTTATTGGAATGAGCGCCAGTAAAAGCACCTTTAACATGTCCGAATAATTCGCTTTCAATCAGGTTTACAGGTAAAGCTGCACAGTTTACCTTTACCAGTTGACTGTCTTTACGAGGGCTGCCCTGATGAATAGCTCGGGCGAGTAACTCTTTTCCGGTACCTGTTTCGCCAAGAACTAATACTGTACTATCGGTTCTGGCCACCTTTTTTATTTGTTGCAAAACCCTCATTAACACTTCGCTATTTCCAATAATACTATCGTTACTCTGAACTAGTTTTAGCTCCTCATGCAGATAGTCATTTTCCAGCTGAAGACGATGCTTTAACTGTTCAACCTCTTGCAGAGCTTTGATCAGACTTTTTTCAACATGGTATTGTCTGGTTGTATCAAGGGCATACACATTGACTACTTGTGCACCTTTTAGTGGAGCAAAACACACCGTAAACACCTGTTTACCACAGATGAAATCCTCGTAAGACAGGTTGTCTGTTTGCAACACCGTGTCCACTATTGTGATGATGTGATTACTTAATTGTTTTTCGGGTAACTGTTGCCAGTTGCTTAAAAGTATTTCACTGGCTGGATTTGCATACAACAACTTACCCTGCTTTGAAATTCGCATAACGGGGTTGGGGTTTTCATCAGGAAATTCAGATGGCGCTACTTCAACTAGTGAATGGTCCATCAATGCCTTCCTTCCAGTAACTGGGTGTATGAATTTATCCGGGAAGGTTGATTGAGGGAGATTTCACAGGGCAATTTATTTAATTGTAAAATCCGGGGCGTATATCTTTCTATTTTTTGTTGTTTTATCACTTCACATACCCTGTACGATATTTTATTTATTTTGTTTTGATTCCATTTTCAACCTTCCGTTCCATTGATGTTGAATAACAAACAACAATTACCAGAAAGTTGTATCCATAAACCCACTTCGTAACCACGGTATCCGTGGGAAAAACCACCAATACCGTGGTTTATCGTTTATATCGCAAAAGCTAAGCCTTTAATAAATCATTAAATCATTGATATATAGAATTATTTACGAATTTGGAGTGTTTATTGCCACGACAGATACACCTGCACACATCTGTTGCTTAAGTACAACGCCAGACTGTATCAATAACTGATTGTGGTAATCGGGTATTTAGACATTCATAACTAATAGAGGAAATACAATGTTAAAGAAATCAAAAACAATGCACCTGCCAGCATCATTTAAACATCTAGCGGCATGTGCGTCTGCTACCGTTTTAATAACTGCAGGAGGTGTTACTCAAGCAGCAGAGGTAACCATTGGTGGCTATGTAAAAACTGATGCTACTTATGACCTTGATGAAGACCTGGGTAATTCACTGGATGCATCAGGGGTCACCACAGGCTCTAGTACTTCATCCGATCCATCATTCCGTATGCATTCCTTACAATCACGCTTAAATGCCAGCGTCACCGAGGGTCAGATGAAAGCCGTAATTGAAGGTGACTTTTTTACCGGTGACAGCAGTGAAACTGTTTCAAATTCAAGACATTTCCGTTTACGACATGCCTATGGTCAGGTAGGAAATTTACTAATAGGTCAGACATGGTCGACCTTCATGGATAAGAACTGGGTATTGTACCCCTCCACTGTTGATTTCGGAGGCCCTGCTGGCGCCACCTTTGTACGACAGTCTCAGATACGATGGAGCATGGATAATGGGCTGGATTTAGCTCTGGAAAACCCACAGAACGTTACAGCAGATACTAGTGGCGGTATATCGCGCGATACGCTACCGGATATAGTAGTCCGTTATGCTAGCAAGGGTGATATATCGTGGCAGATAGCTGGAGTATTTCAGCAATTTGAAATTGACGGTGGTAACGCTGATGGAGAATCAGAAAGTAATCTGGGTTTTTCTGCAGGTGTCGCATTCAATACCGGTAGCGGTTCGGTCTCGGCCAAAGTAAATGCTAATGCTAATCGATATACCTATTATGGATGGGCGAATGATTCTGCTGTTGTTGTTGGTAATAGCATAGAATTAATTGATCATACAGCGGTTGTGCTTGCCTACAATCAGGATTTGGGTGGTAGCGATGATGCAAAAATCACTATCGCCTTAGGCAGTATCACATTTGATGATGAATTCCTTCAGGCCAGTGACCCTGAGACCATTTCCACTGTACATGCTAACTATCGCTGGTCACCTTACCCAAAAGTTAACTTTGGCGTTGAGGTCAGCAATGCCAGTCGTGAAAATGTAAATGGTGATGATGGCGACGCGACTCGTTTGCAATTTGGCGCCCAGTATAATTTTTAATTTTCATAGTACCTGAAGCAACCAGGAAGCTTGCCGCCTTCGGGCGGCTTTTTTAAATGAGAATTAGTTTTTAAATCTCTCATGAATCATTAGCAGATAGTTCCAGTCCAAAGCTCATGCCAGATAAACATAACCACCTAGTACTCAAAAATTTGCAACAAGCCTACCGGTTTCAACAAACCGGTAATATTCTTGCTGCAGAACGAAAATATCGTAGTATTCTTAAGGCTCAACCTCAGCATACCGATGCATTACAACATCTTGCCATATTGCTACATCGTAGTGGTAAAGCATCCTCAGCACTACACTTTATGCTGCTGGCACACAAACACGCACCGAAAAATGTACAGATATTGATAAATCTGGCTGAAATATACCGGGCTCTACTGGATGTTGAAAACACCCTGTTCTTCGCTCAGCAGGCATTATATATACAGAACACAAATCCCGATGCCCTGGCTATCATGGGAGCAGTGTATTATCAGATCAATCGATTGACTGAAGCACGTGATTATTTTGACAAATCATTAGCTTTTAAAGCTGATGATGAAAGTGTACGCATGGAGTATGCAAACGTTTGTTGTAGTCTGGCTTCAGTGGAAGAAAAAAAATCCCACACTAATCAGGCTATACAATTTTATAGGCAGGCTCTGGAGAAAAAGCCCAATCATATACCTGCTCTGCTAAATACAGGTCGCCTGCTACTAATACAGCATGCAGATGAGGCTGCAGGCTATTTAACACAGCTTTTAAACATTCAACCGAATCATGTAGAAGCATTGTATTATTCAGGTGTTCAGGCTCAAAGCATGGGCGATTTTGATCGTGCAGAACAATATTTTCTAAAAGTACTGGGATTACAACCAGATTATTACAAAGCCTGGTATAGCCTGTCTATAAACCATAATTTCGAACCTGACTCACAACAATTAGATCTTCTGGAAAAACAATTTCTAAAATTACAGATAAATAATACAGATCAGGACGCCAGGATCTCACTGAGTTTTACATTGGCGCGTTTTTTTGAAAAAAAAGATCAGCCAGGAAAAGCTTTCTACTATTTACATCAAGGCAACGGATTAAAGGCAGGTCAGCTGAATTTCGATCAAACCCAGCACAGCCAACAGATACAGCACATCATTGATACTTTTGATGTCGATTTTTTTCAGCAACGAATACATTGGGGTAACTCATCCCAACTTCCTGTTTTTATCGTCGGTATGCCTCGCAGCGGCACCTCTTTACTGGAGCAAATCATAAGTAGCCATTCTCAGATTCATGGTGCTGGGGAGTTGAATAATATGCAACAACTTATTAACAGCCTGCCAATCACAAGCGGTAAGCAATCAAACAGTCATGCTGCCCGCGTTGCCGCACTATCGCATGAACAGGTGGATGAGTTAGCCACCCTTTATGTAACCGAGTTACAGGCTCTGGCTCCAAATGCTGAACGAGTGATCGATAAATTACCTGGAAATTATTCACGTTTAGGGTTAATACGCCTACTATTTCCCCGGGCCATTATTATTCATTGTAGACGGAATGCGATTGATACCTGCTGGTCCTGTTTTAAACAGAATTTTGAACAAGGCCAGAGTTTTAGTTATGACCTTGATAACCTGGCTCATTGTTATCTTGAGTATGAACGAGTGATGGCACATTGGAAAAAACTATTGGGCGATCAGATTCTTGATGTCGATTACGAAGAATTATTAAAGGAGCCTGAGCAGAAAGCACGAAGAATATTGCATCATTGCGGAGTCGAATGGGATGCAGGCGTATTACAGTTTCATCAACAACAACGTCCGGTTAGCAGTGCCAGCAAGTGGCAGGTGCGCCAGCCTCTGTATCAAACATCCGTTGGCAGTTGGCAGAAATACCGTGAATATTTATCACCACTGATAAATAAATTATCTGAATAATAACTCTGTTTTTATAACAGTAATTGAATATATCCCTGTAAGGGTTCGGTTAGAGGTTTTAGTTTTTTGCGCATAACAGAACCCAGAGCATCAGAAGTTCCAAAAATTGGATTCAAAGTGACTTCACCTATTTGTGCAAGTATCAGCATTGCGAATAATTGATCCCGATATTCTGGGGCTAATCGGAGACAGGCCTGTAACTGTTCATCGCTGTTTTCAATTATACAATTTTTGGCAATTCTTTCCGCGTCTGCAAAATCTCTTTGTTTGATAATCGCTAGTGGTAATTCAGCGTGATAAGCGCTAATAGCTTGAAACATTGAAACAATGGTTTCCTGGCTTGCCGCCTTGTCAATGACCTGGTTTAGGGTTTTAAGAAAAGCCTGCCCAGCCGAACTGTGGTAACGTCTCAGCTGTGCTGCATACAAATTGCCAGCTTTGATAAGTGGTTCAAGTACGGAACTCATTTCAGTATATCTGGAATGCTCTGAAACGTTTTCAGGCAGCTCATCCGGTAGAGTATGCAGAAACCCGACATACAGGCTTTGCTTGCGTTTAGCCCGTTTCCATAAGTCTTCAATTTCTTCAGGTTTAAGCAAATGCGGTTGCAGGCAAAGCCGTACTGAATCAATCATATCCCGGTGTTCAATCTCAAACGGCAGGAACTCCAGTAAAAACTCGGCCAGTTCACGCGCCAGAGCCGACTCCGCTATCTCTTTTTTTTCCAGCAAGCGTCGAGCATTATCCGCCGATGGATAAGCCCACCAGGCATGCTGGGCAATCTCTGGTGACAGGTTGGGCGCATGCACCACCGCCACTACGGCTTCAGGTTCACCGAGCAGGAGTAATTGTGCAAGACTCTCTTCACGGCGCTCCTGCCCCATACGTGTCCAGCGTTTGATATATACCGGATAGCCACCGGGTGAGCCCATTATCTTACTGGATAAAAGCTCCTTCACGATCTTGATGTATTTTTCATCCTTACAGGTGGGGTTTAGCTGAACCTTAACATCACCTTTTGCAGTCAATGCATAGACAATCATTTTCGATTCATCAATACGCACTGCTTTAAGGTCCTGAGCCAGTAGCACGTTTAATCGCAGGTTGTCTTCATTGGATAGTTGCATACTTTATATTTACTACAAAGGACACGAAGCGCATGAAGGGAGATATAATTTATTCATGCTCTGTGTCCTCTGTGGTCTCTGTGGTTTAAATTCAATTTTTAATGATTAAAGCAAATAAGATATAACAAATCCGATGTGATGTTTTGGCACCAATACAAAAACAATTCTTTTCTTCGTGCCCTTCGTGATTAACAATTTTTCAATTCAACTGAATCCGCTCTCCCCAGGGAACAGATTTACGGCCTTTCACCAGCCAGATACTGGGATAGCTGGACTCGTATTCAGGAAACCTGCCTTCTGCATCAGTAAAGTAAATCAACAGGTCTGGTCGTATATCATTTTCATCCACCCATTCAAACACCGGACAGAAATCTGTACTGCCACCACCAATGACCTTCTCAGGTAACTGGCAATATTCCCAGGCTTCGAAGGTCCAGGGGCTGTCTCCGGTGATTTTCGAATCACAGGTGATCAGAGTAACCCTTGCCCTTACCTGGGCCTTGAGAGAATCAACCTCTGCGATAAATTCGTTTAACTCTTCCTGCTTGATTGAACCACTCACATCAACGGCTACCACAACATTCATCTGTGGGCTACGCAGGCTTGGATAGATTGCAGGGTCTCCACGTCTACTGGAAGGACGGGTATAGCTGTAATCGTCGCGTGAGATACTGTTCATATAGCGTGCCAGTAGCACACGCCAGGGCAAGGTCGGCTGTAGAAAAAAATCGATCATGCGCGCCATACCTTCAGCCAGCTTTCCGGCCTGCTGGGCCTGTTGTGCTGCACCCGCCAGACGTTGCTGCCATTGCACCTGTAATTCATCTTTTTCGCTTTCGCTTAAAGGCTCGGGCTGAGCGGTTTGCGCCGGTTGTTCTGATGCTTCAGTCGGGTTCGGGTGCTGCTGGTCTTCATCAGCATTATGTTTGGGCAAACCTGATTTCTGCTGCTCTGGATCATGATCTCTATCCTGCCCCTGCCCTACTGATTCGGAGGGTTTATCACCGGAAGACTTATGCTCCTGTGGCTGTTCTCCCAGCCCCTCACCTCCAGACTCGTTTTTTTTGTCCTGCTGTTCGAGTGGATTCTGCTGCTTATCCTGTCCCCCCTCGCTGGTCTGATCCTGTTTATCGTAGAGATGCTGATCTAGTGTTTCTGAGTGGTCGTTATCCTTGATCAGGGGATAGATCTCTTCTGCGGTCATCCCCCTGTACTCTTTCATCGCTAAAGCGCCTGGCGGGGCTGTCAGGCCTTCGTCCTGCAGGATGGGATTAATTGCATAATCGCAGGCTATATCCCAGCGATGTTTAATTCGATGACCTCGTCGCGCAAAATGCGATAAGGCACAGTGCAGGGCTTCGTGGGCCAGAACAAACTGGGTTTCATCAGATTTCAATGCTTTAATATACTCAGGGTTGTAATAAAACTTGCGCGCATCGGTACCAGTCGTTGGACACCAGGAAGGGTCTGCTGCCTGCAACGGCAGACGTAACACCAGCGCGCCCAGAAAGGGTTTATCCAGAATCAGACGTGTGCGTGCTGCACTGAGTTTGTTTTCAATTGCTTCGAGCGATGTCTGCACAGTGACGCGCTTAATCGTATAGGATGAGATCTGCAATCGAATCCGCCCATTCAGCAAACTGAGCGACCTCAAACAGATCGTTGCCGATGGCTCGATGCATATCAGAAACCAGCATCACACCCATTTCACGCTGGGGGAAACAGCTTGCGTACTTGAGGATATTGCCAAATACCGTGGATGCTTCAGTACTGCCCTGAGCGCGGATGGCTCGGCCTACCAGCGCTGAGGCAACCGCATACTGCAGATCGATTTCATCGGGTGCCTTGCTATCTTCTCCATTGATAATTTTATCCAGATCCGGCATTTGATCGAGGCTATCGATAAATGCGTGGCACTCAATACCCGCAGCCTGTCCGACACAGGCCTGTAGCGAACCCAGTAAAAGATCTGGAAAGTCGATAAATTTGTGTAATGCACGATGCGCATATTCCCAGGATCTGGGTGAAGGAAAAGCAACCGGGTTATGAGCGGGATCAAAATCAAACAGTAATTCAGGGCGAAAACGCAAAAAGCCGATAATACGTTCATCGATACCATTGCGATAAGCCCAGACCACCCAGTCATCCAGATTCAAATCTATCTGGTAATGCGAAAAACGATTGGCTAACGGAGCCGGCATGGCATATGTAACACCCCGATCACCCTGTCGATTGCCCGCTGCAAAGATTGCCCAGCCCTGCGGCACCTGATAATTACCCAGTCGGCGATCCAGAATCAGCTGGTAGGCAGCGGCGGATACCGAAGGTGCTGCGGAATTGATTTCATCCAGAAACAATATACCTGCTTCACCGTGCAGCTTTGCATCCGGTAGCATAGAAGGCACGGCCCATTCGACCTTGTCATTGAGTTTGAAGGGAATTCCGCGCAGGTCGCTGGGTTCCATCTGCGATAGTCGAATATCGATGACAGGAAGATCGTGGCGTTCGCCTATCTGCAGGATAATCTGTGATTTTCCAACGCCTGGTGGCCCCCACAGCATAACAGGGGTGTGATGTCCTTTCAGTGTGCTTAGAACCTCTTCATTGAGTACTCTGGCAAGATGAGCTGGACGCATTAAAAGCCTGCCCTTGCGTAAAGTTCTTTTGCTTTTTCCTTGTCCTGTTCGACGCCATTGCCCTCGTCGTACATCATTGCCAAAGTGGTCATAGAGCCAACCAGCCCCTGATCAGCTGCTTTGCTAAACCATTCGATGGCTTTCTGACTGTCTTTTCCGACACAATCGCCTTCCATATACATAAACCCCAGCCCGTGTTGTGCCACCGCATGGCCCTGTTTAGCTGCTGTTTTCATCCAGTAGAAGGCTTCTTCTGGTTTACGTACCATACCCAGACCATTCTGGTACATAATGGCAACCCTGTGCTGGGCATCCGGATCGCCTTTTTCGGCAAATGGCACCAGAAGCTGGACGGCTCTTGCGAACTCTTTAGCTTCGAACGCGGACATGCCGCTAATGAAATTCATATCGTTATCGCTAGGCATAATGATGGACCTGTTGTATCAGTAAAGGATAGATAATAAGCATAATTAATTGATTGTCGAATACCCCTGATGGGTCGTTTATCTACAATGCGAGCACATTATCCCCCCAATGGGGATATTAAAAACCCTACAAACTTTCTATAAAGTACGCTCATTTTTCGTAGTGTGGTTACCAATTAACGGGCAAACTGCATGTTTAATCGATCTTTTATTATCTGAATCTGAGGAGATTATTATGGATCAAGCTTATCGTGACGCAACCACAAAGATGGAAGAAATGGGTGTACAGGAGCAATATATCATCGGCTGGCAAGGTGGATACCTGGGTCATCCAGAGCGAGAAGAACAAAATGTAAATGACGCTTATTCTGCCGGTTACGAAGACGGTCAGGAAAAAAATACTGACAATTTCGAAAACTGGAAGTAATTCCGGGAAAAATAATAAATAAACTAACGGAGCAGATTTCACTGCTCCATTAGTTCGAATGCTTTACTGGAATTTGAACTATGGCTGGTTCTACTCTCTTTTCTGGACACTCCCCCTATTTACGTCGCTACACCCAGTTATCAACTGATCAACTGGCTTCAATTGATGAGTTTCTACAACAACAACTAACTAACTCTTCAGACACTTTACACAAAACCCATTTTTTTCATGGCCGTTACGAGAACATTTATATCAATCGCAACAGCCATCCTGATCTGAAACAACTGGTCAGCGAAGCACTCAATGTTGCAGCAAGTATTTTAGATATAAACATCGATGAGCTATGTATTGGCTTCTGGTTTAACTACATGCCTCCCGGTCATTTAACAACCCAGCATACCCATGATGATATTGATGAACTGCTTTCTGGCGTTATCTATATTACGGTACCCGAGGATTCAGGCAATCTGGTACTTAAAACCAAAGATGAAACAATTGAACTGAAACCCATTCAGGGAAACTATGTGTTTTTTGATCCCAGCACACCGCATTCAGTGAATGAAAACCGCTCTGACAAATACCGATTATCTATTGGGATGAATTTTGGTCTGTGCAAGAATAAAGCCGACTACTTTGCTGATTTTTAAGGCGCCTCAGTTTACAACCGCGCCGCTTTCTACACCGATAAATCGATAACCTACACCCGCCACCGTTTCTATATATTGCGGATTGGTGGGATCATCTTCCAGTTTGTTTCTCAATCGCCCGATAATCACTCTCAGGTAATGCGTATCTTCAGTATGATGCGCCCCCCAGATATCACGTAACAGATGTTGCTGGGTGAGTATTTTGCCCGGATAACTGATCAGTGTTTTCAGCAATTCATACTCTTTTTTCGACAGATGAACCTCTTCATCTGCCAGCACCACACGACGGTTTAACAGATCTATTTTAAGATGCCCATCGTCAAAACCGGTGGGTGGTTTTTCGATACCTGAAAAGGTTCGAAGTACAGCACGTATACGTGCCAGTAACTCATTCACCGCAAATGGTTTCTCGACATAATCGTTACAGCCATTATCCAGCGCAACCACCTTTTCTCGCTCGCTATCGCGTACCGACAGTACGATAATGGGGCCTTTGTAAAAGTCGCGCAGGTCTTTCAGCACATCCTGACCATCCATATCTGGCAGGCCAAGATCTAGTATAATGAGTTCAGGGTTTTCAAGTGCAGCCACCTGCAGACCCGAATGACCATCAGCAGCTTCCAGAATAGAATAGCCCTGAGATCCCAGGCTAATGTTCAGAAAGCGACGAATCTGTGGTTCATCTTCAATTATCAGTATGCGTGTCATCATTGATTTCCTGAACGGATTGTTGAGTCTCTTTATGTGGCAGTGAAATCCTTAAGGTTGTTCCTTTTTCGATACTGCTATGTATCACCGAAGCAAGACCGCCATGCGCACCGAGTATACCCTGGCAGATGGCCAAACCCAGCCCTGTGCCTGCCGAGTCCTGATCACCATGCGCAAAAGTGAAGAACATATCAAAGATACTGTTCCAGCTTTCCTCCGGTATCACCGGGCCAAAGTTGTGGATATCGATCTGTAATCGATCATCAATTGAATATGCTTTTATGGTAATAGAGGTATCTTTGGGTGCATAGCGGATAGCATTCTCTAATACGTTAAAAACGGCCTGTTCTATCAGCGCTGGATGGACATACAGCAAAGGCAGATCAGGTTGCAGATCGACTTTAATACTACTGCCGTTGAGCAGGGTTTTACTGCGTTTGATGACGACACTGAGAATATCGTCAATACCGACCCAGTCTCGGTCAAGAGATAGCTCACCATGCCCAAGGCGGGTCATATCCAGTAATTTCTGAATATAGCGATTCAGTCGTTGCGCTTCACTCAGGGTATTTTGCAATAACTCTTCCTGTTGAGAGATATCCAGAGCATCGTGCAGTTCTATCAGGCTGGATACTGAACCGATCATGGTCGCCAACGGTGTACGTAAATCATGAGATATAGAAGACAATAAAGCGGAGCGTAACTGCTCGCGTTCTTTCTCCATAGTTTCTGAACGCAGCACTTCATTTAACACCACTCGACTCCATGCGAGGCGGGCCAGCCCGGTAAAACCTTCCAGTTGATGCTTTTGTCCAGTATCCAGTGCAGATGAAAGCTGAATCATTATTTGCCCCAGGCAATTTCTACGGCTACAGAAGGTAATCAATACCGATCTATTGTTTATATCGAGCAATACTTCAGCCACAGAGTCGCTACATTCAAAAGTTGATTCATGCAATGGAATCGGTAATTCACCGCATATCAATCTAAACTCTTCTGTCGCATTGTCGCGATATAAAACAACGCTATTAATCTCTAAACTAGTTTGCAGATGCTGTTCCAGAGTCTTGATCACTGACTCGCCATTGACACAACTGGAAAGCTCCTCAGCCAGCAGCATTTGTTGCTTGTTCCAGCGGTCACTATCCTCAAGTGCTACTACCTGTTCGCGTAAACGGGCTGCCAGATGCCCTGTAACGAAGGCCACCAGCATAAACAATGCAATAGTCAGGATATCCTGTTGATGCACCATATAAAAACTAAAGTGCGGTTCAAAGTGGAAATAGTTATATGCCAAAAAACTCATCACAGCACATACCAGGGCGGGTTTAACCCGGGTGAAGACTGCGGTAAATAAAACCCCTGCCAGATAAATCATGGAGTAATGAGCCTTGGGCAAAATGGGCGATAATGCCCAGGAAATTAATGTTGCCAGCAATGGTGCTAACCATGGCATCACCCAGCAAAGAACTTTATCGCGTGTGGAGTATGGGTGCATAGCCTGATTATCGTTTCCAGAAAATCGTAGAGAATAATACGATTACACTCAATAGTTCCAGTCGTCCAAGAATCATCGCGAAAGATAATGTCCATTTTGCGCTATCAGGTAACGGCGCAAAGTTGCCTGCAGGACCAATGATATCCCCTAAACCGGGTCCAACATTGGTTAATGCCGTAACGGAACCGGTAAAGCTGGTTAAAAAGTCCACACCAAAAGCGGTTAACAATAATGTGGTGATTGCCAACGCGATAAAGAACATAAATGAAAAAGCAATAGCTGATGCGGTTATATCATCCTGAATGCGTTTACCATTGTATTTGATGAGAAATATGCCATGTGGATGGACCTGTTTTTTTAACTGGTTGAGTAGAAATAGAAAAGACAGCTGAAAGCGAAAAACCTTCATCCCCCCACTGGTAGAACCCGAGCAGCCACCAATAAAGGTCACTATGAAAAACAACGCGATACTGAATTGCCCCCAGTGGGTATAATCAGATGAAGCATATCCAGTCGTAGTGATTACCGATGTGATGTTGAATGCCGCCTGAGTCAGGGCCTCAAATGGTGGCAGAGTATTTACCGACATCAACTCCAGCGTCAATAACACAATGATCGTAGCGGTTATCAGTAAAAAGCCCATCACCTGTTGATCCACCTGATGATGTATCGATCGTGTGGTGAAGTATCGGATAAAAAAGGTTAAAGGTAATGCACTAGCGATCATAAAGAATACTGATATCCAGAGTATTACGGGTCCAAAGCGTGCCATAGAGCGATCATCAGTAGCATAGCCGCCTGTAGAAACCGTAGTCATCGCATGATTGATGGCATCGAAGACCGACATTCCCCCCATCCAGTAACTCACTGCACATAACAGGGTGATTAGTAGATAACTGAACAGTAAGGCTCGCGCCAGACCGTGGAATTTAGGCAGTGATTTTTCAGACCAGTCTGATGACTCTGTCTGGAATAGCTTCATCCCCCCTATCTGCAAAAAGGGCAGAATCGAAACCGCCATCCCGATTACTCCCAGGCCACCTACCCACTGCAGCAAAGATCGCCACATCAGTATACTGGGAGACAGGGCTTGAAGATGACTCATCACCGTAGAGCCAGTGGTGGTAATACCTGAAACCGACTCAAATACTGCATCAACCAGAGACAGGGGGTGATGTGCGAATATAAGCGGCAGTGAGCCTGCAAGTGATAAAAGTATCCAGCTAAAAGTAGTGAGTAGATAAAGTTGACGGGTAGCCAGTGTGATTCTGGGTGAGTTGAAAAGCAAGATCAAGGTTAAACCTGAAACGGCCGTTACTGCCGCAGAATCAAGAAAAGGCTGTAACTCCTGATCATGGGTGAAATAGGCAAATCCAGCGGGCAGCAGCATTAAAGCGGCCATAATTAAGGCCAATATCCCACAAATGTAGAGGATAGGCCGTAAAAGCTTAATCATCGCGATCAATACCTGAATAATTTCAGGTTATATGATTCAACTTTTTGGCGTTAAAAATCTATATGCGAAACGATACGAAAGCGTAAAATTTGCGTAAAAATTGATTCAATAGTCAGCAATTAAAACGGAAAAAATATCGGAGTTAGCAGTAGCGCAATAACCATTGCCGCAATTTGAAGCGGTACCCCTACCTTTACAAAATCCAGAAACGTATATTTTCCCGGCGCCAGGATCAGAGTATTAACAGGAGATGCTATAGGCGTCGCAAACGCTGTAGATGCAGCCAGAGCAACCATCATCAAATAGGGTTGAGGATTAAGCTCCAATGATTGCGCAGCACTTAATGCAATTGGTGCGACCAATACAGTCGTGGCGGTATTAGAAATGAATTGACTGAATATCGAAGTAAAAATGAACAATGCAGCACCCAATGCCATCGGGCCACTACCCCCAAAACTATTCACCAATTGATCGACAATTAACCTGGCCGCACCTGTTTTTTCCATTGCGATAGCTACGGGAAGCATACAGGCGATAAGTATCAGGCTGGACGCATTCAATGATTTATAAGCTTCTTCCATAGTGACACATCCGCTGATCACCATGGCCAGAGCAGCAGCCATAACCGCCGTAAGAGTGGGTAACCAGCCCATAGTCATAGAGATCAGCATCATTAGCATGATGACTAATGCGAGTGGCGCTTTACGGGCGTGTGAAGGTGCTTCAACCATTTCAGCGGGGGTTTCGATAACGATAAAATCGCGTTTATCGATAAGCTTTTCAATAGAGCTCCAGCCGCCGGCTAGTAACAAACTATCTGCAAATTTTAGTGGAGTCCCATCAAAATCAGTGGTTTGTGCTTCATCATCACGCAATAAACCGATCACGCTGAGTCCAAATTTTTCTCTGAATCGGCCCTCTTTGATTGTTTTTCCGACCAGTGAAGATCCGCGACGTAGCATAACCTCAGCCACCCCGAACTCACTATGCATCTTTCTGATCAGGCCCTTGGGGAATACTTCCGACATCAGGTTAAAAGCCTCACAGATCGATGAAATGTGTGTTGAATCGGCATATACCATTAATACGTCATTTTTTTTGATTATGGTTTCTATGGTTACCGGTAATAGCATCGAGGTTAAACGCCCTTTACGACGTATACCGAAAACCGTAACTTCAAAGTCAGTACGCAGCCCAGCAGTAGCAACTGTTTGGCCGATAAGGCTGGAATCAGTCGGCACCGAGAGCAGGTGCAACTGATTACTGATACCGTAACGTTCAGCGAAATCATGCAAATGCGGATGAGGCTGATCAGGGTTCCTGATATCAGCGTTAGGCAGCAATCTTCGACCAATAATAATCATATAAAACATACTGAATATTAGTATGACAAGGCCTATTGGCGTGAAATCGAAAAAATTAAAGGGAGCAAGGCCCGCCTGCTGCATGGTCTGACTGGCAACGATATTGGGGGGTGTTCCTATAAGCGTTAACATACCACCGACCAAAGATGCGAAAGCCAATGGCATGAGTAATTTTGATGGAGACATCCCTGATTTACGTGACAGGCTGAGAACAACCGGTATTAGTAAGGCTACAGCGCCTGTAGAACTCATAAAAGCTGATAAGGTTGCGACTACCGGTAGTAAAAAAAGTAGTAAACGAGCTTCACTATTACCGCCCATGCTTAATAGCCATTGACCTGCTGCGGCCGCGACTCCGGTACGAAATAAACCTTCACCGACAACAAATAACCCAGCAATCATAATGACTACGGAATTACCAAACCCGGAAAACACTTCAGAAACACTGATTACCCCGGAAAAAGCCAATGTCATTGCCACCATTAAGGCGACAATATCCATCCGGATACGGTCCCATATAAATAAGCCAATAGTTACAACTAACAGGCAAAAGATAAACAGGATTTCTCCAGTCATGATTGTCTCCAGTGTTTTGGGGATAGTAGCAGTGTTGTATTTTATGGCAATGGGTAAAACTGTTTTTTGCAACAGACTCACCAGCAAGAATAATTTCTATAACAGGCTTTTGTTGATCGATTAAACCTGGGGCGCTCTGCTAAATACCAGCTGATCAAGATGTGTTTGATACAATTTTAAAGCAACCTGCATATATGCAGACCTTAAATAATTAACTCTATGGTCGCCGATTAAAGACTCCACTTCCTCAAGCGTATATCCTTTGTATAGTAGCCATGCAGCCACAGCTAGTACACTTCTGGATAAACCAAGCGCGCAATGGATAAAAATATTTTCACCATCAAGCTCATCAATTTTTTTCGCTATTTGAAGCAGTGATTCTGGACTTTGGATAGTCAAGTCAAGAAATGGGAAACGTTGTTGATGAATCATGCTTTTTTGTAATTGTTGCTCTGTCGCCAGATTAAACGCTTGAGAAACACCATTGGATTTGATCTGCTCATATTCACTTGCTGTAGGCATACGGCCAAGATAAACATGACCTTTTACATGAGAAAAAAGTGGCAAACTCCTTCGATAATAATGCCAGGAGAAATAACTGCCGATAAAATACGGTCCAAAAATAATCCATTGTAACCAGTTAGCCTGCCCTTTATGACCCGCCAGCCAGTCATTCAAACCAAATGCATAAACAATGCTGAGTATCAATAAAGATACGAATAACCAGACGAAGAATATCGTCATATACTCTATCCAGAATGCCAGCAACAGTAAAACAACTGCGCCGGTCAGGTAATATAAGCCAACCTTGATATGTCTAGGAGTAGTAAACCGATTAGTCAGGTAACTTAGCTTTCCTGAGGGGATGAGGTATAGAGAAACTAAACCAACCACTGCCCCAGCAGGAATATCAATAAAATGGTGTTGATAAACTAATAAGGTTGAAAGCGCTACTAACCAGAGCCATACCGCTAGACTACTACGTAAAAATATATTTGAAATTTTAGTCCGCATAGAAGCCCACAATACAATTGCAAAACTAATATGTAGCGAAGGTAACTGATTATAGGGAAGATCGGCTTTCAGCAATGTAAAAAGAAATTTAAATTCGCTAACTTCAGGTTTTTCAAAGCCATACTGTATCGGAATTAAAGCAAACAATATAACCGAAGTGAGTATGATAAATAGCACTCTTGCAGCCAGAACGCGTAATTCTAATCGAGTATATGGCAATAGAAATGCCATACAAAACAGGATGTCCGATGACATATACGGTACGATGAACGCTGGAATAAATGGCAAATCCATTTCCCAGCCCATAAACAGCGATATATGTGGTGCGGTTAGCAGTGCGTATTGATTAGCGGAGCCGTACAGTATGAAAAATAACGCGCCCATAAAAATCATCCAGACGAAACGTTCTTTTAAAGTGGCCTGGGCGTCTGCAGCCGCATCGAATGCGTACATCTTCAATTCCAAGGTCTAATCAGCTATTACCAGGGTTACCGACAAACTGCGCAACCGAAACCGTAAAAATACCCCAGTCATCAATTTTCATGCCCAGTTTGGAGAAGCCATGATTGGAAAATAGCATATCCAGTTCATATTGGCTTCGGCGACGCATCACCCAGTTATCCTGTTGATGATTGCCCAGCACTTTTGCAATTTGCTCAAGCTGTGGATGCCAGGGTTGACCTGTATAAACCAGAAACCCATCTGGCTCGATGATAGAAGTTATACCCTGTATCGCCTTTTCTACCAGAGCATTATCACCAAACAATTCAAACACACCCGATACCACGACAATATTAGGGCTAAAGTCCTCACGGTTATAGCTCTCTTCATCGAAAGCGTCGGTTTGTGAGTATTCAATGTTGCTCAAATTCCGCTCTTTAGCAAGTGCCCTTCCCTCCTCAATATTCTGTTGCTGATAATCCCTGACCCGGACTTCGATATCACTATTATTTGCAGCAAGCTCTATTAGATATCGAGCAGGCCCTCCGGCGATATCCAGTATACGTGCTGTCTGCCCCTTCTCACGCAACAACTGTATGCTTGCCTCAATAGTACTAATACTATTAACTTTTCGCTGTCGGATACCTTTCCAGCCTATGCTATCCAGATAATTCCTATCCATAAATCGGCCAAACTTATTAGTTCCTCTGGCTTCATTTCTATAAACATGATCAAGTGTTACCCCTGAATCAAAACCATAGCGCAAACCAATACTAATACCTTCACTCATAAACCCGAGTTTTGCCATCATTAGCTTTTGCAATTTGTAATTAAGATCCCTGTGTAGAGGCAGTGATCCATAGGTGATTTTGTCGCACTCTCTTTGTGTTTCCGTCACCATGGTTGCTAACATCGACGTTTCATTTAAGTTAAAACATTCATTCATAAAACTGTATATTTCATCTATAGCCTGCTGAGCATTATTTTCATACAACACACCATGATAAAACCCCTCCAAAGCAACAAAGCGTTTATGGAGTGATGACAGGTTGGCATAAAAGTCCCCCTGAACCCTGCTGTCGACAACATAGTCTTTGCTAGCAGACAAAACTAATGTAGGGACCGCCATCAGGTGAGCATCATTCACAACCCTTTCTGCGGTATCAAGTAAAGTGGTTAACTGGCGTGCAGGTATATTTGGAGTGATTAACTCGTCGCTATCGTACTTCTGCTGTTCACCAATATTATGGGTTAGATATTTTGATTTAACATAGGAAGTAATATTCAGCTCTGGCTTAAACTTGATGGCCAACTTCAATAACTGTTTCGCGAAAGGCATGTACAGCTTGATTCTAAAGGCAGGCGCGACCAGTGCCATGCCTGCAATGTTTGGTGCATAATCATGTACCCAGGTAGAGGCGACAACACCCGCAACAGAGTTAGCGATAATGAATATATCCTGAGAGGGTTTATTTTCTTTTTCACAAACAAATTTGATAAATGAATCAAGGTCTCTGACCAAATTCATAAATTCATAGGTTGCTTTTTCTTCCGTATGCCCATGACCACGATTGTCATAAGAGTATATATTGTAGCCTGAGAATTCGTCCCTCATTGCGATTTGATCAAGGCGGCCGGAGTGTTCATGCCCACGATGCAGTAATATCAAAATTTTATCGTTAGAGCTGTCTACAGGCACCCACTGCCGATAAAATAGTTTACTCTGATCAAAGCTTACAAAATTGCCTTCCTTTTTTTCCATCACTGCTACCCTAGATTCGTTTCTTTTGTGGTAAATTAGTTTATCATTTGAAGTCGGCTATCATACTTAAACTCAATCATCTATCAAATGGAATCAATAATAATTGTGAAAAAGGCTAAACTTTTCTAATGGCTTCCATATACGACTTAAAACCAAAATTCCAAAGCCTGCTTAGGCCGCTGGTAACGGCACTGGCAAGCAAAGGGGTAACTGCCAATCAGGTAACCTTGTTTGCTATGATTCTATCTTTCGTATGCGGTGGGTTAATTGCGTTATTTCCAACTGAGCATATTCTGCTTCTGAGCATACCTCTTGTGTTATTTATCAGGATGGCTCTCAATGCAATAGATGGAATGCTGGCCCGTGAACATGATATGAAAACACCTCTGGGTGCTATTTTGAATGAACTTGGTGACGTGTTTTCTGATGTGGCTTTATATTTACCTCTAGCTTTAATACCAGGAACACATAGCATCTGGTTAATACTAGTCGTTATATTATCGATCATCAGCGAAATGTCAGGTGTAATTGCAGTACAAATCGGAGCTCAGAGAAAATACGAAGGCCCAATGGGTAAAAGTGACAGGGCCTTTGTTTTCGGCTGCATAGGGATGATGCTTGGGCTAGGAGTATCTCCTCAACCCTGGTTTGAATACCTGATGATCATTATGCTGGTTTTGCTTTTAATCACCATCATCAACCGTTCAAAGAAAGCGTTGAGTGAAGTACAGTGATAGAAATTTCAGTCGATAACAACATACTATTTGTACTATCTGGAATCTATGGTCTACTGTTTTTTGCAAGCGTCACAACTTTTTTTCTTAAAAAGGTTCGAGCAGAAAAAGACTATACCGAATTAACTCAGCGCATTAATTCGTGGTGGATCATGGTGAGCCTTTTTACGGTGGTCCTGATATTCAGTCGAACAGTTTCACTGGTATTTTTTGCTTTTATCAGTTTTCTTGCCTTAAAAGAATTTTTTTCAATTATTCCAACCAGACGAGCTGACCGCCGAGTTTTATTCTGGGCTTATCTTACTATTCCATTCCAGTATTTCCTGATATCAAAGGAGTGGTTTGGAATGTTTATTATATTCATCCCAGTGTATGTATTTCTGCTGTTGCCAATGCGTATGGTGATCATCGGAGAGACTAAACATTTTCTGCGCGCCGCAGGTACCATACATTGGGGATTGATGTCACTGGTATTCAGCATCAGTCATATCGCTTACCTGCTTGTATTACCAGCATTAGACGGCTTCACAACAGGAGGAACAGGACTGGTTTTATACCTTGTATTTTTGACCGAATTTAATGACATCTGTCAGTATATCTGGGGCAAGATGCTGGGTAAGGATAAAATTATTCCTAAAGTAAGCCCAAATAAAACTTGGGAAGGATTCCTGGGTGGGGTTGTTACAACGTCACTATTTGCTGGATTACTAGCTGGAATTTTGACACCTATGTCAGTCACAATGGGTTTTATTGCAGGTTTGATTATCAGCGTATCTGGATTTATCGGTGATGTGACTATCTCTGCGCTGAAACGGGATATTGGCGTTAAAGATAGTGGTAGTTTATTACCAGGACATGGAGGCATTCTAGATCGTATCGACAGCCTGACCTACACTGCGCCGTTATTTTTCCACTTCATTTATTATTTTTACTTTTAGTAAAGGAATATGAAACATTTATTACGCTTCCTGTTCTATCGAGTACTGGTTAAATTCGTAGTATTAATAGTGCTTGGTCTCAATGTAAGACATCGTGAAAGATTACCAGTAAAGGGGCCTGCAATTCTGGTCGCAAATCATAACAGTCATTTAGACACCATGGTACTAATGACCTTAATTCCTGGAAACTTATTGAGAAAAACAAAACCTGTTGCTGCTATGGATTATTTTATGCGTAATCCCTACTTAGCCTGGTTTGCGATAAACATAGTCGGCATTATTCCGATAGAGAGGGCAAGTAAAAAATCTGCCGAGCATCCCTTACAGGTATGTTATGACGCGATAGATGAAGACCATGTATTAATATTTTTTCCAGAAGGCAGTCGTGGAGAACCCGAAGAGATCTCAAAATTTAAAGGGGGAATTTCTGTCATTTCAGAAAAGTATCCCGAGCTTCCAATTATTCCCATTCTATTACATGGCCTGGGTAAATCATTACCCAAAGGAGAAGCATTACTGGTACCTTTTTTCTGCGATGTATTTATTGGCGAACCCATACATTGGACAGCAGACAGAAAGTCCTTCATGCAGCAACTTGACGTGAACATGCAGCAGCTGGCTTCTGAGGGAGAGTTCCCCGACTGGGAATAAAAATAACTTAAGTATTTTCGGATTAAGTTAAACAACAAAATTTGAAAAGAGAAAGGTTGATATTCTACCTTAATAGTACTCCTGACAACCACAGCTATAAGACAATCTGTACAGAATCACAATGGCCTTTGCAGTGCGTCGAGGCACACGACAATCTGCAACCTTCAGCTATTTTCAGCATCTCTGTCCTGACAGAGTTTCTCTCTACATATCGAATGACTATCCATAGATAAGCTTCGCCCAGTCCCTAAATACTCTGGTACTCTTGTGTGTGTTTACATACCATTCAAGTGACGCATACCTTTAGACAGATTTCCTTTGGGTGTTTCCACCACAAGGTGATTGTAATTTGTCATCAGACAGTAGGCGTGACACATCCAATTAAAGTGTTTCACTACATCTTCCAGTATTTTCAAGTACTCAAGGCAATCATCGTCATCTTCAAAGATGGGTTCACATCGATCACCTCGTGAGGTCACATGATAAAAAGCACCTGCAAACTCTATTCCAGGGAGTTTGCCGTGGGCTACAGCATACTCTTATCTCACTTATGTACTATGCGAGAACTGAACCCAGATACTCACTCGAGAACTGACCCCAGATACTCAATCTAAATATAATCCGTTAAACGGCTTTCAAATTCAATCATAAACCGATACGGTGTGAATTTACGCCCCTTTATTAAACAAGTACGTTGGCAGTGAGCATCTTTGATTAGCTAGCACCTGTTGGAATAAACACGGTACTACTCAACTTTTATAGACCGGATGACATCAATGGTGTAAAGATTTTTTGTATCAAGTACGCTGAATGAGACTTCATGAATCCCCTGTTGCTTTGCTCTAAAGCTAAACCTCTGTTTATCGCTACCCAAATACTCAAAGTTATCGCCATAAGTATGATGTAATTTAGCAATGTAGGGCTTATCAACAGGTAGTATAATTTCTACAATAAACTCTTGATCGACTGATATCTCTTCAGCTGAGGTGTTACAACTAACAATTGATGGTTTAACTCCTGAAGTATAGACCAGCGATGCCTTCATTCTGTTATGGGGTGTTGCCAGAATCGGCCTAACATCTATATCTTCACTGAGAGTTTCTACTTCTATAATAACATTCCGAAAAACACAGATTGCATCTGAGATCATGTTGCTATCATCAAGACCAGGATAGTAAAAGAACACATCACATGGACCATTTTTATCATACTCCGAATTTATTTCCATCATGGACGTATATGACATTTTCACCAATGCTAGATCCAATACTTCTTTGTTACTTAAGTCAGTAAATAGACGCACGCTTAGGTCAATGAAGGCTTCATCATTTTCGTATCTTAAGCCTGTTTCTGCGTGATAGGGGATACGAGCACTTATCGTTGTATTGATATCTCCAACCTCCCATACGTCGGGGAGTAAGTGCAACAAGGTATCTTCCCAGTCTAAAAAGACGCCCAATGTATCATCGGGGAGTTTTGAGACAATCTCCGCGTAATTTATCTTGGATTTGAATCTATTTACTGCTTCTGGGTCAACTATAAAAGATGCCATAGAAAATTTTCCTACAAAAAATGAGGAGTGAGAATAAAATTATTGAAAATAACTTCATTGATACCTACTTCTCTTAATTTTTACATAAAAACCCAATGATGCATGATTTATTACATCCGCCGCTATATTCCAAAATGTTGAACTAACAGGCCTCCTCTGGATACATTCTGGGCGCTTAGGGACGATATATTATTGTTGAAAATTGCGTCGTATCTATTTTACAGTAATAGATTTTTGAATATTAGTTGATACCAGTGTTTTTGGATCAAGAACACTGATAGAGATAATATGTACACCCTGCTGCAGTGCTTTAAATGTAAACCTGTTATTTTTTTTATCTAATACTTTAAGTTTATTATGATAGTTTCGATGCAATTCAACCTGATATAACGTATCTTTTGGTAAAACGATATCTATAAAAAAATCCTCCCCAATAGAAACTACTTCTGAAGATACAGTACAACTCGTAATGACTGGTTTAAAATCTGTAATATTAACTAGAGATGTCTTCATTGTATGATGAAGTGACTCAAGGACAGGTCTGACATCGACCACTTTGCTGTATGTCTCCACCTCTACAATAACATTCCTAAAAACACAGATCGCTCTAGAAATAACGTTACTTTCATTATAGGGGGGGGGAATAAAAAAACACATCACAGGGCCCATTTTTATCAAAGATCTTATTAATATCCATCATCGTAGTACGCGACATAATTTCCAGTGCTTCATCCAGCACATCTGTATTACTAAAGTCGGAGAATAGATGGACTTTCAGATTAATGCGAGCATCATCCTTTTCATAGCTCAGACTGGTTTCAGCATGAAAAGGAGCACTCATAGATGTGTTTATATCTTCAACTTCCCAGGATTCATCCATAAACAAATGAGACAATGTATCCTCCCAGTCCAAATACACCCCTAATTTATCTTGTGGTAGTTTTGCGGTTATCGCAGCGTAATTTATCTTGTGTTTGAATCTATTTACCGCTTCTGGGTTAGCTATAAAAGATGCCATAGAAAGTTGTCCTACAAAAATTAGAAGTGAGAATAAAATTATTGAAAATAACTTCATTGATATCTAATCCCTTTCATTTTTACATAAACATCCAATGATCTATGATTTATTATATCCGCTGCTATATTCTAAAACGCTGGACTAACAGGGTCATATCTGGAGACATTTTTAGGCGCTTAGGGACGATATATCATTGTTAAAATTACGTCGTATCTATTTTACAGTAATAGATTTTTGAATATTGGTGGACAATAGTGTTTTTGGATCAAGAACACTGATAGAGATAGTATGTGTCCCCTGTTGAAGCGCTTTAAATGTAAACCTGTTATTTTTTTTATCTAATACTTTAAGTTTATTATGATAGTTTCGATGTAATTCAACCTGATATAACCTATCTTTTGGTAAAACGATATCTATAAAAAAATCCTTCCCAATAGAAACCACTTCTGAAGATACAGTACAACTTGTAACGACTGGCTTAAATTCTGTGATATCAACAAGTGCAGGTTTCATTTTCTTATAAAGAATTTCAAGAACAGGCCTAACATCGATATCTTTGCTGTATGTATCTACCTGAACAATTACATTTCTAAATACACAAGTAGCCTTTTGAATCCTGTTATCAACATCTTTTGGTGAATAGAAATAAACATCACATGGTCCATTTTTATCATATTCCATATTAATATCCTCCATAGAAGTAAGGGACAACATATCTAATGCCTCATCCAGGACTTCTTTACTAGTTAGGCTTGTATATAAGTGCACGTAAAGGTAAATAGAAGCCCCATCTTTCTCATAAGTCACGTTAGTTTTAGCATGGAAAGGAAATGTTATGCTAGTGTTTGTATCTTCAACAATCCAGGATTTGCCATCGATATTTATACTAGTCAATAGATTATCCCAGTCTAAATAAACACCCAATCCATCTTGCGGTAGTTTTGAAGTTATTGCAGGATAATTTATCTTATTTTTAAATCTTCCTAGCGTTCCAAGATCTTGACTTATAGATGGCATTGATATTACTCCTATAAATAAAATGAATGTTAAAAATAAATATTTTTTCATTCCATTAATAACTACTCTACTTTAACAACAGATAAGTCATAAACACCTCGACGTGGAATATTAGCTAATTCATATTTTTGAATATCAGATACACCACCTGGATATCTACTATAAAGATTATTCGAGGTTTTAGAGTCTACTCCGTCAAAGACATAAACATTTCGATCCCCTTTGCCTAAATATGGACCGGCACATGCGTCAAAAATTTCATTGTCATATTCACAAAACATATGATTTCCAAATGGCTCTCGGTCTGGATCATCATTGGCTACAAGGAGGTAATCTTCTTCTTTTGAACCTACAACTGATGAGCGTTTAAATTTTTTACTCGGAAAAGGATTATTACATTGTCCCCATCCAACTAGTTGTGTCTGTTTTAAAAACCCGTAAGGATTCATATATAATCCATCAATCGGAAGGCCTAACGCGCCTGAAAAAACAACAACTGCATAAGTCTGATCATAACAATTAACCCTGAGATATTTTGGGAGAATGTATTTAGTTAATTCGAATATCTGTGTACCGCCACCGAAACTTGAAGCACCAAATATAATGTCATACTCATGATATTTTATGTTGAAACACAGTTTTGTCACCTCGACGACTGCTTCTTTCTCGATATTTTTTCCTTTAACTATCGAGTTTTCAAAAACATACCGTAGTGCTTCAGCCCAAACACCGTCTTCAAAAAATTCCAGTTTACTCGGATCATCAAAAATAAAGAAAAGCTCAACAAAGCTAGTTCCTGCTGCTTCTATTACCCCCCCTCCTTCAGCTTCCCAAATCATGGTACCTTTTAAATATTGAAGATCTTCAGGTGATTTACTGAGCGTTACCGAGACAGTTTTCTCACCACTAGACAATGATAACTTACCTTCAAAAACATAACCTTTGATAGTCCCTTTCAATACACCGTTTCCACTGATACCCTTACTGTCAACTTTTACCTTGATTGAGGCTTTTGATGCCTGTCCAAATTTCATTACAGCGGGTTTTTCCGAGTAATTGAAATTATACTTTCCACATGGCCAATGAGGGGCAATAACTTCTTTTTTATTATTTATTACTTTAAAAGAATCAGAAAAATCCACTTCCAGAACTTTAACCTTTAAATACTTTTCTGGATCTTCAGGTTTTGCAACAGAAGCTTTTTCACCAAACTCAGACATTTACATCTCCATTTTTGATTTTATTAAATCCCACACAAATGACTGCACGAGGAGCCTGATCTGAGGAACAGGATACTAAAATCCGTTCTTCACTACCTTTGGTCACTAAATCATTAAATGCCAGGCTAATTAAAAGTGCTCCGGCAGCTCCACCAGTATCACCGAAACAGTCCGCAGGATGCTCTACTTGATAATCATCCTTAAAAAAATCTTTTGATCGGGTAACGGCTACTCCGTATTCTTTTGCCCAAAACTTCTCTCCATTTAGGCTCGAATAGATTTTTGACACCTTTATATCATCACTATTTTTAAGTGCCTGTTTAAAAGCAAGACTTAATCCATCTCCTAGATAAGCTTCTTCACTATACATATGACCTTTCTCTATTGACAGCCCTGGTTCAAATAGACTGACAACTCCAGAATTCATTATTTGAGCTTTATTGATATCCTGTGTTAACAACAGAAAGCAGGCTGCTTCGCCCGGTACAAATCCATCCATAATCTGTTCTGAAACAATTCGATCATCCTGATCCAGATATTCCAACAAATCCTCGTCCTGAAAACTATCCGCTCCACCAACTAATACATATTCAGTATCTGTCTGAACCATATAACGCATAGCAAGATCCACGGCTTCAATTATCCCAGCCCTACCCGTAGCAAACATCCGGCTACTTTTCTTGTCAATTTTCACCTTGGTCTGTTTGCGAATATAATCTATAAAAGAATGGCTGACTGAGTATGGACCCTTAAGGTACGATTCTGGGCCAGAGAAAAAAACTGAAATTTCTTTATCGCCAGGATAGTTTTGCATCGCTTGTTTCATTGCTATATCTACAGTTTGAAGCATAACTCCCATTTGTATTGTGGTTCCTTTTTCTCTACTTAATTTATATGTTATATCAGGCAAAGCACCAGCAGGGACTAAAGACATGGTAAATGGCTTTCCATTTTTATTATAAAACTCATCAGACTCCTTAAACCCGCTGATCCCTGCTTTTACTGCAGCATGAGTTGATTTTAAGTCAAAACCAACAGAGGTAATCATACCAATTCCTGCAATGTAAACTCTCGATTTATTTTTCATACTATCCCTGTACTCTAGCTTTGTAATTCAACATTGGAATGTTTGAGTCGATCAGAGATAGCTCCACCACAGATGCCTGGCGTTGACGTTGAGAAATAGTCGTCATTATAGATTTTATGTATTCATTTGATACTGGTTTACCGAATACATATCTTCGACCGGCGATAAAATGCCTACCATGATTCATCCAGAGTTTTTTTATTTTTTCGTGATCTGGCCATGGCAAATTTTCATCATCAAACTCAACTGCTTCATCCTCTAGTTCCACATTATCAAGAGAGTTCATATTACTTCTCGATTCGTCGATTAATAGATGCTGTTCAAGATCAATGCCGGTTACCAACACAAATGCTTCACCCGCTAATTTTGCTACCGAAGCATCTTGCATTTTACTGATTAGCCAGTTTACTGCATGTGGGTCACCCAAAATCCCAGTTGCCTTAATTACATTACGAATTTGGCCTTCCGTCTTAGCCAGGGTCGAAATCCAGCCTCTTGCCTGCGCTACAGGAAGTACTCTAAATGCTATATTGATAGCCCGCTCCTGATAGGGGCCAGTGTTAAGAACATAGGGCTCGAGATTTTTGACTATTTCATGCTTTCCTAACAGGATTGAAGACCATATAGCCCAAAACCGAATAGAATCATCATCCGAGTTTAGTGCCTCTTCGAGATATGGCATTAAATCCAGTCTTCGCAATTCGCCAATCAATCTTAGTGAGCGGCTATATAGCCTGATATGAGTTTTACAGTCTGCCCGTTCCAGAATGGTATTTAAATATTCTTCAGGATTTTCTCTACGTACACTGCATGCAGCTATTGCAAGAAATTTATGATTGAGATCTTTACTGGTAAAGAATTTTTTTATCCAGCTATGTACCAGTTTTTCAGGCAACCAGCCAAGTGCTGAAATCAGGCCTTTTACGGCAGCTTCACTCGAAAGTCCGACTTCTACCGCTTGCTGAATTTTATTCATATCATGACTTCTAAAAGCAACGACGGCAGCCGTAAAAACTTCGCCGGGTTCTTCCAGCTCAAGTCCATCAAGGCAAACAGGCCAGGCAATGTCTATCGAATTCATCAGCCCATCCAGTTGGGCTTCTATGCGTCGATCTAATTCTTCAATATCTGATGGATAATAATGAGGTTGATTGACTGCGATGGATCTTAAAACCCATAAGAAGGAGGCATTATCAACATACTGTTCATAGATATCTCGATAAGCATTTAATGCAAAGCTTTCTGGTGAGGCTGCCATATTCATTCGTGGTAGGCTTATCCCACAATGTTCTTTTTATTGTGAAAAAGTGGATCCCCTAGCCGACAAACATTTTTACCCTCAAATTTCACATCGAAAGAGTACATCATAAATTCACATTCTTCTTTGATGGTTCCACTCTTGATCCCTTTTTTGTTGCCCGATTCATCGCCTGTACTCTTACTATATTTTGAACCCTTCACCATGGGCATCTTCCCATCGGTAGTAACAGATTTTGGCCCTTTTACAGTATCAGACGCTTTACCAATATTGGGGTAAGGAATGGGTACAACTGCGTTTCCAATTTGAGTCAGGCAAACGTCAGGGAATACTGTACTAACTCCACCACTACCTTTATGTGAGATGCCTCGTGAATTTGCAAACGTTGTCTGTGCCATTAGAAATCCTTGTTATCAATTATCGTTTAAGAGCGACTTTAACTTTCTTTATCTTGAGTGCTTTCTTATCACAGGGATAAGCAGCACGCCACACCATACTTAATCGTATTTGATTGGGTTCGAGTAAAACTGTTTCAAGATTTAATTTTGTAGAATATTCTTCATTCCCAATATTAACAGATGAATGAATATTCACCACAGGCAGGTTAAATTTCATCTCTCCATCTGGATGCATACCATAGATATACACAGACTCGCCCCCTTGTAAATACGAAGGTGATACAAGATCAGGATGCGCCATATTCAGAAATCTGTTGTCAAAATCTTCTGGTAAATAAGGTGCTCTTTGATTTTGCCAGACATCATCATAGGTTCCTACAAACTTGACTCTGGGTTCCCATCCTGGAGGGATATATCCAAAACAGGCAGGGGTTGGTTTATCTTCATGAGATAAAATTAAATGAGCAGGATCTTCAAGATTAGGTAGCTGCACTCCATTCATTTCAGACACATTACGACTACCCGCATACCCAAGACCTAGAGGGTTTCTTTGATCGGCAGAATCGAGTTCACCATCAATAAAGTGTGAACCACCAAAAGCTTTTTCATACACCAAAGGCATTGTTACAAAAGGCTGGGGGTTTGATATTAAACCATTTTGCCACTCTCTATTCCCATAAACCTGCACAGTTTTTCTTAATGAGTCAACCTGTAAACTTACATCAAGCTTTGTGACTTCTTCATTGCCTGGAGCGCAGGCTAGTCCATTCATGATGATATCTGTACTCGGTTTACCTACATGGTAATCAGAAGCATATTTGAGACTTGAAGTCTCTGGTTCACCATAATATACATCTGCTTCGACAGGAGGTAACTGATCTTCTAACAATGTCCATTTATCGCCTATATAAAAGCTGGCCTTTACGATAAGGTAGAGCGTTTCAATACCTAACTCGTTTGGGAAAATTGTCATATTGGCAGCAAAGGGGGTTTTATTTTCAAGTTGTAGCATGGGGTTTAGTCTTCAGAGTAAAATACTAATTAACTTGAACAGAACCGCCCAGAATACGGTTTACACCCGTAGAACGATTAAGTAGATACTTACCACGAATCATTATTTTACCGGCTTTGGTCAACGTAATACTGGACTCGCCACATTTAAGAATTATCTCATCCTGAGCTTCTATTTGAACTTTTTTTCCATCAACTACCGTAGTCGTTTTTGAAAGCTCAAGAGGGGCAGAATTTGCTTCTTCGGTAATAACCTCATTATCAATAGCTTGAGTAGTAGTCAATTCGAAATTTTCAATCATTTCCTGCAAGGGAGAATGAACTAGACCTATAATGATGGGCTTAGTTAAATCCCCTCCATTAAACATTAAAACAACCTTGCGCCCTACCTGCTTAGATGTTATCGAAATAGTAGAAATTGATACCAATGGAACTTGAGCTTGATTTATCGCGAAATCAACCATAGGTTCACCCAATGGGTTCAATTGAACGAGCTCACCAATTATGACCTCACCTTGAGGTAGAGCATACTCAAAAGTCAGTAAATTATTATCAATTGGAACCGTAGTCTTATTCACAATTCCTCATACCTAATTATTCAAGACTTTACTAGCTTTGAGGGTAATATTACTAGCTGCCTTAACATTCACATTGGATGAGCCATTTACGACAATATTCTTACCCTTGATAGAGATATCACCATTCTTTTTCATCACAATCGATGCCGCACCGGTTTGCAGCGTAATTTGATCACCTGCATTAATGAGTATTTTTTTGCCAACCTGTTCATTAAGATTATCACCCACAGTGATTGACATATTCTTGCCTATAGACTCTGTATGGTTCGCACCAACGTCTATGGTTTTATCTTTGCCTATAGATTCACTTTGATTGTTTCCAACAGATTTATTTCTGTCATTACCAATTGATGAATTTTCATCGTGACCAATAGTCTTCGTGCGGTCATTGTCTACCGAGTGTGTCTCATCATTTTCGACCTCGGTATCCATATTCAATTCAGCGTGGACGAATATCTGCTCAGCCCCCTTTAAATCATCAAAACGAAATTCATTGCAGTTAGATGCAGCACCTTTTTTGGTAGAGCGAGTACGAATTCCAGACTGGGTTTTAGAACTAAATGGTATGCCATTGTCACCGTTATATAAGGAACCTGTAACAATAGGGCGATCAGGATCGCCATCAAAAAAGTTAACCACGACTTCCATGCCAATACGGGGAATAAACGATGTGCCCCAACCTGATCCCGCCCAGGGTTGCATGACACGAAGAAAACAACTGCTGTTTTCGTTGCGTTTGCCTTCGCGATCCCAATGAAACTGAACTTTGATCCGACCTAATTCATCAATATAAATCTCTTCACCAGAAGGACCAACAACCGTAGCTGATTGAGGTCCCTGCATCCAGGGTTTTTGATGAATTAGTGCAGGTCTGTAATAGACATTGTCAGGGATACAGGTGAAGTCATTAGCGTATTCAGAGCTACCTTCATGTCCAGCCAGATAACTGTCATCAGAGGCTCGATGATGTATTGAGGTGATGACATACTCACCCTGTTCTTCCTTGACTGCATGTTTTTTTAAAGTGAATTTGCCACCTGCATAAAAGCTGGAGCAGTCACTAGAGGCCTGTATGGTGTTCATAGGAACTTCTTCAGCCTGAATACGTTTTTCAGTTAAATCATTGATACCTGAAAAATCATGGTAAGGCGTATACTCGTAATGCTCGTAAGATTTAGCCTTGGCAAACTTACTGGTAGAGTCTTTAGCTTTTAACTGGTCAGTGCCAGGGCTATTAAAATCATAATCATCTAGAGTCCATTTACCTTTTCTGAACTCATACTGATGCTCCCAGCGGTTGAGCTGAGTATTGGGTTGATTGCCCTTTGAATAGGTTAGATCTGTTTCCTTACAGGTTGAGTACGCATTATGCGCATCGACAATATGCATCATATGAGAGTCATTAATGTGCTCAAAGTAATATGCAATACCGTCTTCTTCCAGTAGCCTGGAAATAAATTCAAAGTCACTTTCATTGTGCTGAACACAATACTCGCGGGGGGTCGTGTTACCGGTAGCCTTAAATTTAAAATCGTTAAATCCCAGGTCACTAAAAACCTGTGTAACGATATCTTTGGTTGTTTTATTTTGAAAAATCCTATGATCATTGGTTTTGGTTAAAAACCATAACCAGGGGACCATAGTTAATTGATAGGTGCGGAGATTATCTGATTTTACTTCGCCATAAACGAAGCGGCTGATAAAACCATTAAAAGTTCTTTTAATATCATTTTGAATGGTAACTGTCGCAGGTTTGCCGATCAGTTGTTCAGGTTTTAAGCTGTGATTTTTTGATAGAACCTGAATTTCGAATTCAAATACATCTGAGACAGACTCAATACCTTCGATTGAAGTTAGCAATAACTCATCTTTTGGAAGAGCAGTCGAGATTGATAGTAGTCTATTTTCTTGAGTGAGCTGACTCATATAATTACGCCTTTATTTTGCGAATCATCTATCCTTGATTCTCAATAATAATCACCAAAAATCTCTGGATACTATCACCAGAGATTATTTCCGAAAATTAATGAGTATCGCCTAAATCAGATACTACGAAGATGTACGTGAAAGTTGAAAGCAGATATACTGCTTTCAAACTTCAAAATTATAACGGTTTCGCAGTTTCCAGGTCGTAACCAACGCGCTGTGGATTACCTGATTTATTAGTCTTGTCAAAATCACTGTAATTAATCATGATTTTGGCATAGCTTAGCGTGATATTTTCCATTGGCTCACCTTCTGAGTCGGCGGAAATTGAATATCCGCTAACCAGACAGTTTTCAAGAGTGTAGTCCATGAATTCCTGAACCTTATCAGCACCTGTACGCACAAATTTAATGACGACTTTTTTACCGGCACTACCAGTCACAGCCTCCTTAAAAATTGCCGTTACAGAGTTATCGGCTGCTTTGGTAAGAGTGATTTCACTTAGACTGGGACGTGTAGATTCACGATTAGATAGATTGCCGGCTTCCATTGAAATGCCGCGGCCTACGGCGAATTGGACGTTTTGTACTGCAATATGATCTTTATAACCATCAGCAGTCACATTTCCTTTAATTCCATCATATAGTAAGTATATAGCCATTTTCCTTTTCCTTTTCCATTTTGTTGTTGAATAGTTCGTAAATTTTAATTCAATTCTATAAAATAAACAACGGTATATGAGTAAAATTTTTACATTTTTTTCGAGCAATATAAAATTAATTTGACCTATGACTTAGCCACCTAAAAATGTAGTGACTTAGCTACCTAAAACTGTATTGAAAATCAAAAACCACTCTCACATTATCGTCGGGCACAGTAATAGCATCATCACTAAAACTTTCATTCACTGGGAAAGCAAATTGTAAGTTACCAGTGATTTGTTGTCGGTATGAATATTGTAAACCGAATCCCACATCCATAAGCTGACCGTTTGAATTCCCTGTAACGTCATCAATAGAAATAACTTCTCCCCATGAAATATCCATAAAAAGATAGGGTGACAGAATTTTTCGCCAGTTACTATCTCCAATATCGATATCCATAAACTCGGGGGCATTAAAAATCCAGTCTATACCTAAATATATGGCATTATCTGCTGAAAACTGATTTGACTGATAACCTCGAGTCCGAGTTGGCCCAGCAAGAGAAAACTGATTAATCGATGATAAACTGCTGCTTGCGTATTGAGCTGATCCTCGGTAAATAAGGCGTGTGTCCAGGTCTAATAAAGGAACTTGCCAAAAAGTCAGTAAAGAGTAATTTCCACCTAATATATAGTAGTTTTTATCCTGCCCTTCCGCGGCACCTTTATCAAAGCTACCAGAAATCAATGAAAAATCTCCTTGATGTAATACTTTAGTTTCTTCATTGAGCACATCAAATCTAAAGACTAACGACAGGTTAGATACGGTATCATCATATCTGTCATCATTAGCTTGTCCCCAGGCATCCATGCGAATTTTAGACCCTATATCATTGTATATAATATCGCCATAATAACTAGCTGTACGACTACGCTTAAAACGATAGGTCGCGGTAATATCTGACTGGTTGGTTTCACCAAAAACACCTAAATAATTGATAGCTTCATTACTTCCCTTGCCGAGTACAAAATCATTAGTTGATAGACCGAAACCCAAATCAAAACGAGGACTGAAAACTCTGGAAGAATAACGAAACTGATAATAGGTTGAGTTACTCGGGTCTACAGTTTTTAACACCGCAAGTTTCATTTGATCTGCATTTCCAATTGGATTATGCCAGAGCCCTTCAGCATAAACGCGGTACTTTCCTGTAAGATCTGAACCATGATTATCCAGTCGGATATTCGCATCATATGCTCTCTCTTCTTTGACTAATATCGAGAGTTTAGTATCACCAACCTGTGCTCCAGGCTGAAAGAAACCTGTCGCTGTTACACCTGGAAAATCGTTGATTAAATATAAGCTTTCCTCAACCGACTTATCTGTAACAGGTAACGTTAACAAATTGTCAAAGGCTGCGGCAATAATTTTACTTTCATATGCTTTATTATTTTGTACATCAATTTCACCCAATGTTCCTAATAAAACTGTCAAAGTAACTATACCATCCCTAACCTGTTGCTGAGGTATATAAGCCTTTGCCAATATAAAACCTCTTTCTCGATAAAACTTAGTGATTCGATCTGCAACAGTTTCAATCTGACCCAGTGTTACTCCTCGTTTCGAGCGCTGTTCACGTACCAGCCAGATAAGACGCTGAACCTCAAGTTCAGAAACATGTCTGTCTTGAGTCTCTTCTTCAATCTCAACTAATAATTTTGAAACTTCTGTTAACTCCTTTTTGGTAAAACCCGACTCCTGAACCTCATATTCTTGCATGAGATCAAACCGTATACCTTCGATTAATTTATTGATATCGGTTTTAGTAATACCTAATTCTGGAAACTCTACTATGCCCTCAATCTTAAATCTCTCAACATTCAATCTTGGTCCAGATTGTGGGTCAGGATCCCTGTCTCGAACACTTGGTATATCCAGGTCCTTAAGCAAAGATTTTCTTTCCATTTTAGGCATTTCAGTAATTTCTGGCATGCTGAAAAAATCAGCTGACAAACTAAAAGATGCCAAAACTCCAAACGATATGATTAAGAGTTGCGAGTAAACCTTGTTCAATTTTAATTCCATTTCAAAAATTTTATATTCTATTCCCCGCCGGGTATTAGATACAATATTAACTAGCGGTTCAAGTTTGTTTGTTAGATATAACTTCAGCGAATGTTAATAGGTCGACATTACTGTGTATAATAATCACGTAGCGTATATACCGGTAGCCTGCTAAAAGGTCAGTGATACTTTATCAGCCTCTTCTCGATATTCTTCACTTAATTCGTCATCATATAATTGATCTCGAGGCATGCGGATAGATATATCTACAGTGCTGTAGTTTCTTAACTCTGTGAAGATCGCTGGATTAATATCTCCTAGTGATTCAACCTCTACCAACTGCTCGCCAGATATTGCCTGTAATACACCTAAAGAACCGATATCGAGACCTGTTGTAACCAGATCATCAGGTCTTTGTGGATAAAAAAGTACTCTATTGGTTTCTGCATCGATATAGATCGACCCGCTTTTAGGTACATCAAAAAGAATAGGCCTGGAAATCGTACCAAATGTACCGGTCACCGTAAAAAGGGTTGCCGTATTAGCGGTAATATTCGCATTATTATAATCAAAGGTTTCTTCACCATAAAAGCTACCATGTTCAGTGTTCATACGTAACAGACCATTATTACGATTGACAGCAACACTGCCCTTATCAACGATGATATCGGCATCTGATTCAAAGAAAATTTCTCTATTGTCTGCTGTAGCCTGTAACTTAACAATTTCTATATTTCCAACTTGATTAATATAGATTGAACCTGCTCCCGAGTTAACCACATCCATCACTGCAACCTGTGTATTTAATTTTTCACCTGCAGTAGCTATACCGATCTCTGATCTGATCGTTAACGTGTTAGCCAATATATTAGTTGAACCCTGATTAGAATCGCCAATCGCTCCTGTTTTAGAAGTGAGACTAATGGAGTGATTTTTTGCAGAGAGAAATCCAACGCCAATATCACCTTCTGCTGTATAAGAGATATTGCCATTGCTGGCTACTGTTGAAGTCGCACCACCCATAGAAATCCCACCAGCTGAATCGAGAACGATATTCCCAGAAGAGGAAGACAGATTACTATTT